>DATELN010000020.1:0-13677 GCA_035276605.1 Pseudonocardiaceae bacterium | reverse complement strand
GCGTGGTTCGAACTCGCCGCCCGCGCCAGCCTCGTCGGCTTCGTCACCTCCCCCCGCGTCGGCTCCACCGGCCATCGGGGCCAGCGGCATTGGCGATCCCTACTTTCCGCTCGCAGGTAACGGCGGCTACGACGTCACCGCATATGACATTCAGATTCGCTACGACCCTCCCACCGATCGGATCGAGGGCCACACCACGATCACCGCCCGGGCCACCGAGAACCTCGCCCGGTTCAATCTCGATCTGAGGTTGCCTGCCTTGGCTGCCACCGTGAACGACCAGCCGGCGCAGCTGCATCAGATCGGTGGCGAGCTGCAGGTCACGCCTGCTACCCCGGTGCCGGTTGGCACGCCCATGACGGTGCGGGTGGACTACGCCGGAGTGCCCTCGGCCATCCCGGACGGACCCGATGAGCCCTCACCCTGGGTCCGTACCGCGGACGGCGCGGTCGCGGTGGGTGAACCCGAGATTGCGGCCTGGTGGTACCCGTCCAACGACCACCCCTCGGACAAGGCGAAGTTCACCATCACCGCAATCGTGCCCGCTGGCCTGCAGGTGATCTCCAATGGAGCCTTGCTCGGTGGCCCAGAACCGGCCGGTCAGGGGCTGGAGCAGTGGCGCTGGCAGGAAAGCGAGCCGATGGCCACCTATTTGGCCTTTGTTGCGATTGGCCACTACGACATTGTCCGCCGGGACACCCGCTACGGTCTCTACCTGGCTGCTTATGACCGCACTCTGAATCCCGAACTAGCGAACGCGGCACGCGCCTCGGTGGAGCGGACACCGGAGATTCTCGACTTTCTTTCCGGGATCTTCGGGCCGTACCCGTTCCACCAGCTCGGCGGCGTCGTACCGAACGCCCCCTTGCATTTCGCACTGGAGAACCAGACCCGCCCGGTATACGGCGACGGGTTTTTCGGCGCCGGCCCGGATATCAAGGTGGTGGTACACGAGCTGTCTCACGAGTGGTTCGGCGACAGTGTGTCGGTGCGTCACTGGAGTGACATCTGGCTCAACGAAGGCTTCGCCACCTACGCCGAATGGCTTTACTCCGAACGCACCGGTGGTCCCAGCGCCAAACAAACCGCCGCGCTTAACTACGCCGCCCATCCCGCCGACGACGACTTCTGGCGAATCCCGCCGGGGGCGCCTGGCGCGACGGCAGTGCTCGACGGACCCGTCTATAGCCGCGGTGGGATGGCGCTTCAGGCGATTCGGATGGCGGTCGGGGATCAGAACTTCTTCGCCTCGCTGCGCGCCTGGGCCACTGATCGGGCCGGCCGTAACGGTTCAGTGCAGGACTTCCTCGCCACCGTCAAGCGAGTCTCCGGCAAGAACATCGACGACGTAGCCCAAACCTGGCTGTTCGCCCCTACCCGCCCGGCCGCCCCGCCCAGCTGAGCCCTCTTTACACCCTGGGTCCCTCTACCCCGATATGGAGACATATCGGGGAGGGCAGGGCTAGTGGACGCCTTCTAGGGCGTCCCGGATGGGCACGAGTTTGGCGGCGGCTTCGGCGACTTCGGAGTCGGGATCGGAACCGGCTACGATCCCGCAGCCGGCGAACATCCGCGCGAACCGGCCGACGACCTGAGCGCAGCGCAGCGCGATGCCCAGCTCGCCGTCCCCAGCAGCATCGACCCAGCCGACCGGCCCGGCGTAGCGCCCGCGGTCCATGGCCTCCAGCTCGCTGATGGTGCTGATCGCCGCCGGGGTCGGCGTGCCACCGACGGCGGCGGTGGGATGCACGGCGTCAGCCAACGTCAGCAACGGCGGGCCGGCCGGATGCAGCACCCCGCGCACCTCGGTGGCCAGGTGCAGCACGTTGCGCAGCTCCAGCACCCTGGGCGCGGCGGGCACTGTCAAATTGGTGCAGAACGGATTGAGCGCCTGCGCCAGCGAGTCCACCGCGTATCGGTGCTCGTCGCGATCCTTCGCCGAGTCGAGCAGCTCTAGCGCCAGCGCCCCGGCGTTGGCGCCGTCATGGGGCCAGATGGTGCCGGCCAGCACCCGCGAAAGTACCTCGGTGCCACGCCGGCGCAGCAACAACTCCGGGGTGGCGCCCACCAGTTGATCCACCGCGAACGTCCAGCACGAGGGATACCGGGCGGCCAACCCGTGCAGGAGGAACCGGGGATCCAGCGGTTCGTCCGCGACGGCCAGCAGGTCGTGGGCGAGGACCACCTTCGCCGGCACGGCCCCATCGCGCATTCGGGAGACCGCGCGGGCCACCGCATCACGCCATGCGGTGACCGGTAGCTCGCCGTCGGAGTAGCGCAGCCCTTGGGGACGGCTGACCGGCACCACCTGCCCAGTCGCGACACCGGTTTGGAACTCGGTGACCCAGGTCCGGCCGTCCCGACGCCCCACTATCACTCGCGGTACCACCAGGACCGAACTGCCCGGGGAGTCATCGAAGGCCAGGCTGGCGAAGGCAACCGGACCGCTGCCCGGCAGCCCGACCTCATCACGGGTGTCCAGCTGGGCGCAGAAGGACTGCCACCAGTCCTGCGCCCGGGCGAAGCGGTACGGGCCCTCGGTGCATACCCGGGCCACCTCGCCCCACGCCACTAACCCCTCCCCGGCCCGCACCCAGGACAGGACCCCGCGGGGGGAGGGCAACATGTCGAGCAGGGCGCTACCGCCCTGCACCAGACGCGAGCGCACGACCAGCCGGTCGGTCAGCGGGGCGGTGGTCACCCCGTCAGCGTATTAGTGCGACCGGGATGATGGCGCGCGCGGCGAGTCCGGTTACGCCAGCGCTACGCTGCGCGCAATGACCGTTCTCGCTACCGCACCCGTTGGTGAAATCACCCGACCGGCTGCCGGCCGGCAGCGCCGGCGGATCTGGTGGGTACCGCTTGTGGCGGCGAGTGTGCTGACTGCACTCATGACGATAGCGCTCGCCGGGGCCGCGCTGGATGATGCCCGGATCGACGCCCATACTGGCCATGCCACCGCCCAGGTGCTCGTTGTGACCCCCCTACGGACTCTGGTGCAGTTCGCTGTGCCCAACGGCAAGGTGTACCGCCCGGACGAGGGCGTCGCCTACCCGTCGGAGCTGCAGGTGGGTCAGCTGGTGCGAGTGGAGTATGACCGTGCCGATCCCGATCAGGTGCGCGTTGCCGGACGCACCTGGCTGCAGGGCGTGACCCCAGCGGTGATCACTCTGGCGGCAGTGTGGTCGTTGTTGGCCCCAGCTTCCTGGTGGTTGCGCCGGCGCCACCGCCGTGGCGCCTCGCGCTGACGTTGGTAGCCCTTCAAGTACCGCCAACCCGGCCACCAACTGCTGTTAACTACAGCCAACCCCGCCTGGCTCGGAGCAACCCCGGGACTCAACCAGGGATCCGCTAGGGGAGAACCCTCATGTGCAGCACACCGCGCTGCGGCATCGTATGGATTGTCGATCGCAGAACCTGGGCGCAGCGCCGGGACGCCCAGCCACCCGGCGATCGAAGAGCCGACCTGCGTTGGCAGATGCATATGCATCTGCCAACGTTAGGGTTTGGCGGTCTTCAGCCGATGACGACATTCCATAGTCTGACTCGCCAGGACGTGACTAGTCCTTCGCGTACGTACGGATCTCGGGCCACGAAATCCTCCACAACCGAGCGATCGTCGGTCGAAAACACTAAAATGGCGCCATCCAACGGTTCGACGAGTGCGCCAGCCATCGGCAGGATTCCTCGTTCATGCAGCTCACCGGCCAATGCCAAATGTTCCTCTCGAAAAGGCGCTCGACGTTCGGCGATATCGGCCACGTAATCATAGAACAGTAACGAGTACATCACCCTTCCTTCCGCGGCGGTAAATGCCGTCGGCGAGTGCTTCCCGCGGTCAGCGTAGGCCGAACCTGGCCAGCACGGTCGTTACCCAGTGCTGTGGCCAGTCTGACCAGCGAGCCCCTCGCGGGTGGGCTGGTTACCCGATGGGTTTCGCCGCGAGCCGTCCGGGCATGACCAGAATAGGATCGCCACCGGTCAGGAGTGCACATGAGGATCGGTATCATTGGTGCGGGGAATATTGGCGGCACGTTGACGCGGCGTCTGGCGGCGTCGGGCCATGACGTGTCCGTGGCGAACTCATGTGGTCCGCAAACGCTGCATGACCTGGCCGCGCAGGCCGGGGCCACCGCGGTTATGGTGACTGAAGCGGCACGTGATGCGGACCTCGTTGTGGTGACTATTCCGGAGAAAACATTCCCGACTTGCCGGACGACCTATTCGCCGGCACCAGTGAGACGGTCGTCGTCGACACCGGCAACTACTACCCTCAGCAACGAGATGGTCGCTCGACGCGATCGAGGGTGGCATGCCCGAGAGCCGCTGGGTAGAACAACAGCTTGGTCGAGCGGTGATCAAGGCGTGCAACAACATCTATGCGGACCACTTGTGCGATTATGGCCGTCCGCCGGGGACGCCCGGACGCATTGCCCTGCCGGTAGCTGGCGATGACAGCGGTGCAAGAGCAGTGGTCATGCAATTGATCGACGAGCTCGGTCGTGGCGCCAGCAGCCTGGGACCCCGGTCTACGCCACCGACTACGACCTTGACGGCGTGCGGCGGGCCCTGTGGCAGGCCAATCCGCAGCGCGCACCGCAGTGGCGCGCCACGCCGCACACCCCGCAGCTTCAGCGACCCGCGATGATGCTCCGAAAGCCGAGGGCACGCGTGGACGGGTTGGTAGCGGTTGACAGCGTGCCCCGGGCAGGTTGGCGGTACTTGAAGAGCCACCAGCCGTAGGGTGACGCTGTGTCGAGAGCCGGGCTGGACAAGGACCCCCGCGACGTCGCGGCGATGTTCGACGCGGTGGCCCGCCGCTACGACCTGACGAACACCGTACTGTCATTCGGCCAGGACAGGTGGTGGCGCCGCTGTACCCGCATTGCCGTGGCTGCCAAGGCCGGGGAGCGGGTGCTGGATCTCGCCGCCGGCACCGCAGTGTCCACCATCGAGTTCACCCGCGCCGGAGCGTGGAGCGTGGCTGCCGATTTCTCCCTGGAGATGCTGCGCGCGGGCCGGCATCGCCGGGTGCCGCTGGTTGGAGCCGACGCGCTGGCCTTGCCGTTCGCCGATGGTGTCTTCGACGCGGTCACGATCTCGTTCGGACTGCGCAACGTGGCCGACCCCGACGCCGCGCTGGCTGAGATGGCCCGAGTGACGCGGCCGGGTGGCCGGCTGGTGGTCTGCGAATTCTCCATTCCCACCTGGGCCCCTTTCCGCATCGTGTATCTGGAATACCTGATGCGCGCGCTGCCGGCAGTCGCGCGCCGGGTGAGCAGTAACCCGGAAGCCTACGTCTACCTCGCCGAAACCATCCGGGCCTGGCCTAACCAGCAGCAGCTCGCTCGGCGGGTGGCCGCCGCCGGCTGGACCGACGTCGCCTGGCGCGACCTCACCGGCGGCATTGTCGCCCTGCACCACGCGATCAAGACCCCCAGCTTCCTCTCGCGGTAGGCCGCAACGGGGTGCTCAGCGGTCCTGGATCGCCGGTGGGTTCTCGGCGATCACGTTCCAGAACGTGATCGCGGCACGGTTGAGTTTCATGCCGGTGATAGCCGCGTTCCTACGACCCGCGTCAGGCTGCTCGCCCACCGTCGAACGGCTTTTCGCCTTCTGCTGCCGGCACCTGGCGCCGTACAAGACACCGAAGCACTAGGTGTTTATGAGCGATTTTCTCCTCACCCCTTCGGGCAAGGTGCAAAAGCACATCCTGTGGGAGAGGCGCATCGTCCAACAAACCAGCTGCTCCATGACGCTGGTCACCCGGCGCCGACCACTACAGCTGCGCAAGCAGTGCCGTCGAGTTTTTATTGGTTAGTCTGGCAGTGTTCCCGCGATCTCGCCGCTACCGTCAGGACACCGTGTACCAGCTTCGTCTGCCGACCCCTGCCCGGGTCGTTGTCCTGGTGTCCGGGACTGGGACGCTGCTGCAGGCACTGCTGAATGCGGCGGATACCGACTACCCGGCCCAGATCGTCGCCGTCGGCGCGGACCGGCCCGGCGCCGGTGGATTGCGACGCGCCGAGAAAAGTGAGCTGCCCACCTTCGTCGTCGAGTTGGCCCAGCATCCCGACCGGCGGTCCTGGGACGCCGCGCTCACCGGGGCGGTCGCCTCGCACGCGCCGGACCTGGTCGTGACTGCCGGGTTTATGCGGCTGTTGGGCCCAGCGTTCCTCGACCGCTTCGGTGGCCGCATCCTCAACAGTCATCCCTCGCTGCTGCCCGCATTTCCCGGTACCCGCGCGGTAGCCGACGCGCTCGCACACGGCGTGTGGGTGACCGGCACGACGATGCACCTGGTGGACGCTGGGGTAGACACCGGTCCGATCGTGGCTCAGCGCACCGTCGAGGTGCGGTCCGACGACACTGAGCAGGTGCTGCACGAGCGGATCAAGGTCGTGGAGCGGCAGTTGCTGGTGGACGTCGTCGCCAACCTGGCCCGCCACGGGTGCACCGTCACCGGACGAAAGGTATCGATTCCATGACCACAGACGGGCGTCGGCCGGTGCGTAGAGCGCTGTTAAGTGTGTCCGACAAAGCCGGCCTGCTGGAGTTGGCCACGGGGCTGCACGCGGCCGGCGTCGAGATCTTCTCCACCGGATCGACGGCCACGGTGATCGCCGACGCGGGTGTGCCAACCACCCGGGTCGAGGAACTCACCGGTTTCCCGGAATGCCTAGACGGGCGGGTCAAGACGCTGCATCCGGGGGTGCACGCCGGGCTGCTCGCCGATACCCGCAAACCCGCACATCTGTCCCAGCTGAAGACCCTGGGAATTACGCCGTTCGAACTGCTGGTGGTCAACCTGTACCCGTTCGAGGCCACGGTGGCCTCTGGCGCGGGTTTCGACAACTGTGTCGAGCAGATCGATATCGGCGGCCCGGCGATGGTGCGCGCCGCCGCGAAGAACCACGCCTCGGTGGCCGTGGTGGTTGATCCGGCGGCGTACGGCGACGTGCTGGACGCGGTGCGGGCCGGCGGGTTCACCCTGGCGCAGCGCCAGGCGCTGGCGATCGCCGCGTTCCGGCACACCGCCGACTACGACATCGCCGTGGCGTCCTGGATGGGGTCCTCAGCACCGTCGTTGGGCGCATCGGGAACCTTCCCGGCGTGGGTGGGCTTCTCGTGGCGGCAGGCTGCGGCACTGCGCTACGGGGAGAACCCGCACCAGCAGGCCGCCTTGTACGCCGCGGGGACGTCGGCGGGGGAGGGCGGGCTGGCGCACGCGGAGCAGCTGCACGGCAAGGAGATGTCCTACAACAACTACGTCGACGCCGACGCCGCATGGCGGGCCGCGCATGACCACGACAGCGCTTGTGTCGCGATCATCAAGCACACCAACCCGTGTGGTATCGCCGTGTCGGCCGTGGGGGACGTTGCCGATGCGCACCGCAGGGCGCACGCCTGCGATCCGGTCAGCGCCTACGGTGCGGTGATTGCGTGCAATCGCGAGGTCACTGTGGAGCTGGCCGCCCAGATCGGCAAGGTGTTCACCGAGGTGGTGGTGGCGCCGTCGTACGCCGACGGTGCGCTGGATGTGTTGACCCGCAAGCGCAACCTGCGGGTGCTGTTGGCCTCGCCCCCGCAGCGGGGTGGGGTCGAGTTCCGGGCGCTGTCGGGTGGGCTGCTGCTGCAGGCTCGGGATGCGCTCGACGCGCCCGGCGACGATCCGGCCACCTGGACGCTGGCCACTGGTGCGGCCGTGGACGAACTGACCCTCTCTGACCTGGTGTTCGCATGGCGTGCCTGCCGCGCGGTGCGCTCCAACGCGATCCTGCTCGCCGCGGATGCGGCCACCGTCGGGATTGGGATGGGGCAGGTGAACCGGGTCGACGCCGCCCGGCTCGCAGTCAGTCGAGCAGGCGAGCGAGCAGCCGGCGCGGTGGCCGTCTCCGATGCTTTCTTTCCGTTCCCCGACGGGTTGGAGGTGCTGCTTGAGGCCGGTGTGCGCGCAGTGGCGCATCCCGGCGGCTCGATCCGCGACGCCGAGGTGACCGCCGCCGCCGAGGCTGCCGGGGTTCCGCTGTATCTCACCGGAACCCGGCACTTCACGCACTGACACCCTGTTTACCCGCTGCGCGAGCGGACCAAGCGGCGACCAGCTCGGCCAGCTCGTCACGGCTGGGCCCGTCGGGTACGGGTGGGCGCCAGCCACTGGCATAAATCTTCCGTGCCCGCCCTTCAACGGCGGCGAGGCTGGCGGGCAGGGCATGCATGGCCATGTACGGACCGACGACCTTGCGCATCTCGGGGTCGACCGCGGTAGCCGCCATGATCAGGTCGGAGGGTAGCGGCTTGGTGAGGTCGATGTCGTGACCCGACCAGCGCCGGATCAGCTCGGCGTCCCAGTGCACGTGGTCGGAGAACCACGGCTTGATGTTGTCGGCACACCATCGGTCGAACTCCAGCGAGCATGAGACGAAGTCGCGCCGATGCTCGTCCAGCAGGGTTAACAACCGTTGGGCTTGCATCAGCGAAGTGGCTACTCCGCGTCCGAGCGCGGGATTGGTCGTGCATACGGTGTCCCCGACGAAGATCAGCCCGTTGACGGCGACCTGACCGGCGTCGTCGAGCTGGGTCCGGTAGGTGTTGTGCAGCCGCCCGCCGGGCAGCACCGGGGTGATCGGCCAGGAACGGTCCGGCTCGGTCCATACCGCTAGCGAAGGGATCGCTCGGCATGCGGCCTCGTATGCCTGCGTGAAGCGCAGCGCCGTTAGCTGACGATCCGTGCTGGCCCGGGTGATGAGAGTGGAGAACGTCCGGTTGTCCTGGAGAAACACGATCGCCTGGTAGCCAGGGTAGATGCTTACCATCCCGATCGGTGCGTTCACCGGCCCCGTCTCCGCGCCCGGTAAGAGCTGGTGGTGCCGCGACACATAAGCGATTCCGCAGTCACCACCTTCGGCCGGCGCTCGGAAGGTCCGGGCGAGCTGGCCGGCGCGGCCGGATGCATCGAGGACCAGATCGGCATCCACCTGGTGCCCGTTCATCCGGACACCGACGGCGTGTCCTTGCTCGCAGCGCACGTCATCGACGTGACCGGTGCGCAGCGTGACACCAGGCTGCGCCTCGGCGGTTGAGCGCAGGATCCGTTCGAAGATAAGACGCCGGCAGCGCAGCCCGATCACCTGGCCGGGCTGCTCGGGCAGCGTGACCGGCTCCGCTCCCGCTGCCATCAAGTCATCCCAGATCTCTGGCATCTCGGCGAGCAGAGCGTCCACGACCTGCTGACGGAAGCCATGCGGGTGGTGAAACTGCATCACACCCCTGCGCTTCCACGATCCGTCCCCGTGAGGACCGGAGTCGCGGTCGATGACCGTGACCTCATGCCCGCGGCGGGCCAGCGCAATCCCGGTGTAGAGGCCGGTTGGACCTGCGCCCACGATCGCTGTGCGCATGCCTGCTCCTCGATGATGCTTCAGTCGCACGCCGAGCCCTAGTCTTCACGTCCACGCCGGCTGACCCCACACCTTTTTGATTCATGATCGCCGTCTCGGACGGATAAGCCGCGCTCATCGCGGCTAAATCTGCCAGCAGGATGATCACTCGATGCCTCAGCTGGTGATTAACTCGACCACAATGCCGGGTCGCAGCCCGGTACGGACCGCTGCTGAATCGCCGTGGCAGGCCACTGCGAGGTGTCCGGCGGAGTCCACCAGCAGCACGAGCTCGCCGGGTGGCGCGTCAGCGAAGGTCATGCCGAGGTGCACCAGATTGGTTCCGGCCGGCCACCGCAGAGTCGCGGTTGCTGGGGTGCGCAGCCCGAGTGCCGCCAGCTCGCCGGCCCCTGCGGCCAGCGCCAGGTTGCCGAAGTGATCCACGGTTAGCACCTCGACCCGGATCTTGTGGTCGTGTACCTCGCACACTGGCGCTGGCAGAGTCACCAGCGACGCCGGATCTACTGCAGGGCCCAGCGCGTCCGGTGATACGCCGCAGGCCAGGTGCGCCGCAGCCGGCGCGAAGACGTCGCGGCCGTGGAAGGTGGCACTGACCGCTGGCAGCAGGTAGGCGGGGTCGGCAAGCTCGTATACGGCATGCACGCCGCCCAAGGTGTGCGACGCGGGCAGTAGCAGCCCGTTATCCGGGCCGACCAGCACAGCGTCGCCGCTGACCAGCGCAATGCCGCGCCGCTCGGTGCCGACGCCAGGGTCGACGACCGCCACGTGCACCGCGGGGGGCAGCCAGCGCAATGTGTCGGCGAGCACCACCGACCCATGGCGCACATCGCCAGGCGGCACGGCATGCGTCACGTCAAATATCCGGGCGTGCGGAGCGATCCGGGCGATCACGCCGTGGCAGACCGCTACGAAACCGTCCGAGTAGCCGTAATCGGTGCACAAGGAGATCCAGCTGAATCGCGTCACGGTCTTGAGTGTGCGCCCGATGCGCCGGTCAACCTCGTGTTGCGGCCCTTACCCGGTCAGCGGCCTTGGGCGGGTGCTCGCGGCCCAACCCGGCCAGCACCACGGTGGCGTCGGCGATCAACCATCAAGAGGAGTTCCTGTAGTCTCCGCATCGTTATGCGAACACCACGTTCCCGCGCTGAGTGGTGTGACGAGGCTGAGCAGTGGTGGGCGCCGTGGCCTGGGTCCGAAGTTGGCGCAGGTCGGCGAGGTGGTTCTGGAGTTGAGACAGCCGCGCGTCGCGCTGGCCGCCGTTAGCCGGGGCGCCGTCGACAGCAGCGCGCACCGCGTCCGAGGCGCTTCGCAGCCGCTGGTCGTTGATTTCGGTGAAGTGGTCCCGCAACGCCCGGTGCACGGCGCGCAGTTGCGCCCGCAACTCATCGCCTACCCGGAAGTTCACGTTGTCCATCAGCTTGGACACCGCCATCTTGGCTTCAGCCTTGCCGCGTTCGTGACCGTTTTTGCGATCTTCCCAGAACGTGAACAGCCCCAGCAGCACGCCCGCGGCGACAGACCAGATGCTGATCAGCGCGAGGCCGGCGAGGCTGGTCAGCACACCAACCATGAGGATGCCGCCGTAGGACCCGCGCAGGCTGTTGACCGCCCGTGCGAACCCGCCGCCGCTGTTCGGCGGTTCCATCGGCTTGACCCGGCGCAACGCCCCGTCGGGGCCGCCCACCCGTACCTCGGGCAGCGCCACGCCGGTGTACGAGCCGTCCGCGTTGCCGGCCAGCTTTGCGCCCACCTGCGCGGCCAGTACCCGGGAGCGCTTTTCGGCTAGCTCGAAGTTCCCCCGCACACTCTCTTCGATCTTGCCACGCACCGACTCATCGAACTGCTGCCACTGCCGTAATGGGTTCGCCTTGGTGATGTGCTCCTCGGCGAGTTCCATCACCTCACGCAGCCGCTCGCGTAGGTCGAAATCCACTTGCGCCATGAGTTCGGTTACGCCGTCGTTGAGCGCGAGCTGCCACTGTGCCGACAGACGCTGGCGCCGCTCGAGCTCGGCCACCGCCTGCTGCTGCCGCTGCTGTGGTGACTCGCCGGAGCCTTGCAACGTATTCAGCTCACGATTCCAGATCGTGCTCAGCTGGTCGGTAACGGCCAGCACCTCACTGAGCACCCAGTCGCGCAGTGCCGGATCCACCCCTGTCCCGATCCGGTCGCGCAGGAACTCCAGCAGCTGCGGCACCCCGGAAGCGACCGACAGCGTGCCGTCACCACGCTGCCGGCCGCTGTCGCACATCGCCGAGGACACCGGCAGCAGCGGGATAGTCGGCGAGTCCAGGTTGGCTGCCTGCAGCCGCGACCGGTTGGCTCGCTGGACCTCAGCCCACCGAGGGTAGGCGTCGATCTTGGTGAGCACGCCCGCCACCGCGGTGCCCTGTGCCCGGATCCGGGCCAGCGAGTCCAGCTCCGCCGAGCTGTACTCATGGCCTGCCTCGGAGACGAACAACACCACGTCCGCCGATCCTGGTTGGGGCACCGCCGGCTGGTTCGACTCCGGGCCGGGAGCGTCCACAAAGGTCGCCCCCGGCAGCCGATCAGCTGGTGACCGTTGCAGGACGTGAACCAAAGACGTGGCGCCCTGGCCGGGCGCCCCGACCACCATCACCCGCATCTGCCGAGCCGCAATCCGCGCATGAGCCTTGGCCAGCCGCTCAACTGGCTCAGACCGACCGGCTGCACCAGCCAGCCGACTGGCCTGGTCGAGTAGGCTGATCAGCTCGGCGCTGGTCATCAGCTCGCCAGACTGCATCGTCACCGACACCGCTTCGTCCTCCTCGTTCTCGTAACGTTGCGATCAGTGCGGTACCGCCGTGTGGTCGGTGCTGGGATGCGTGGCGTCATGAGTCGCCGGGGCGGCAGTCTGGCCACCGTCATGCGTGGTCAGGCCACTGGACAGACCGTGCGACGACGAGGAGCCGGCCCCACCGGTCGGGTCAGGACTGTGCGCCGCGGCTGGCGCCGTGCTGTGCGTGGTCGGAGTGGTGTGCGGGGTCGACGCCGAACCACTCGATGCCCCTGGCGCCGTGCTCTGCGTGGTCGGCGTGGTGTGCACGCTCGAGGCCGTCCCGTGCGGGGTAGGCGTCGAGGAGTGCGCCGGCTGGGACGCGGTGCCGGTTGATTGCGTGCTCTGGCTCGAAGCGGCACCGGAGGACGGGGAGCTACCCAGGTCGGCCTGAGGCGCGGCCGGATGGGACGGCTGGCCGGGGACGCTGCGCCCGTCGACCTGGGTGCCGGTGTCGGCCTGCGGAGCACCAAAGCCGCCATGGCCACCGGTGGAGCTGCCCTGGCTACCGGTGAGACCGCCATGCTGAGCGCCATCCAGCCCGCTGCCCGTGGCACCACCCTGCTGACCGTTGGTGGTGATGCCATGCGCGTTCTGCGGACCGTTCTGGCCGGCGCTCCCCCCGCTGATGTACCCGCCAGCGTGGTGACCCGACCCCTGGCTGGAACTCGAACCGCGGCTCGACTCGTCGCTGCGTGGAGAGCCCGAACGTGAGTCAGTGTCAGACTGCTGCGCCGGGGTGTTCACCGTGGCGGCCTGCTGCACGCTGTGGCTCAACGGCTGGGAAGCGACGTGCGCCGAGGACTTCGGATCGATCGGGGTAGCGTTCACCGGCGCCACCGACGCGGCGGCAGTGGTGGTCGCGACGGCCGGCGCGCTCACGCTAGGCGCCACGTTCGGGCTCGCTGAAACGGCGTTGGACAACGACGGGCCGCTGGCAAACGACGGCGCGGGCGCAGAGAAGGTCGACGCGGCCGGCGCGACCGGGTTCGCCGAACCGCCCTGCCAGCTCTCGACGGACGGACTGTGCTGCTGGTAACTCGGTTCGCCGCGCAGCACGCCGGAACCGGTGCGGCCGCTGTCGATCCCGCGCGGCATCTCGTGCCCCGCCTGACCCCGCGACTCCGTATCGGCCTGATTCTGAGTGGTGCGGAAGCCGCGCAGTTCATGGTCGCTTCGGGCAACCTGCTGAAGAACCCGATCGCCTTGGCGCAGAGCATCCGCGTGGTGATCGGCGTCGCGGTCGTCGTGGTCGTGGTTGTTCCAGGTGCGATGGTCGCGGTCGTCGCGGTCGTGGTCATTCCAGACGCGGTGGTCGCGGTGGTCGCGGTCGTGGTCGTTCCAGGTGCGGTCGTCGTTCCAGCCGTGCCACTGGTTGTGCTCACCCCAGTGGTAACGGTTCTCCCAGCCGCGCCAGTCGTGATCGCTGCTGTAGTGGTTGTTGCACCACTCTCGGTAGTCGTCATGATCCCAATAGGC
>DATELN010000019.1:0-9136 GCA_035276605.1 Pseudonocardiaceae bacterium | reverse complement strand
CGGGTTCGGCGCGCGCGCCGAAGCCGGTAGCTGACTCGACCGGCCGTGCGCCTGACGGTAATCCTGCTGCTGGCGGCAGTGGGTTTCCTCGTTGCCGCCCTTCGTACCGACCATGCTGGACTGGCGTGGGGTTCGGTCGCGCTCAGTGTGGTGGCCGCGGCGATAATCCTTCGGCGGTGGCGGCGCTCCTGGCTTCAGCGTGCGGACTCACCCGATGACGAGCTGGTCCTGGCGGAGGATGAGCCGGTCATGGATCTCGAGGCGGCTGAGGCGCCGCGCTCGCTCGCTTCGGTGACCGCGGTGCAACCCGGTCAGACCTCGGATGGTGAAATCCAGATTGGTGATGACCAACCGGGAGAAGAGGACACCGACGCCGCGGATCTGCTGCTGATCTATGAGCTTGGCGACGAGGTGCTGGTCGTTGACGAACGCCCGCGGTATCACCTCGCCCGGTGCCGGTTGGCTGACCACGAGCGCGCTGAGCGGCTGCCGGTGCGCGAGGCCAGAGAGTTGGGCTTCACTCCCTGTGCTCGTTGCCGCCCCGATACCATCCTGGCGCGCAAGCACCGTGCCGAACGGGAAGCAACCACCGCGTCAGCCGAGCCCGGCAAAACTCACTAGCTGCGGCCCGGTATCCTCGAGCCATAGGCACCGATCCGGCTATCACCGGGGAGCCTCCGGAAGAACAGGGCACACCCGCCGCGGGTGAGTCCCCAGTAGAACCGGACGGGTTCGGCCCGTTATCGCCGACTCAATGAGAGGCCGTCCGTCTGTACGGGTGGCAAGCGGGGTGGTACCGCGGTCGGCAGCGTAGCTGCTGGTCGTCCCCGTGCAGGAACCTGCACAGGAGTACACGCCGCTATGGTCTATCCGAAAGTCGACACCGAGCCGGTCTCCGCCCAGCCGCGCTTTCCTCAGCTAGAAGCCGCCGTCCTGCAGTACTGGGAAGCCGATCAGACCTTTCCTGCCTCGGTGGCCGCTCGCCCGGCTGGCGAGAACGGCTCCAACGAGTTCGTCTTCTACGACGGCCCGCCGTTCGCCAATGGTTTGCCCCATTACGGTCACCTGCTGACCGGATACGTCAAAGACGTGGTGCCTCGCTACCAGACGATGCGCGGCCGCCGTGTCGAGCGCCGGTTCGGCTGGGACTGCCACGGCTTGCCCGCTGAGGTCGAGGCCGAGCGGCAACTGGGCATCAAACATAAGTCCGAGATCGACCGCATGGGTGTGGCAGAGTTCAACGCCGCCTGCCGCGCCTCCGTGCTGCGCTACACCCAGGAATGGCGCGACTACGTGACCCGGCAGGCCCGGTGGGTCGACTTCGACCACGACTACAAGACGCTCGACCTCGACTACATGGAAAGCGTCCTGTGGGCCTTCAAGACACTCTGGGACAAGGGGCTGATCTACCAGGGCTTTCGGGTGCTGTGGTACTGCTGGCGGTGCGAGACGCCGCTGTCCAACACCGAAACCAAGATGGACGACGTCTACCGCACCCGGCAGGATCCTGCGGTCACCGTCGGCCTGCGGTTGTCCGCCCCGGGATCTGCGCTAGATGGGGTGCTCGCGCTGGTCTGGACCACCACCCCGTGGACACTGCCGTCCAACCTGGCGGTGGCAGTGCATCCCCTGCTCAGGTATGTCACCGTCGAGGCGGGTGGCGAACGTTACCTGCTGGCCGAGGACCGCCTAGCGGCCTATGCCCGGGAGCTCGGTGACCAGCCCGTGGTGGTGGGCCGTTACGACGGGACCGAACTGCTGGGCCTTCGCTACGTTCCCCCGTTCGACTTCTTCGCCGGCCGGCCCAATGCCCACCAGTTGCTGGCCGCCGACTACGTGACGACCGACGAGGGCACCGGGCTGGTGCACCTGGCTCCGGCCTTCGGTGAGGAGGACAAGGCCGTTACCGATGCGGCAGGGATCGACGCTGTGGTGCCGGTGGACTCGGCCGGGCAGTTCACTGCCGAGGTGCCCCCGTATGCCGGTATGCAGGTGTTCGACGCTAACCGGTCGATCATCCGGGATCTGCGCGACGGCGCGCCCTATGTCGGCGGCGTGCTACTGCGTCACGACACCTACGAGCACCCCTACCCGCACTGCTGGCGCTGTAACAACGCGCTCATCCAGCGCGCGGTGTCCTCGTGGTTTGTCGCCGTCACCCATTTCCGGGACCGTATGGTGGCGCTGAACAAAGAGATCACCTGGGTGCCGGACAACGTCGGTACCGGGCAGTTCGCCGCATGGTTGGAAGGCGCCCGGGACTGGAACATCTCCCGCAACCGCTACTGGGGCTCACCGTTGCCGGTATGGGTGTCCGACGACCCGACCTACCCGCGGGTGGACGTCTACGGCTCTCTCGATGAGCTGGAACGTGACTTCGGGGTGCGTCCCACCGACCTGCATCGACCGTTTGTCGATCAGCTGACCCGGCCCAACCCGGACGACCCGACCGGGCGTGCCACCATGCGCCGGGTCCCCGAGGTACTGGACTGCTGGTTCGAGTCCGGCTCGATGCCGTTTGCGCAGGTGCACTACCCCTTCGCAAATACGGACTGGTTCGAGCACCACTATCCGGGTGATTTCATCGTCGAGTACAACGGCCAGACCCGCGGCTGGTTCTACACCCTGCACGTGCTGGCCACCGCGTTGTTCGACCGGCCGGCGTTTCGCTCCTGCCTGTCCCACGGCATCGTGCTTGGCGACGACGGGCTCAAGATGTCCAAGTCCAAGGGCAACTATCCTGAGGTCACCGAGGTTTTCGACCGGGACGGCTCGGACGCGATGCGCTGGTTTTTGATGTCCTCACCGATCCTGCGGGGCGGGAACCTGGTGGTCACCGAGCAGGGCATCCGGGAGGCCGTGCGGCAAGCCCTGCTGCCGCTGTGGAATTCGTGGTATTTCCTGAGCCTCTATGCCAACGCGGCGGGTGTCGAAGGGCGGTGGCGCACGGATAGCCCGGACCTGCTAGACCGCTATGTTCAGGCCAAGCTGCACGACTTAGCCGCCGAGATCACCGCTCAGCTGGACGGTTACGACATCGCCGGCGCCTGCGCCAGCGTGCGGGGGTTCTGCGACGTGCTGACCAACTGGTACGTGCGCCGGTCCCGGGACCGGTTCTGGGCTGGCGAGCAGAACGCGATCGACACCTTGCACACCGTGCTGGAGCTGACCTGCCGGCTGGCGGCTCCGCTGCTGCCGCTGACCACCGAGGCGATCTGGCGTGGGTTGACCGGGCAGCGATCGGTCCATCTGACCGACTGGCCCGACCCGGCCACCTTGCCCGCGGATCCTGCCCTGGTGACGTCGATGGACCGGGTGCGCCAGGTGGTGTCCACCGCGCTGTCGTTGCGCAAGGCGCGGGGCTTGCGGGTGCGCCAGCCGTTGTCGGCGCTCGTCGTGGCCGCCCCTGATGCGGACACGCTGGCGCCGTTCACCGACCTGATCCGCGACGAGGTCAACGTCAAAACTGTCGAGCTCACCGACGACGTCGCCGCACATGGCCGCTTTGAACTCAGCGTCAACGCCCGCGCCTGCGGCCCCCGGCTGGGCGGGGACACCCAGAAGGTGATCCGGGCGGTGAAGGAAGGAGACTGGGAACGTGGTCCGGACGGGGTCGTGACCGCTGCCGGCATCCCGCTGCTAGAGGGCGAGTTCACGGAGCGGCTCGTCGCCGCGGACCCCGCTGAAACTGCTGCATTGCCGGCGGGTTCGGGGTTGGTGGTGCTGCATACCGCTCTCACTCCGGAGCTGACGGCTGAGGGTATCGCCCGCGATCTAGTCCGGGTGGCTCAGCAAGCCCGCAAACAGGCTGGTCTGGACGTCACCGACCGGGTCGTGCTCACCATCGACGCCCCAGAAGCGGTGCGTGCGGCGGCCCGCGAGCACGAGCAGTTCATCGCCGGCGAGGTCCTTGCCCAGCAGGTGGAGTATGCCCCCGTGCCGGGCGGCTTCGCCGGAACCGTCGGGGACGGCGTCGAGGTCGCCGTCAGGGTCGTGAGTGCGTAACAGTGTTCCAGCACCGAAACTCACTCACGAGCGGCCCCGCCGCCGCCCGCTGGCGGGAGCTGCTGCAGGCCCGCGCTATTCCGGCTGAGATCCGCGCTGCGGCCCCGCGGGATCCGAGCCGGCACGATCCCGCTCGGTTCGCGCCCCCGATGGCTCCTGAGGACACCCCGTCGCGCCGTGCTGCGCTACAGCTGCTGGGGTCAGAGGGCGGCACCGTGCTTGACGTCGGGTGCGGCGCAGGCGCCGCGGGACTGGCGTTGCTGCCCAAGGTGTCCCATCTGACCGGGGTCGATCACGCTGAGGACATGCTGCGGGCGTTCGAACGGGCCTGCTCCGAACGGGGTGTAGGGCACCGTAGCGTGCATGGTCCGTGGCCGGATGTGGCACCACAGGCCGGCACTGCCGATGTGGTGGTCAGCCACCACGTCGGCTACAACACTCTGGAGCTGGGGCCCTTCCTCGCCGCTCTGGGTGCCGCCGCCGGCCGCGGCGTAGTCGTCGAGTTGCACGCCGTCCACCCGGGCGCCTGGCTGGACCCACTGTGGCTGCAGTTTCATGGGTTGCGCCGGCCGCCGCCAGCAACTGCCCAAGACGTCCTGGCAGTCCTTGCCGAGGTGGGGTTTGAGCCCGAGGTCCAGCGATGGAGCCGGCCCGCCCAGCCCCGCCGCCCCGAGGCAGAGCTCGATTTCTCGATGCGCCGGCTATGCCTGCCGGAGCAGCGTCGGGACGAGGTTGCTGAGGCGGTCGCGAAGCTGGGTCCGCGTCACCGCGATCTGGTCACAATCTGCTGGTCGACCTGAACCTGAGAAACCGCGGGCACGGTCGGCGTGAACCAGGTCGAAGTCGCGATTGGAGCGGGAGCCGCGGTATTGCTCCTGGCGGTACTCGCGGTGCGGGTCTCCACCCGGCTGGGGTTACCGTCGCTACTGCTGTACCTGGCCATCGGTCTGTTGATCGGCGAGGCCGGCCTGGGCATCCAGTACTCCAATACGCCATTGACCGCCGCATTGGGTATCGGCGGGCTGGTCCTGATCCTGGCTGAAGGCGGTCTGACCACCCGCTGGTCGGTGGTCCGCCCTGCATTAGCTCCCGGCATCGCGCTAGCCACCGTGGCGGTCGCGGTGAGCATCGGCGTCACCGGATGGGTTCTGCACCTGGTGCTCGACTTGGAGTGGCGCACGGCCCTGCTGTGGGGTGCAGTGCTGTCCTCCACGGACGCGGCGGCGGTGTTCAGCGTGTTGCGCGCAGTGAAGGTGCCTGCTCGGCTGGCCGGCGCGCTGGAGCTGGAGTCGGGCATCAACGATGCGCCGGTGTACCTGGTCGTCGTGCTGCTCGCGACGGGTGATCCCGTTCGCTGGTGGACGCCGCTGCTGGTGGGTTACGAGCTACTCGCCGGCGCGCTGGTGGGAGCGGCGCTGGGAGCGGCCGGAGCATGGGCGCTGCGCCGCGCGGCGTTGCCCGCCACCGGCCTTTACCCGCTGGCGACCATCGCCGTCTGCGTGCTCGCCTTCGCCGCCGGGCAGGGGCTGCACGCCTCGGGTTTCCTGGCGACCTACCTCGCCGGGCTGGTGCTGGGTAATGCGCGACTGCCGCACCGCGGCGACACCCTGTCCTTCGCGGAGGGATTGGGTTGGCTGGCGCAGATCGCCTTGTTCGTGCTGCTGGGTCTGTACGCCTCACCGGCTCGCTTGCCTGGTGTCCTGATTCCCGCGCTGGTTGCGGGGGCGGTGCTGGTTGTGTTGGCGCGACCGGTATCGGTGGCGCTGGCGCTGACGCCGTTGCGGGTGCCCTGGCGCGAGCAGTGTTTCGTGTCGTGGTCGGGGCTGCGTGGGGCCGTTCCCATCGTGCTGGGGCTGATCGCGTTCAGCCGAGGGTTTCCGGGCGCACAGCGGCTGGTGGATGTGGTGTTCGTGCTGGTCGTTGTCCTCACCGCGGTGCAGGGCGTCACGTTGCCACTGGTCGTGCAACGGCTGGGCCTGTTACGCCCAGAACAGGGCCGGGAAATGGAGGTCGACTCGGCAGCGCTGGACGAGATGGGCGCTGAATTGCTCCAGATCAGGGTGCCGCGACCATCCCAGCTGCACGGTGTCTACCTCTGGGAGCTACGCCTTCCCATCGGGTCGGTGGTGAGCTTGGTGGTGCGCGATGGGCAGGGATTCACCCCGCAGCCGACCACCCGGCTCGAGGCAGGTGACCAGTTGCTAGTCGTCACGACGGCTGCCAACCGGCAGCAAGCTGAGCAGCGGATCCGCGCGGTACACCGAGCTGGCCGGCTGGCCCGGTGGCGCGGGGAGACCGGCGTCTGAAGCGCCGGAGGACGATTGGTCACAATGGTGGCATGAGTGGATCCCAGCGCGAAGGGCGACAGGGCGCGGGTGACCAGACGGCTTCCGAGGTAGCACCGCGCCCTCGCCGCACCGGATTGCTGGCCGCAACAGCGGGCGTCACGCTCGTGCTGGATGTGCTCAGCAAGATCATCATAGTGATGTTGCTGGAAGGCCAGCCGCCGATGAAGCTGTTGGGTGGTGCGCTGTATCTCGTGGTCTACCGCAACTCTGGAGCGGCATTCTCGCTAGCCACCGGACTGACCTGGGTGCTGTCGCTGATCGCTCTGGGGGTTGTGGTGGTGATCATCCGGTTGGCGTCCCGGCTGCGCAGCGCTGGATGGGCTTTCGGGCTCGGTCTGGTGCTGGGGGGTGCACTAGGCAACCTGGTAGACCGGCTGCTGCGGACCCCCGGGCCGTTGCGCGGGCACGTGGTGGACTTCCTGTCGCTGCTCGCGCCGGATGGCAGCGTCTGGCCGGTGTTCAACCTGGCGGACTCGGCGATCGTGTGCGGTGGCGTGCTGCTGGTTTTTCTTGCTGCCACCGGGCGGGACTTCGACGGTACGCGCAACCCCCAACGCCCGGAGGACTCGGCATGACTGAAATTCGGACCTTGCCGGTACCCGACGGGCTGGATGGTATGCGGGTGGACGCCGGACTGGCCCGGCTGCTGGGGCTGTCTCGCACGGTCGTGGCTGGCCTGACCGATGCCAGTGCGGTACTGATCGACGGCAACCCCGCCGGCAAGTCAGACCGGCTGGCCGCGGGCGCCTGGTTGGAGATCACCCTGCCCGATCCGCCGCAGCCGACGGTTGTCACGGCTGCGCCGGTGCCGGGACTGCAGGTGCTGCACGACGACGCCGACGTGGTGGTTGTCGACAAACCGGTTGGGGTCGCGGCACACCCTAGCCCGGGCTGGACCGGGCCAACCGTGCTCGCCGGACTCGCCGCCGCAGGCATCCAGGTGGCGACCTCGGGCGCGGCCGAGCGCCACGGCGTGGTGCACCGGTTGGACGTGGGCACCAGCGGCCTGATGGCGGTCGCCAAATCCGAGCGGGGCTACGCGTCGCTGAAGCGGGCGTTCCGGGACCGCACCGTGGCCAAGCATTACCGTGCGCTGGTGCAAGGCCATCCGGATCCCAGCCGAGGCACCATCGACGCCCCGATCGACCGGCACCCCAAGCACGACTGGCGCTTTGCGGTCATGGCCGGCGGCAAGCCATCGGTGACGCACTACGAGGTGATCGAGGCTTTCCCGGCCGCGTCGCTGTGTGATGTGACCCTGGAAACCGGACGCACCCACCAGATCAGGGTGCACTTCGCTGCTTTACGCCACCCTTGCTGCGGCGATCTCACCTATGGTGCGGATCCCGCGCTGGCCCACCGACTCGGGTTGACCCGGCAATGGCTGCACGCCGCGCGGCTGGGCTTCCCGCATCCCGCTGACGAGCACTGGGTCGAATTCACCAGCCCGGATCCCGACGACCTGCGTCACGCCCTGGACGTGCTGGCTGCACAGGTGTAGCGGATGCCACGGCGAGCCTGGTGGATGCTGCTGGCAGTGCTGGTCGTGGTGTTCGGCCTTACCACCTGGGTAGCCGGTCAGCGCGACGAACCAGTGTTGCCAGCCGGCGTACAGCGGCTCGGTCCCGAGGCCGGCGAGCCGGTTACGGCCTACCTGCGGCGTGCCAACGCATCGCTACCGGCGGGGCACTCATCCCACTGGGCACTGGTTCAGCTGGACTCCTACCTGACCACGGACCGCGCCGCTGAGCTGACGCAGGGCGTCCGGCTGTCGAAGGTGGTGTTCCGCGTTCCGCTGCCGCGCGTGCAGACCGCGTTGATCACCCGTGACCTGTCGGGACAGCAGCCAGTGGCCGAACTCGCGCGGGCGCAGCGGTCGGCGGCTGCGGACCGTCTGGCGGTGTCGCGGACAGCACCGGAGAGCAGGCGTGCGGCCGTTGCCGCTGCGGAGGCCACCCAGCTGGATCGCGGTTGCGCATGCGTGCTGGCATTGCTGGTATTCGGCGACGGTGGTGCACTCCACGCGGTGGCGACCCGCCCGGACGCCCGGGCAGTGCAGGCCGCACTGTCGGATACCTCCATCGAAGACCTGGCGATCTCCCCGTTGTTGCCCGAGCAGACGCAAACAGCCGGACCAGTGCCCGACGACGGGCCCGCCCCGTCTTAGCCCCCCTAGCTGGCGCATCGTCGAGTTGTGGTCAACCCTGTTACTAAAGATCAGCGGGACAGCGTGCCAGGGATGGCGCACTTCGGGAAGTGGTCGAAGGGGTAGCTGAGCATCAGCTGTTCGCGCGGCTCGCTGAGCCCAGCCGATGTGTACGTGCGGACCGCAGCCACATTGTCCGAGTCCGTCAGCACCCACACCCCGTAGCAACCTCTGTCGCGTGCGCCGCCGCAACGGCGTCCGCATTTGCTCGCGTCATCCAGCGATGTTCCATCTGCACAGCAGGTCGTGCCGGTGTGGTGCGTGGTGTGCCGCGGGTCTCTGACAGCGGGATGGATATCGAACGAATGTTCGAGTAATGTCGGCGGTGTGCCTGGTGAGTCGTTCGCACACCTACACACGCACACCGAGTTTTCCATGCTCGATGGCGCGGCCCGGCTGGATGACCTACTCACCGAATGCGTCCGGATGGGCATGCCGGCGTTGGCGATAACCGACCACGGCAACGTGTTCGGCGCCTACGAATTCTGGAAGAAGGCCAACGAATACGGAATCAAACCCATCATTGGCGTGGAGGCGTACCTTTCTGCCGGCTCTCGGCACGATCGCAACCGGGTAG
>DATELN010000018.1:0-8776 GCA_035276605.1 Pseudonocardiaceae bacterium | reverse complement strand
AGGGGACTAGCAGCGCGATCACCACCAGCAGCACCGCCAACGCCGGTCCGATCAGCAGGATGCGGTTCCGCACAGGCACCTCCCTCGTGAGTGGGTAACAGTGTTCCAGCACCGAACGCCACTCACGAGCGCCAGGCGTAGCCTGCCGCTCGTGGTCTCCGAACTGTTTGACCCGTCCGCGTGGCGCAGCATCGAGGGCTTCGACTTCGCCGACATCACCTATCACCGCGCGGTGGCACACGGCACGGTCCGGATCGCCTTCAACCGACCCGAGGTACGCAACGCGTTCCGTCCGGCCACCGTGGATGAGCTCTATCGCGCGCTGGACCACGCACGGATGACCCCTGATGTCGGATGCATCCTACTGACCGGCAACGGGCCCTCGCCGCGAGACGGCGGCTGGGCGTTTTGCTCGGGAGGCGACCAACGCATTCGCGGCCGGTCGGGCTACCAGTACGCGTCCGGGGAGACCGCGGACACCATCGATCCGGGGCGGGCTGGCCGGCTGCACATCCTGGAGTGCCAGCGACTGATTCGCTTCATGCCCAAGGTTGTCATCGCCGTGGTGCCGGGTTGGGCGGCCGGTGGCGGTCACTCCTTGCATGTGGTCTGCGACCTAACCCTGGCGTCAGCCGAGCACGCCCGGTTCAAGCAGACCGACGCCGACGTCGCTTCCTTCGACGGCGGCTTCGGCTCCGCCTATCTCGCCCGGCAAGTGGGGCAAAAATTCGCCCGGGAGATCTTCTTCCTCGGGCGCGAGTACAGCGCGGCCGATGCCCACCGGATGGGCATGGTCAACGCCGTGGTACCGCACTCCGCGCTGGAAAAGACCGCGCTGGAGTGGGCCGCCGTGGTCAACGCCAAATCACCCACCGCGCAGCGGATGCTCAAATACGCGTTCAACCTGATCGATGACGGGCTGGTCGGCCAGCAGCTGTTCGCCGGAGAGTCGACCAGGCTGGCCTATATGACGGACGAGGCCGCCGAAGGGCGCGACGCCTTCCTAGAAAAGCGCGCCCCCGACTGGTCGGCGTTTCCCTGGTACTACTGACGGCAATTTCTGGGCAACCGAGACAAGCCAACCTCGACTGGTCGCCGTTCCCTAGTATTACTGATGCGATTTACTCCCATAGATATACCAGCCGAAGGGCATTCAACGCCACTGGCGAGCCGCTAGCACACTCTCGGCGGCAATTCCCTACCGCTATTTTAATACCCGGCTGGTACTTCTCTGCTACGGTCCAGACACGGGCATTCGCGGTCGCGTTCGGGCGGTCGCTTCAGCAACAACCCGCAGAACGGCACGACACCTGCGCATCGGGGCCGGTTGCACGCAGTGCACCGCGGTCAGCCCCAGCAACCACACCAGTCCCAGCAACGTTAACTCCAGCACCACCGCAGCCGGCCCCGCTTCCCCTGACCGCCCCAGCCTCTCGGAGCCACCGGTTTGTGGCGCCGGCTTCGACTACCCCACTAGACGCAGTCCCGAACCGGTCTGTCGGCGTGTCGGTCGGCGTGTCTCACCATCCGCTGACACCTAGACCGGTGACGGGAAGCGCTCGAAGCAGTCGGCGCCAACCACCAGTTCCGCCCTTAACGGCCACCGGCCACGCGCAAAGCACTTGCGTCGATGATTCCTCGGTAACGGGCGTCCTGCCGTAGTGGCAGAAGAGGGAGATGCCGTCGACACTGTAGACGCGGACGTGGCCTCACCAGCGAGCAGGGCGGGTAACCCACGCCATGCTCGAGTCTCCGAACGTCAGGGAGCCGTCCGCATGAACCCGACACCAGCCGGTGCGCCCCGCTGCATGTTTGACCTGCACTCCAGTCCCCGGCACGGTGACCCACACATGCGCCGGGACAGCTACCGCTCGCACCACTGTCTCCATGGCCAGGCCCCGTTCCCTCCTCGGTACACCGGTCTTATCGCAGTGGGCGATGACGTGGTTACCACGCGGCCAGATGCCCGGCCTCCCGCGCTATGCACCGACCTACCGGTACGGTGAAGATCAGCCGAGCACGATCGGGAGGGAAGACCGCTGCGCTCTGGAGTTGTCGAATTCGATAACGGAGTTGCCCACCGCCGGCTCCAGGACACTGGCGCCGAGCTCGGCGCATCCGGCGCGGTGCCGCGATGCGCGTGATCCAGTGTGACGGGTCACCGGAAGCAGTCCGGGAGCTCGATGCCGCGATTCAAGCGATGTTGGCAGGTAGCGAGGCGGTAGCGCCGCTGGGATTGCAGCAGGCGCGGCCGCCGCGGGACCCCGGCGCGGGTCATGCAATCCTGGGCACCTCGGGCTCATCGGGAGCGCACAAGTGGGTGCAGCTCAACGCGGCCGCGCTGATCGCCTCTGCCTCCGCCACCCATACCCGGCTTGGGGGTCCCGGTGCCTGGCTGCTGGCGCTGCCCGCCTGCCATGTCGCAGGACTTCAGGTATTAGTTCGGGCCGCACTGGCAGGGCATCGACCCGCGGTGCTGGACTTGCGTAACGGGTTCGATCCGGTCGCCTTCAACGCCACCGCGCAGTGGCTGACTAGCGAGGCCGCGCGGTGCTACACCGCGCTAGTGCCCACCCAGCTGGTCCGGCTACTCGACACCCATCCCGAGCCACTGACCGGTTTCGCCGCGGTATTGCTGGGCGGCGCCGCCGCACCGCAGCAGCTGCTGCGGCGGGCCCGCATCGCCGGCGTGCCCATAGTGACCACTTACGGCATGACCGAAACCGCGGGCGGCTGTGTCTACGACGGGCGGCCCTTGGACGGAACCCACGTGCGGCTAGACAGCACCGGCATTATCGAGTTGGCCGGGCCGACGCTCGCCTCGGGATATCTCGACGCTCCTGAAGCAACTGCGGAAGCGTTTCACGACGGCTGGTTCCGGACACGCGATCTTGGACGACTTGATCCGCAAGGCCTGCTGCATGTGCTCGGGCGAGCTGACGACTTGATCATCACCGGCGGACTCAACGTGGCACCCGCCGAGGTGGAAGCTGTGCTCATCAGCCTGCCCGGAGTCGCCGCAGCGTGCGTGGTGGGCGTGCCGGATGCCGAGTGGGGTCAGCGGGTCACCGCAGCCGTGATACCCGCCGATCCTGGGCACCCGCCAGACCCGAGTGCGTTGCGTGCCGCCGCCCGCCGCCTGCTGACCAGGGCCCAGGTGCCCAGGGAGATCGTGCTTTTCGACGAGCTACCGCTGCGCGGCGTCGGCAAACCCGACCGTAGCGCCGTGCGGACGATCCTCACCGCCCGCAAGCTCTGAACTGACACGCTTCGTAGCGTTCACCCACTCTGGGTATGGACGGCGACGCCTGTTACAGGTTCCCTGGATACCAATAACCTCAGCAA
Source organism: Pseudonocardiaceae bacterium (assembly GCA_035276605.1). Classification (GTDB taxonomy): domain Bacteria; phylum Actinomycetota; class Actinomycetes; order Mycobacteriales; family Pseudonocardiaceae. Next base: position 5,431 of record DATELN010000018.1, on the reverse strand, counting down.
TCACATCAGTCACACGAGTCACAGAGGAACACGTGCCCCCGGAAGTCAGGAGCATTCCCGTGACGCCGCCGACTCGTCACCACCGTCGCGTCCGCACCGCAGCCCGGATTGCCGCCCTGACCATCGTCGCGCTACTCGCCGGGCAGGCCGGCGCAGACTTACCAGCGCTCGCACAAGGCAGCAGCCCAGCAGCAAACACCGACAAAGTCACCAGATGGTTGGCCCGCCTCACCCCGGACGCCGACGACACGAACGTCCGCTTCGATGCCGGCGGCCTCCGCCTGACTCCCCACCCTGGTGGCGGTCCGGCAAGCATCAGGTCCGATCGCCCCGAAGGCATGCTGACCACCGCAGCGCAGCCACTGACCCAGTTCAGCAGCCAGGTGGTGGCAGACGTCGTCGCCGAGCGACCGGCCGGCTCGGCCGTCGACGTCGACGTCCGTGGCCTCCGCGGCGACGGATCGTGGACCGAATGGGTACCAGCCAGGTCACCAGAGCCCGCCAGCCTGGGCGCCGCGGTGACGGCCGTGCAAGCCCGGATTGTGCTGCATGCCGCCAAGGAAGGCGCGAGCCCCGTCGTCAGGTCAGTGCGGTTGACCGCCAAACCCGGCGTCGTTCTGCTCGCCGACCGCTCCGGTGATGCGCCCAGCTATCGGGTGTTCGCCACCCGCGAAGGTCTGGTCGGGCGCACTACCGCCAACGGTCACGTGATACGGGAGCGGGACCATTTCGTCGCACTACCGTCGCGCCGCGGGCTTGCTCCTCGCGACTCGGGCGACTACACGGTGAAGATCTGCGCGTCCAACGGTCGGTGCGAATGGGCGCCGGTGTGGGATGTCGGGCCATGGAACACCACCGACGACTACTGGAACTCCTCTGACGCCCGCCAGTCCTGGCCGGACTTGCCTCAGGGCCAGCCCGAGGCACAGGCCGCCTACCACCACGGGTATCACAACGGCGCCGACCAGTTCGGCAGGGACGTCCGTAACCCGGCAGGGATCGACCTGGCGGATGGCACCTTCTTCGACGGTCTCGGGTTACGTAACAACAGTTGGGTCACTGTCAGCTACCTGTGGGTGCAGGCTGGCTCGCCGGCGATCGTGCAGGTTCCGATCCTTCCCGTACGCAGCGGACCCGGCGAGAAATACCCGACGGTCGGCCTGGCCGCCCGAGGGGCACGACTGGTGATCGAATGTGCCGTCAGCGGCCAGCGGGTGACGGGCAGCCGCGGCAGTACCGATCAATGGCTGCGGATCGGCTCGAAGCAGTACATCCCCGCCGCATACGTCAGTCCGCAAGGAACGCAAGGCGACGGCGAGGGCCACCAGGACGCCCGGCAGGTATCCGCGCAGCGCTGCACCACGCCGTAGGGTTGGCTCGTGGCGAGCGTGGCGCAGTGGGTGCAAGGGGCGCGGCCTCGAACATTGCCCAGCTCGATCGCTCCGGTGCTGGTGGGATGGGGCGCGGCAGCCGCACTCGGTGCCTTCCACTGGGCGCGCGCGCTGCTGGCTCTAGTCGTGGCCTTGGCGCTGCAGATCGGGGTGAACTACGCCAACGACTACTCCGACGGCATCCGCGGCACTGACACCGTTCGGGTCGGTCCGATGCGGCTGGTCGGATCCGGTGTCGCGGCACCGGGCGCGGTGCGCACGGCTGCGCTGGCCAGCTTCACGGTCGCTGGAGTGGCCGGGCTGGTGCTGGTCACGCTGGCCAGCCAATGGTGGTTGCTGGCGCTGGGCGCAGCCTGTGTGGCTGCGGCGTGGTGCTACACCGGTGGACCGCGCCCGTATGGGTACGCTGGGCTAGGGGAGCTGGCGGTCTTCGTCTTTTTCGGTCTGGTCGCGGTGCTGGGCACCCAGTACGTGGTCAGCGGGCGAATCACCGTTACCGGCGGCCTGACCGCCGTCGCCGTTGGTGCGATGTCGACGGCTGTGTTGGTGGCCAACAACCTGCGTGACATCCCCACCGACGAACTGGCTGCTAAGCGCACCCTTGCCGTCCGCCTTGGCGCCCAGCGGACCCGCACGCTGTACACCGCACTGGTCACCGTCCCGTTTGCCGTGACGCTAGGCCTGGCGACACAGCGGTTGACCGCTTTGGCTGGGCTGCTCGCGCTGATCTTTGTGGTGCCTGCACTGCGCCGTGTCCGGAGCGCAGCTAGCGGAGCAGGGCTGATCCCGGTCTTGCGCGACACCGGGCTAGGCATGCTGGTGTGGGCAGGCGCAACTGCGGTCGCGCTCGTGAGTGTGTAACGGTGTTATAACACCGTTACACACTCACGAGTCACTGCCGCGTAGCTGGCGGCGTAGCCGATCACGCTCGGCCCGGCGGCGCGCGCGCAGCTCGGCTAACCCAGCGTTCACCCGGGCCCGCAGGGGACTAAGCAATACCATCGACAGCGGCAACGCCACCACCAGTGCCAGCAGGATGGATACCAGCAATGGAACGCCGGCGAACACCAGCAGCAACGCTGTAATGGTCACCATCGCCAGCCGCGCCACGGTGTAGAGCACTAGGTCCCGGACGAGCGCAGCGCCGGTCGCTGGACTGTGCGGGGTTACCACGGCATTCGAGCTTAACCTCACCCACCGCGTTGCTCAGCAAGCCAGCAAGGACGTGTCCGCTTCGGGGGGAATGGGCCAAACGGGTAAAACGCGTGTAGCGCTTCTCAACGACGGGTAATCCCAGTTCAGCGTTTGATGTGAGAGAGGCGTGAGATGAACACCGTCGGCTGGATCATTCTAGGGATCGTCGTATTCGCGGTCGTTGTGCTACTGGCGATGGCTGCCCGCTGGCGCAGCCAAGCGAACCTTAAGGAACGGTTCGGCCCGGAGTACGACCGCGAGGTCGCCGCGCGGGGCAGCGAACGCGAGGCGCAGCGGCACCTGCGTGACGTCGCCGGCCGACGCGACCGGCTCGACATCAGGCAGCTCGACCCCGCAGACCGCGAGCGCTACACCCGACGCTGGCAGGCGGTGCAGACCGAGTTCGTGGACCAGCCCAGCCGTGCGCTTGATGAGGCCGACCGCCTGGTCACCGATGTGATGAAAGACCGGGGCTACCCGGTAGACGACTTCAACGAGCGAGCCGAGCTGGTCGCTGCCGACCACCCCGCGGTCGTCGAGCATTACCGCGCCGCACATGCCGCCCAGCAGCGCCAGGCACCCGGCCAGGACGCAAACGGGCGTGGCGTCGATACCGAAGAGCTGCGCCAAGCGTTCGTGCACTATCGCGCCCTGTTCGACGAGCTGGTGCACGACCGCTAAGCCGCGAGACGCCACGGAGGCCGGAGATGACTGCCCGAGAAGAGCGCGCAGAACCTGAACACCGAGAAGGATTTGGCGGACGAGTACGTCGTTTCATCGACGATGAGCTAAGCCGCGCCTTGAATAAAGACGATCCCGCGCCCGCCACACCTGCTACCCCAGCCCCGGTTGAGGAGACGGCACCAGCCCACCGGGACGACCGTCGAAGCGAGCAGGCCGCGGCCGATAGCAGTGCAGAGCGTGTGGGACTGCTCAATGATCCGGCCGGGCTGCGCGATCAGTGGCAACAGGTGCAGGGCACCTTTGTCGATAACCCGCAGCAGGCGGTACACCAGGCCAGCGTGCTCGTCGAGCGGACACTTCAGGAAATCCACGACAACGTCACCCGCGGCCAGATCAGCGATCCCACCTCCACCGAGGACCTACGGGTGAGCTTCCAGCGATATCGCGAGTTTTTTAACCGGCTGTTGTCTGCATAAGGGGGGCACTCGCCACCCGCCGGCGGCAGGACACTGGCGCCGGGATATCACTGAGGGAGGACACGATGGGTCTCGACGACAAGATTGAGAACAAGACCGAAGAGCTCAAGGGCCAGGGCAAAGAGGCCGTCGGCCGGGCCACGGACGACGAGGAGCTCATGGCTGAGGGCCAGACGGACCAGGCCAAAGGCAACATCAAGCAGGCTGGCGAGAAGATCAAGGACATCTTCAAGCAATAGCGGCAACAAAGGTTTGGCCCCTGACCGGAATCCTGGTCAGGGGCCAACCTTTAGCTTCTGCGAAGGCTGTCTAGAGCTGGGCTCAGGTCTGCACCCTCTTCTCGTCGCCTGCCTTAATGTCGCTGGGCGGGTTGTCAGCGGTCACCGGGTCAGTCTCTTGCTCACCCGCGCCAAGGTTCGACTTGTCCCCGAGCTCGTCAAAGCGCTCCTTGAGCTCCTCTGCCGAAGGCGCTTGGGTCCGGTCTTCAGCCATGATCGCTCCTCTCCATGTCCCGTGGGGGGATCCGTTGGGGAGTACCCATCGAGGTCGGGGGCCAAACTCGCCGGCCACCGGCCGCGGATGCCGCGCGAGCGCGGACGCATGTCAATCGGCCGAGGAGGCGATTTGGGACGTTCATCCCATTACCGACGCTTTACCTCAACAGAACCGTTCGAGTACCTGGCGGGCGAGCTGTCACGATACTCCGGTAGGTCCTTAGTGTGAGGTCGACGAGCTCGGGGAGGCCCGTCATGTCACAACCGCAAAGCACTGAACGTCTGCTCACTCCCGGCGAGGTAGCGGCACTGTTTCGGGTGGATCCCAAGACTGTCACCCGGTGGGCCTCTGCCGGCCGGATCGGTTCAATCAGGACCCCCGGCGGGCACCGGCGCTTCCGGGAGACCGAAGTCAGGGCGCTGCTCGCCTCACTCACCACCCCCGCGCCGCTGGATCGCTCGGCAGACCGGGCGGCTCGCAAAAACGCCGGGTGACAACTACGCGAAGCTGTTCGCTGGCTTGACGGCGCGCTACTACGCTGGAGTGGCGACGTGAGGAGGACACTGGGAGTGCAGTACGTGATAGCGGCGATGGGCCTGGCTGGGATGACCGCGCTGCTGTGGAAGGCGCTGCGCCCACAACGCCCGGTATCGCGCTCAGTGCTCGCACCCGACGACGATCCGGAGTTCCTCCGCGGCCTCAACAGCAGGCGTCAGCAACCCGGTGAGGACCCCTGACGCGGCAACCGCGTCAGATGCCGGCGTAGGAGTGGAACCCGGCGATGACGATGTTGACGAAAAAGAGGTTGAACAGCATTACCCCGAAACCGGCCACGTTGATCCAGGCCGCCCCCCGGCCTCTCCACCCGGCCGTTGCCCGGGCGTGCAGGTATCCCGCGTACACCACCCAGGCGACCAGAGCGCACGTCTCCTTGGGATCCCAACCCCAGTATCGGCCCCACGCGGCCTCGGCCCAGATCGCGCCAGTAATGATCGCAAAAGTCCAGATTGGCAGGGCGACCACCGCGGTGCGATAGGCCAGTCGATCCAGGGTTGCGCTATCCGGCAGCCGGGCGCCGATCCGCGAACCCGCTGGTGCGCCGGCCAGATACAGGACACTGGCCACTCCGGAGACCAGCAGAATCCCGGTCGCGGTGATCGCCGCGGTGACGTGGATCGTGATCCAGTACGA
>DATELN010000017.1:0-2684 GCA_035276605.1 Pseudonocardiaceae bacterium | reverse complement strand
TCAGGGCAGGATTGTCGGCTGTCTTAATGTGGCCGTCATTTTCTGCGTGCCGGTAGATGCAGCGCAGAGCAGCGATAAGATGCTCGGCGGCGCTGCGTCCACCACGGGCGTTACGGCGAGCGACGGTGTGGGTTTTGGTGTATTCAACCAGTTGGTTGATTTCTGATGGTGTGGGTTCGTCGAGTCGCCGAGTGCCCCAGTGCTCAAGGATGCGGTTCCAATAAGACCCATACACGCGCCGGGTGCCGTCTGCGACAGCCGCGCTGAGGATGGGAATGTATTCGGCGAACGTCGGCGCGGGAGCGCGGTCCGGTGACGCTGCCAGCAGGTCGGCGGGGGACACCCCCAATCGGGACAGGAGCAGCCATGCCGCGTCGAGATCCGCGGCACTGGGCACAGACCGATGCATGGTCATACGGGTTCACCGTCCCTTGTGTCGGCGGCCTGCCCACCGATCAAGGCGTCAAGCGCGGCAGCCGGGTAGGCAACGAGCTGGCCTAGACGGGGATCAGCTGCCGAGAGCACACGGTCGCCCGGTTCGAGACCGCATCGATGCCGCAGGGCAGCGGGTATTCGCAGATGGCCTTGGCCGGTGACGTGAAAGGACCCACGCTCCCGCGGGCGTATGACCAGTCGTCCGTCTGCTTCGCTGATATCCAGACCCAGCCCAGCAGACCAGCCCAACGCTTGCATGATCGTGCGGTCAGCGAGACGACCACAATCGTCAAGCGCGGAAAGCCCGTAGACGATGGGGCCGTTGTGCGCCGCGTAATCAACGACGGCAGGGGCAGCGACCGGCGGACCATCGACACCACGCCCGGCACACCCGCCACCCGGTCACTGTCCCTGACCAGCAGCGGAGGGACGACGGGACTGATGACGGCCGCACTCATGGCCAACACCGCCCCGTTGCAGGGCGACCAGCGGTAGGAACTGCGCACTCTGCGTGGTAGAGCGCACTTGAACACTGATACGTCAGATGTGGCAGGCATGCCACGCTTCTGTGTCCGAGGGGGGATCAGACCCAAATCCCTACCCTGGTTAGCCGCGCTGAACTGCAGCTTCCGTAAGCTTTGGCGGACTAACCTGGAACAGCCGCTGGTAGGCCCTGATGACCTGCCCGGGCGTGGGGTCGGCGATATTCGTGAGGTAGCCCTTGATCCCGGCCAGCGCACGGGCGTGGCGTCTAGTTCGCGGTTGACGGCCTTGGTGGCGTTGTTGAGTTTGACGAACCGGTTGCGTTTGACCGCGGCCTTGCCGGCCACGGTCTGCTCGGCCTTGCGGCCCTGCTCGTCGATGCCCTTGAGCGTCCGTTGTGCCGATCGTGCTTGTCTGGTACTACACCGCACCTGGTCGTTGCGCTGATCTGTCGGCTCGTACGGTGGCCAGCAGCAGTTTGGAAGCCGCCAGGACAGTGAGGTTGTTCGGTGCACCACCGTCCCGCAGCAGTGCATGGAGTTGGTGAAGCAACCTAGTCCGCTGGGTGGTCACGTTGGCGCGGCGCTCGTCTGCAGTGCGAGCACCGGGGTCACATCCTCGGCAACGACGGGGTTGGCGTCACCGCGCAACGCGCGACGCTGGCCGGTGCAGCGGCGTCGATGACATCGTTTTTGCGTCGGCCACCTCGGGACAATTCCCGAACCCGCGCCGTGGCGGTGGAGGGCCCATCCTTGACAGTCTCACCGCGAGCAACGAGCCATTGCGTCAGGTGCCGACCCAACCCGCGGGCGTTTCTTCACTGCCCACCGGCGCGGCCCGAAGCCCTCCGCCCACCTCAGCAGGCGGCGATATCCGCTCACTGAGGCGTCGATCTGCATCGTCGCGAGCAGCGTGTTGCCCTCTGGTGCCATTGCGCTTGCGGTGTGGGTGCGCTTGTGCGGATCGACTCCACTAATGACTACGCGGTTGGCCTTTCTCCGACGACACCAGCGGTGCAGGCCAGGGGCGACACGCCGACTTCAAGCTCCGGTAGACGATTAATTCTCTGTTGAGTCAGACCCCGGGCCGTGATGCCGACCGGCTCGACAAACCCCGGCAGAGCCAGCCCACAGGCGGCAAGTGGTTCACGAGTCAGACCAGTCGGCATCACGACGGGACGCTAGATCAACTAGCCCTCTATCCCGTGGATCTCATACAAGTCGGCGGTTCACTGTGTGCATGGTGGCGGCTGTTTGGCTGTCTGTTGTGGGGGTCGTGGCCATCCCTTGTTTTTGTATTGGACCTGGGGTGTTGGTTTGTGGGTCCCAGGGTGTCCCTACATGGATTCCGTGTGTGCGGTGCTTGGCCGGGGTCTGACACCGCATCCGCGGTGTCCTAGTGCGGTATTGCGGTGGGCGTGTTCGACGCTGCCAGTGGGGCGGCCTGGCCTGCGGTGGTGTCGCACGGGAGTAGGTGGGTGCCCGGAGCACGGACCGGGCCTGTCGTTGAATGCCTGGGAGTAGCCATGTCATACCGACGCATTTCTTGCTTCCGGCGCCGTTGGCAGGGCGGGGTTGCCGCGTTGAGGGTGTGGTCGCGAGGGCGGTGGCCGCGCACACCGGGGCGGGTGTTGCTGGGACGCCGCGTGATTTCGGTGGTGATGTCGGCGCTGATGGTGCTTGCCACTGGAGTGGTGGTGCTGGTCGGGGAGTCAGCCATAGCCGGTGCGGACACTGCCAGTCCAGGGTTGCCGGACGTGATGGTGC
>DATELN010000016.1:0-10878 GCA_035276605.1 Pseudonocardiaceae bacterium | reverse complement strand
CGACCACCGGACCAGCCCCGAAGGCGTCGATCATCCAGTGCCCGTCGTCGGGCGGGGCCGGGCAGCCGCTGACCACCAGAACCAGTCGGGAACCCTGTACCCCCACGAGCACGCCCCGCCCGGCGCGAACAGCGACACTCCGGATGTCCGCGAGTAGTTCCGGAGCCCCGTCCGGCGGTGGGTTGCCCACCAACACTGTCGCTGGTGCTGCCGGTTCTAAGCCCAGCGCCGCCGCGTGGGACAGCAGCGACTCCTCACCGTCTCCGCGCATGATGCCGTCCACGATCAGCGCTTCCAGCCGCGCGTCCCATGCACCCCGGGCTTCGGCGGCGCCGGCGTACGCGCTGGCGGCGGCGAAGGCGACCTCACGGCTGTAACGCAGGGAAGCTTCGGTGAGCAGGGCTCGCTCGGCATCGTCGGCGGCAAGCTCAGGTAGCTGTTGTTCGAATACCGACGTAGCGATGCGGACCAGATCGACGGTCTGGCGCAGGCTGATCCAGCGGCTCAGATCACGCGGAGCGGCGCGGAACGCCCCAGCGGACAGCTTGATCGAGTGCCGGGGATCCTTCAGCCACTCGACGAAGTTTGCCACGCTGGTCTGGGTGACTAGCAGGATTCCGGCTCGCTGGTCGGCTGGCAGCCGGCGAAACCAGGGAAAGCGCAGCTCCATCTCAGCCACGCTGGCCGTGGCCAACCCACCGGAGGCCAGTGCCAGCCTGCGCAGTGTGCTGGCGGACAGCGGACGGGTACCCGTCTGGACGGTCATAACCCCAGCATCGCACGGCAACGCGCGGCATAACTGGCGAACAACAGTGCAAGAACGTAAAGCCAACGGGAAATGGCGTCGCGCGATAGTGTTGGACGAAGCCCAGCAGGCTCGCTAGAACAGCATTGAAGCAAGAGGGTCAAGGAGACAGACGAATGGGCAGCTCGCCACCGAGGCTAACGCCCCAGGTCGACGTGCGCCGCGCGGCGCACCGCAAGCACACCGCGCTGGACTGGCTGGATTCGCGGCACAGCTTTTCCTTCGGCCGGCACTACGACCCCACAAATACCCACTTCGGACTGCTGCTGGTGAACAACGATGACGTGGTGGAGCCCGGCCTGGGATTCGAAACTCATCCGCATCGTGACATGGAGATCGTCACCTGGGTCCTGGATGGGTCACTGGTGCACGAAGACTCCAACGGCAACTGCGGAGTGATCTATCCGGGGTTGGCGCAGCGGATGAGCGCGGGCACCGGGATTACCCACTCGGAGAAGAACGATTCGTGGCGGTTGGACGGCGAGCCACACGATCAGGACGTGCATTTCGTGCAGATGTGGGTTCCGCCGGATACCCGGTCGATCGAACCCGGCTACCAACAGCTGGACATCAGCAACGAGCTAGGTCCGGTCGATGCGGGGTCAGGTGAGCTTGTGGTGGTCGCGTCCGGGATGGAGGCACACCGGGATCGCCGGGCGATCTCCATCCGACAGCAGCATGCCGCGCTGCACGCGGCACGGCTGCAGCCCGGTGTCAGCGTCGAGCTACCGGCTGCGGCGTTCGTCCACCTTTTCATCGCTCGCGGCGGGGTAGATCTTGAGGACACTGGCGTGCTCGACACCGGCGACGCGGCACGCATGACCGCTGCCGGCGGGCAGCGCGTCACCGCCGGTGCTGCCGGCGCCGAGATTCTCGTCTGGGAGATGGCCGCCCGGCTGATCAACGTGTAAGCCGCCCACTCAATCCTTCCGCCCGATATCGCTCCACGTCGGGAAAGGCGAAGGGCGCTAGGCGACGCCGGGGTCGGAGGTTTGGGGGCCGGCAGCTTGGGGGTCGTCGATGCGGTAGTGGCGGGCGGCTTCGGTGACCACCGAGTAGTCCACCTCGCCGCGGCGCGCGAGCGCGGCGAGCGCGGCTACCGTGATCGACTCGGCGTCGACAAGGAAGTGCCGGCGTGCGGCTGGGCGGGTATCGGAGAAGCCGAAGCCATCCGTGCCAAGGGTGACCAGCTCGGTGGGTACCCAGGGACGGATGAGATCGGGTACCGCGCGCATCCAGTCTGACACGGCGATTAGCGGGCCCGGTGCGTCCTGCAGTACGCGCGTGACGTGCGGCACCCTGGGTTCGGCCGCCGGATGCAGCAGGTTGTGTCGGTCAACCTCGACGGCTTCCCGGCGCAACTCAGTCCATGACGTCGCCGACCACACGTCGGCTTGCACAGCCCACGCCTGAGCCAGCATGTCCTGGGCACGCAACGCCCAAGGCAGCGCCACCCCGGAGGCGGCGAGCTGCACCCGTGGGTTGCCGGAGCCGGCCGCGGGGGCAGGCGCGTACCGGTACAGGCCGCGCAGCAGAGCTTCAACGCTCAGGTCCGCGGGCTCTGCCGGCTGCTGGTAGGGCTCGTTGTAGACGGTGAGGTAGTAAAAGACATTCGGGTCCCGCGAACCGTCATCGCCGTACATCCGCCGCAGCCCATCACGGACGATGTGCGCGATCTCATAGCTCCACGCCGGGTCGTAGGCCACCACCGCGGGGTTGGACGCGGCCAGCAGTGGGGAGTGCCCGTCGTTGTGCTGCAAGCCCTCTCCGACCAGCGTGGTGCGCCCAGCCGTGGCGCCCAGCAGGAAGCCGCGGGCCATCTGGTCGCCCGCCGCCCACAGGCCATCGCCGGTGCGCTGGAAGCCGAACATTGAGTAGAAGATGTAGATCGGGATCAGCGGCTCGTTGTGCGTCGCGTAGGACGTGCCTGCCGCGGTGAACGACGCCGTGGAGCCGGCCTCGTTGATGCCCTCGTGCAAGATCTGACCGTGCTCGCTTTCCCGGTAAGCCAGCATGAGCTCGGCATCAACCGAGGTGTAGAGCTGCCCGTGCGGGTTGTAGATCTTCTGCGTGGGAAACATCGAGTCCATACCGAAGGTGCGGGCCTCGTCCGGGATGATCGGCACGAACCGCGGACCGATCTCAGGATCCTTGATCAGCTCGCGGAGCAGCCGAACGAACGCCATGGTGGTGGCGACCTCCTGCTTGCCTGACCCGCGGCGCAGTACGTCGTACACCTTGTCGCCGGGCAGCACCAGCATCTTGGACTTGGTCCGTCGCTCGGGCACGAACCCGCCGAGTGCCCTGCGGCGCTCACACAGGTACCGGATCTCAGCAGCGTCCGGTCCGGGGTGGTAGTACGGCGGCAGTGCAGGGTCCTGCTCAAGCTGCGCGTCAGTGATTGGAATGCGCTGGATGTCTCGGAAGGTTTTGAGGTCCTCGAGGGTGAGCTTCTTCATCTGGTGGGTGGCGTTGCGCGCCTCGAAGTGCGGGCCCAGGCCGTAGCCTTTGATCGTCTTGGCCAAGATCACTGTAGGCTGGCCATGGTGCTGAATGGCGGCCTGGTAGGCGGCATAGACCTTGCGGTAGTCGTGCCCACCACGTTTGAGGTTCCATAAGTCGGTATCGGACAGGTTCTTGACAAGTTCCTTGGTCCGCGGGTCACGGCCGAAGAAGTGCTCCCGGACGTAGCCGCCGTCGTTGGCCTTGTAGGTCTGGTAGTCACCGTCGGCGGTGACGTTCATTAAGTTCACCAGCGCGCCCTGCCGGTCGGCGTGCAGCAAGGCATCCCACTCGCGGCCCCAGATCACCTTGATGACGTTCCACCCGGCTCCGCGGAAGAACGACTCCAACTCCTGGATGATCTTGCCGTTGCCCCGGACCGGGCCATCGAGGCGCTGCAGATTGCAGTTCACCACGAAGGTGAGGTTGTCTAAGCCGTCGATAGCCGCGACCTGGATCTGGCCGCGGGACTCCGGCTCGTCCATCTCGCCGTCACCGAGGAAGGCCCACACGTGCTGGTCAGAGGTGTCCTTGAAGCCGCGAGCGTGCAGGTAGCGGTTGAGCCGGGCCTGGAAAATCGCGTTGATTGGGCCCAGCCCCATCGAGACCGTGGGGAATTCCCAGAAATCCGGCATCAGCCGCGGATGTGGGTAGGACGGCAGGCCGCCACCCGGGCCGGCGTGGGAGAACTCCTGGCGGAATCCATCAAGCTGGTCGGCGGGCAGCCGCCCCTCCAGGAAGGCTCGGGCGTAGATACCCGGAGACGCGTGGCCCTGGATGAACACCTGGTCCCCACCGCCGGGATGGTCCTTGCCGCGGAAGAAGTGGTTAAAGCCCACCTCGTACAGCGCGGCGGAGGAGGCATAGGTGGAGATGTGACCGCCGACGCTCACCCCGGGACGTTGTGCCCGATGCACCATCATCGCCGCGTTCCACCGGATCCAGGCGCGGTAACGTCGCTCGGTTTCCTCATCACCGGGGAACCACGGCTCGTTCTCGGTGGGAATGGTGTTGACGTAGTCGGTGCTGGTCAGTGCAGGTACCCCGACGCCGGTCTCGCGAGCTCGTTCGAGCAGCCGTAGCATCAGGTACCGGGCGCGTTGCTTGCCCCCGGACAGCACAGCGGAGTCGAAGGCTTCCAACCACTCCGCGGTTTCTTCAGGATCGATGTCCGGTAGGTGAGCCGCCACCCCATCCCGGATGACTCGCACCCTTGCGGGCCTACGATCGCTCTGCGTGGCCACGGGATCTCCTCACCTCAAACTGGGCTGATACACCCGGTTCTACAGGTCGCTACGCACTGGGGCGCTGTGTTCTGGGGCACCACCGGCCTCCAGCTGGTACCGACTGGCCCGCCCGCAGGCCATCGTGCCGGACGATTGTCAACCTGGCGATTGGGTCATCCCGGCGATCCCAGATCGGCGTGTCCCGCTGCTGGCAGTTGCGCTATGGCCGGACCGCAGTGTTCGCTTGGACGCCATCGAGTAGTAGCACGCCGGGCGGATGACGCCAGGCTTGACATGGGTGGAGGGGTGAACACCGTGGTCGCCGCCGCGGCGGGAGACACCGGCAAGCTTGGCGTTGCCGAGCGGCTCGGGATCGAATCGGACATGGTCGTGCAGGAGCTCGGGTGGGACGACGACGTCGATGACGACGTGCGGGCGGCGATCGAGGAGGTGATCGGTGCTGACCTGCTCGACGAGGACTCTGACGAGATCGTCGACGTGGTGCTGTTGTGGTGGCGCGACGAGGACGGCGATCTGATCGACACCCTCGTCGACGCCCGCGCACCGTTGGCTGATACGGGAGTGATCTGGGTTCTCACGCCCAAGACGGGTCGCGACGGTCATGTCGAGCCCTCGGATATCGCTGAGGCGGCGTCAACCGTCGGTCTGGCGCAGACGTCCAATATCAGCCTGTGCGAGGACTGGACAGCTACCAGGCTGGCCACGCCCAAGGCCGCTAAGTCCAAGCGCTGAACCGGTGACTGGGTGTCGAAATCTCGCGTTACCTCGCGCGAACTGACGATGAGGAGAAGGACCTAAGCACCATGCCGCTGGATGTCGGGGGTCAGGCACCGGATTTCACGTTGAAAGATCAGAACAACCAGGAGTGGAGGCTGTCGGAGTTCGGGGGTGACCGCAACGTTCTGCTGGTGTTCTTCCCACTGGCCTTCAGTGGGATCTGTGCTGGTGAGCTGGACCACTTGCGGGACCATCTCACCGAGTTCGCCGACGTGCAGGTACTGACAGTGTCGGTGGACTCGGTATTCACGCTCAGAGCCTGGTCTGATCAACGGGGTTATGACTTCCCCTTGCTTTCCGACTTCTGGCCACACGGTACGGTCGCGCAGGACTACGGCGTATTCAACGACAAGACTGGTTTTGCTAACCGAGGCACCTTCCTGGTCGACACTGGGGGTGTGGTGCGGTTCGCTGAAATGAACGGTCCTGGCGAAGCTCGTGACCAGGCCGTCTGGAAGCGGGCCGTGTCCGCACTACCAACGTAAACACCACGCCACCCAGGTCACCTGGGCGGCAACGGGCGCATAGCTCAGTGGTAGAGCGCTCGCCTTACAAGCGAGAGGTCGCAGGTTCGACCCCTGCTGCGCCCACGAGCCCTAACGGCTCGACGCAAGGTCTTTAGTGTCGCCGGATGTAGCAGCCATGTAGCAACGACTGCTCACAGGTCATCCCACTCAATGCCGTCCAGGGCTTCGCGCATGGCGTCGAGGTCGGTGTGTGCGTAAATACCCAAGGTGACATCAAGCCGGGCCGACACGGTCCGGACGCGGCGCCGCTGTGTCCGGCCAGCGCTCGCTCCCTCTTCGCTCCGCGAGCGCGCCGGGGGCTGGCGAGCGGCGAAGAAGTAGTCCTGGGTCTAGCCAGTCGCGTCACCACGCAGCCGGCGACAAAGGGGCTCCCGCCCTGCTGGGTGCGTGATGTGATCGGTCGGCGGGGTTGCTGGGATCGGTTCCACCACCGGCGAGTTCACGGTGAGTGTGATGGGTTTCCCGTGGTGCCTGAGCTCTAGCTCGGTGCCCTCTAACAATCGATACTCCGCTTGACCCGGGGTGACCTTTATTCGCAGTCGTTGCCCCCGCCAGCGCAGCCGGAAAGTAATCCTGCTCAGCGCTTCCGGCAGTCGCGGGGCGAATGCTAGGCCACCGTCGTCGCGGTGGCGCAGTCCGCCGAACCCGGCCACCACCGCAGACCAGGCGCCAGCCAGCGACGCGATGTGCAAGCCGTCGCTGGTGTTGTGTGCCAGGTCAGCCAGGTCCATCAGCGCGGTCTCGCAAAGGTAGTCATACGCCAGGTCGAGGTGACCAGTTTCGGCCGCCAGCACTGCCTGAGTGGACACTGATAGGGATGAGTCACGGACGGTGATCCGTTCGTAGTAGGCGAAATTACGGGCCTTCTGCTCGACGGTAAACGCCTCATGGCACAGGTGCATGGCCAACACCAGGTCGGCTTGCTTAACCACCTGCTTGCGGTAAAGGTCGAAGTAGGGAAAGTGCAATAGCAGCGGATACTGCTCCTGTGCAGTGCCGGCGAAATCCCAGACTGCGTGGTTGGTAAAGCCCTCCGACTGGGGATGTACTCCGCGCTTCTCGTCGTAGGGCACGACCATCCTGGTTGCCGCATCACGCCAGGACGCCGCCTCCTCAGCATCAACGCCCAAAGCAGCTGCCCGCTCCGCGTGCCGCCCGACGGCGTCGGCCGCGGCACGCAAATTTCGCTGCGCCATGAGGTTGGTGAAGACATTGTTGTCGGCCACGGCACTGTATTCGTCCGGCCCGGTGACGCCGTCGATGCGGAAGTCGCCTTGCAGGTTGTGATGACCCAGCGAGCGCCACAGTCGTGCGGTGTGGACCAGCAGCTCCAGCGCGACGTCGCGCTCGAAATCGATGTCGCCGGTCGCAGTGACATGGCGAATTGCCGCGTCGGCAATATCGGCGTTGATGTGAAAGGCCGCGGTACCGGCTGGCCAGTATCCCGAGCATTCCTGGCCGCGGATAGTGCGCCACGGAAACGCCGCGCCTGCCAAGCCAAGCTGCGCAGCACGCTCTAGAGCCTCTGGGAGGATCTGCTGCCGCCAACGCAGCGCATCAGCCGCCGCATCCGGCACGGTATGGCTAAGCACCGGCAGCACGAAGGTCTCGGTGTCCCAGAAGGTGTGACCGTCATATCCCGGGCCGGTCAGGCCCTTGGCGGCGATGCCCCGCCGCTCGGCGCGGGCGCCGGCCTGCAGGACATGGAACAAAGCAAATCGAACCGCCTGCTGAAGTTGCGGGCTGCCTTCGACTTCCACGTCGGCTGAGGCCCAAAAGTCGTCGAGATAGCGGCGCTGTTCGGTGGTTAGCCCGTCCCAGGTGGAATATCGAGCCGCCGCCAAAGCCGCCGAGACCTGATCGTTCAGCGCCGGCAGCGACCGCTGCGAGGACCAGCCGTAGGCCAGGTACTTAACCACCCGCAGCCGCTGGCCGGGTTGCAGCCGACAGATCACTGTCGTCCGGGCGACATGCTCGGTTGCTGATGACTCCACCTGCGTGTGGTCGGGACCGATCACCTCGTGGGCCATCGTCGCAGCCATCCGCAACCCGGAGTGTCGGGTGCTGTGCAGCAGCGTGGCGCCGGTGCCGTTGCACCAGTGCTGTTCGGCGACCAGCGGTTCCGACACCGCCGCGGCCACCCGCGGGTCATCGACGCGAGGGGGGAGCTGCTCGTTGGCGAACAGCTCGGACTGCAGCACCAGCAGCACCGACTGGTCGACAGGCTCGACCTCGTAGTTGATTACGGCCACAGCCCGTTGGACCAATGACACCAACCGCTGCGAAACCACCCGCACCGCCTTACCGGCGGGCGAGACCCACTCCATCCGGCGACTGAGCGTGCCGGCGCGCAAGTCGAGCATCCGTTCGTGCGAACGCAGCTCGCCGTAGCGCACGTCCAACGGCTCGTCGTCGACGAGCAGCCGAATCAGCTTACCGTTGGTCACATTGATGATTGTCTGGCCGGATTCGGGATAGCCGTAGCCACCCTCGGGGTAGGGCAGTGGCCGTAGCTCATAGAAGGAATTGAGATAGCTGCCGGGTAACTTATGCGGATCACCCTCGTCCAGATTGCCGCGAAGCCCAATGTGACCGTTGGCCAGCGCGAAGATGGATTCTGTTTGGCCCAATATGGCCAGATCCAGGTCGCATTCCCGCACGGCCCACGGTTCGATAGCGAAGTGCTGCTGCCCAATCATGAGTGATCCATCAGCTCAGCGAGGTGTCGAACGACGATGCCAGCGCCCCTTTTGCGTGTCCTCGCGCACCAGGCTACGGGAACAGCGGAGTCGCCGCAGGACTCGCTGGCTATTGTCAGTAGACTAGTCTCTGGGATGTCTACTCAGGCGAGGTCGGCTCCACCCTGTCCGTATTCATGTGCCTGTCCGGCGGTGGTTCGGTTCGACAGGGAGGACGCCCCGGGCGACGGCTGCTAGCAGGGCTTGGTAGTCGGAGGCGACCTGTTCGGCGTAGTCGCGGGCGAAGCGACACATTGCTCGGTCGACCTTGTCGCTGCGGCCGAGGTAGCCGGCGATCATGGAGGCGCCGCTGGTGCGGGCGTGGCCCTTGGCCAGCAAGAGGCCACAGATTCCGGCGTAGTCGGCCAGGGCGGAGGAACTGATCCCGTCGATCGTGACAGCGCCTTTCATGTCCCGGAACTGCCGGACGTAGTACTGGTGGTCCCCTATGGTGGTCCATCCCAGCAATGGATCGCTGACGGTCTGCAGTGCCTGCTGGTATTCGACTACACGCTGGCCCTGGTGGGCGTGCCAGGCCGACTCCCCGTGCACGTAGCGCGCCACGACCGACCGGCGGGCCTGCTTGAGTTGCAGGAATACGACGTCGTCCGGACTGCTGCCCTGGCAGAGCGCAATGTAGGCACGCAGCCCCACTGAGCCCACGCCGACGACCTTATGAGCGATGTCGATGATGCGGTATCCGGCCAGAATGCGGGCCCACTGAACAGGCAGTGTCTGCAAGTAGGAGTCCAGGGCCTCGGCGATCCGGTCGGCTTCGGCAGGGTCCAGGCGAGTGATAAGCGGCGGTTCCTCAATGATGTAACGAGTGCCGTCGCGTTTTTCGGTGAATCGTGGCAGGGCACGATCGCTGGTGCGCCGGCGCGCCCGTTTGGCTGCGCGTTTGATCTCTTGACGCAGCGGGTCTTTCTTAGCGGTCCTGCGGAGCCGGTCCAGGTCGAGCCGCTGGTAGGAGCGGACCAGCAGCGGTTGTGCTGCCAGGTATGCCATGTGCTCGCGGTAGGCAGCGACACAGCGCGCAGCGGCCTTTTCGCACGCGTACTCTGCGGAACCATTCTGCCGACCAGCGACCCAGACGCTGGTCACCAGCCGCCGCAGATCCCACTCCCAGGCTCCCGGGTGCGCCTCGTCGAAGTCATTGAGGTCGAAGACCAGATCCCGCTCGGGAGAGGCATAGAAGCCAAAGTTGCCCAGGTGCGCGTCCCCGCAAATCACCGGGGTGATCCCGGTGGATGGCAGGGGGGCGAAGTCCTCAGCCATGATTGCGGCAGCACCACGGAGGAAGGCGTACGGGGAAGTGATCATTCGGCCAATCCGTACCGGAATCAGCCGATCCAGCCGACCTTCGTGAGTTGCGATGATCTGTTGTATCGGGTCGGTGCGGTCGCTGGGCACGCTCCATATGCCCAGGGCTGATCGGGGCGTCCGCTTGCGTAACGATCGCCCGATGGCGTACCGCTCCTGTCGAGGAGTCGCAGGCTGGCGCAGCGAGACGAAGCCCCGGCTATCAGCCGGTGCGAGAACGACATGCTGATCGCCAACTTGTCCGCCGTCGGGGCCGTGCCACCCGGACACCATCACGCAACTCTACGGCCCGGAAGGTTCATGCCACCTCGCTGCATGTGCTTGCATTTGCCATCGAACAAGCCGCCTCGAACGTGAGCAGGTGATGTTCCGATGTCCGCGCGGCAGGTAAGGCATTTCTCGCGCGATCCAGTTACTTGATAAAATGAGTGCCGGTATAACGACACCTGGCGCGGCAGGGGGTCTTGGTGAGCGACGATCGTCGGCCCTACATCATGCCGAGCTATATTTGGGCGTACATGCATCGTCGCCGATACTACATGGCCATTGTGTTAGTCCTGGCTATATTGGTGGCAATTCTGCTGGCGGTTTCAAGCTCGCTGCCTGACTATGGGAAAAACCTCAGCCTCAATCTCGCGGCCGACCTCATCGGCACGATCGTCGTGTTGTTTCTCATCGCTCCATTCATCGAACGCGCTGAGCTGCGCCGTGATTCTGTACTCGAGCGCTTCGACCACCGGGCATTTATTCGTCAGGTCGCAGACGCCCGGCGCCGGGTCATGATCCTCGAAATGTGGACAGATTTACTTCAAGGGGGTTATCAGCTGCCGTTTCTCGACGCGGTGCGGGCCGCCCTGGACCAAAACGTTGAAGTACGGATCCTGCTGCTTGACCCGGATGCTCGGGCGGCCGAGCAACGTGCCGACGATCTGCTGCGACGCACCAACGTTGTCGATAAC
>DATELN010000015.1:0-37699 GCA_035276605.1 Pseudonocardiaceae bacterium | reverse complement strand
TATGTCTCCATGACGGGAACGATCGTGTTGCCTGGGTTCCCGCTGGCACTCACGCCAATCCGGTGTAGCGGTTGTCTCCAGCGAGAACCCGTGCAACGGTGGCAGCAGATCGAGCGGTCACCCCAGGCCGTGCAGACACTGAGGGGATACCACAATGAGCACCCAGGGGCAGCCAGCCCGCCACCGCTGCGTGCGGGTGGTTGCCACAATCGTGCTGGCGGGTGTCTTTACCCTGGTAGCCACGCCAGCGGCAATGGCAGGGCCCGGGTGCCCAGATAAACCGGGGGTCTGCCCAGGTCTGCTGGCCTAGCTCCGTCAGCGGTCGGCCCAATCCAACCAGGGTTTGCTGTCGAGGTAACGCTGGACCCGCTTGATGTAACGCTCCGATCCGGCGTCTTTCCAGTGGCCTGACCAGTGCCATCCCACACAGTGCCAGATGTCGCCGGGGCCGTAGTCGCCGCTTAGGTAGCTGACCCAACCTTCGTAGCAGGCCCGGATACGGGCGCCGTAATAGTCGACGTTGAACGCGGTGCTTTGCTGTGATAGCGGATACGAGCCAGGCAGGTAGATGTGCTTCAGTTGCATGATCCCGAAACTGGTCGGGCAGGGAGGGCTGTCGCCGTCCACGCAGTTGCGGGAATTGTTTGAGTAGTCGGAAACGGTGCTCTGCCGCCAATCGCTTTCTTGCACGGCCACTGCCCTGAACAAATCCGCATCCATGCCCCACTTGCAAGCGCCCCAGGCGAGGATTTCACCCGTGGTGCCGGTGAACTTGCCGTCGATACGGGGCACCAACTTTTGGTTGGCTTGCTTGGTGAAGTCATCCCAGACCGGCATCACGACTCGGTCCGGTACGAACCGGTTAGCCTGCGTGTTCTCCGGCCTTAGCTCTGTTCGATCACGCTGGGGCTGATCACGCTCGATTTGTGCGGCGCACTCCTGCCCCGAAGGCAACGCGGCGCCCACCGCCCGCATCCCGAGGTTTTGGTCGCCGTTGTTTATTGACGGGGTTGCCGTGCAGGCACTGACGGCGAACAAGACGAGAATTGCTAGGGTCAGAGCGCGTTGCAGCGAGACGATACTAGTCCCTCCCATCGTGCTGTCGAGGTGATGAGCTGGTCGACGAGGGCTGCCCGCTCGGCGACGGGGGCGGCCGGCACGTCAACGAGTTCGAAGCCGTGTTCGCGGTAGATCGCCGCGTGCACCTGGTGGAAGTGCATCGAGTCCTGGTAGCTGATCCGGCGTGCCGCGGTCACTGTGATGAAGCCTAGAGGTTGGACGAGGAACACGCTGCGCTCGTAGATCTGTTCGTTGATCAGTCTGGTCACCTCCTCGGTCAGCAATAGTGGGACCGGACGGCGTAGGTACCGGGCCAACGCCAGCGTGCATAGCGGTGAACGGTCATAGATCTGCGTGTCGACAGTGGCGCGCACAGGCGCGATCTGCCGCTGGCGCTGAAGTCGGGTGATCGATTCCAGGAAGTCGGTTCGCTGCCACGGCTCCTCCACGCCCTGTGCTTGTTGGGTGGTGATTACGTCAGTCGCGGCCTCCTCAACCACGTAGTAGCCGCGCTGGCGCAGTGCATGTGCCAGCGCGGTCTTCCCGCCGCCGGGCGCGCCGGTCAGGATGTAACGCTTGAGCATGGGCTTTGCCTATCGTTGTTCGTCGTGCTGTGGGCGCCGTCAGGAATTCGGTGAGGCAGCCGATAATCCGCACAGCAGTAGTCACCGACGGCGTTACTGGATGGATTGCTCCAATTACTTAGGCGGCACGGTCATGTCGGTTAGCCGGGATGGCGGTGGTCGACTCGACGAGTTATGAGTCGTCTGCCTTTATACCAACGGATCATCCCGTACCTAGCGCAACTACGCCTCGGCGTAGGGCGCGAACTGCGCTGGCCGCCGCGAGTCCCACTCCGGAGTCCTCTCCCGCAACAGTGCGCACCTGGTCGAGCAGGTCCACCAGTTGCCGGCACCACCGGACGAAGTCTCCAGCCGATAGCTCAGCAGCGTTTCCCTGCGCGGCCGCCAGCACTGCGGACAGCGACTCTCCGCGCGCCCACCGGTACGCTGGCCAGGTGAAGCCGAGATCCGGTTCGCGAGTACGTTCCAGCCGGTGACGCCGCTCGTCGGCCTCCAACTCACCCCACAACCGCACGGTGGCGACCAGCGCGTCGCTGACCGGACCGGACGGCACCCGCGGGGTGACGTCGTCACCACGAGCCTCGTAGACCAAGGCTGAGACGACCGCGGCCAGCTCAGCGGGCTGCAGACCGTCCCAGATCCCGCGCCGGAGGCATTCCGCGGTGAGCAGGTCGCTTTCCGACCACAATCGGGCCAGCCGGCGACCGTGCTCGGTGAGCTGCTCACCGTCCAGATAGCCGCGCTCGGCCAGCAACGCCCGAATCCGGTCGAACGTCCGGGCCAGCGAATGCGTGGTAGCCGCGACCTGCTGGCGCAGCGTCTCGGTCTCGCGTTCTAGCCGGTCGTAACGCTCAGCCCACCGGGCATGCGCTTCCCGGTCATCGCAGCCGTGGCAGGGGTGCGCCCGCAGCGCGCGGCGCAACGTCGCCAGTTCAGCATCGTCTGCGGCCTCGCTGCGGCGCCGAGCCCGAGGCGGTGCCGTAATGCCAGTTTCGCGCAGCGCCGACGCGAGGTCGCGGCGTACCCGGGGAACCCGGTGCTCCACACGTTTGGGCAGTCGCATCCGGCCCAGTGCCTGCACCGGGCTCGGAAAGTCGGCTATCGAAAGCCGGCCCGCCCAGCGGTCCTCGGTGAGCACCATCGGGCGCGGATCCTCGCCGGGGCCTTCACCGGTGTCGAGCACCACGGCCAGCCCCGAACGTCGCCCACCGGGAACCGCGATGACGTCTCCGCGCTGGAGCTTGGCCAGCGACGCCGCCACCTCGGCACGCCGCACCGCACCACTGCTGCGCGCCAACGCCCGCTCCCGCTCGGAGATCTGCCTGCGCAACCGGGCGTACTCGGCGAAGTCCCCCAGGTGACAAGTCATCGCCTCGGCATAGCCCGCGAGAGCTTCGACGTTGCGGTCGATCCGTCGAGCCAGGCCCACCACCGAACGATCCGCCTGGAACTGGGCGAAGGATCGCTCGAGCAGTGCCCGCCCAGCGGCTACCCCGACCCGGTCGACCAGGTTGACGGCCATGTTGTAGCCGGGCCGAAATGAGCTGCGCAGCGGATAAGTGCGTGTCGACGCCAACCCGGCCACCTGCGCCGGGTCCACGCCGGGCTGCCAGATCACGACGGCGTGGCCCTCGATGTCGATGCCACGGCGCCCGGCGCGCCCGGTGAGTTGGGTGTACTCACCGGGGGTTAGATCCACATGGGCCTCACCGTTGAACTTGATCAACCGTTCCAGCACCACCGTGCGAGCCGGCATGTTGATCCCCAGCGCGAGGGTCTCGGTAGCAAACACCGCCTTGACCAACCCACGAACGAACAAATCCTCCACGGTCTCCTTGAAAGCGGGCAGCATCCCGGCATGGTGAGCCGCGACCCCTCGCTCCAACGCCTCCCGCCACTCCCAGAAACCGAGCACTCCCAGATCACCTTCGGGCAGGTCGGCAGTGCGGGTGTCCACCACCCGGTGGATCTCCTCAGCCTCCTCGGGGGTGGTCAGCCGCAGCCCGCTGCGGACACACTGGTTCACCGCAGCCTCGCAACCGGCTCGGCTGAAGATGAACGTGATCGCCGGCAGCAGACCGTCGCGATCCAGCCGCGCGACCACGTCCACTCGGGTTGGTGGCCGGAACCGGAATCCCCCGTTTCGCTGCCGCCGATCCCAGCCGCTACGGCGCTCCACGTCCTGCACGCGTTGGACTAGGTGCGGCTCGACGGTGAGCCGGTCACTACTGGTTTTCTCGGCGAACAGGTCGAACATCCGCGAGCCGACCATCATGTGCTGCCACAGCGGCACTGGGCGGTGCTCGTCGACCACCACGGCAGTGTCGCCGCGCACGTCGACGAGCCACTCGCCGAACTCTTCGGCGTTGCTCACCGTGGCGGACAGGCCAATAACCCGGACGCTGTCGGGCAGGTTGAGAATGACTTCTTCCCAGACCGCGCCGCGGAACCGGTCGGCGAGGTAGTGGATCTCGTCCATCACAACGAAGGCCAGCCCGTCGAGGGTGACCGATCCGGCGTAGAGCATGTTGCGCAGCACTTCGGTGGTCATCACGACGACCGGCGCGGAGCCGTTGATTGAGGTGTCACCGGTGAGCAGGCCGACGGCGTCCGCGCCATGGCGGACCACCAGGTCGGCGTGTTTCTGGTTGGACAGCGCCTTGATCGGTGTTGTGTAGAAACACTTGCGGCCCTGGGCCAGCGCCAGATGCACGGCGAACTCGCCAACCACGGTCTTACCGGCTCCGGTAGGTGCGCACACCAGTACGCCGTGACCCTCCTCCAGCGCATCGCATGCCGCGTGTTGAAAAGGGTCCAGCTCGAAGCTCAGGCCGCCGGCGAACTCGGCAAGGGCTGGTAGGGCGACCCGCCGGCGGGCGGCTGCGTATGCCTCGGCGGGAGTCTTGGCCACCCGCCCAGGCTGTCACACCTCTCGGTTGGTTGCCCTTCAAGTACCGCCAACCGGCCTGCGGTCAGCTCTCAACCACTACCAACCCAGCACGGAACTTACGATGGATCATTTCCGGTGCCTGCGTTCGACGGTTCGGGACCCTCAGCGAGGATCAGGTAGAGCGCCCGCCGCGCATCGGCTAGGACGGACTGAGCCGCAGCGACCTGGGCACGCGTACCGTTGACGGCAACTGCCCTGGCCGCACTGTGCACCTCGGCGATCGCGGTCCGCAGGCTGGGCGCCTGGGCATCGGACGCGGTGATCGCCGCGAACGGATCGGTCACGCCGTGAGCTGGATCGTCCAGGTATGCGCGTCCGGCATCGGTGAGTGACACAAGCTTGCGTCCACCCTCGACTTCGACGGTGACTAGTCCCTCATCTTCCAGTTGAGCGATGGTCGGGTAGATCGCTCCCGGACTGGGTTGCCACGCCCCGCCGGTGCGTTCGGTCATGGCCTGCATCAGCTGATAGCCGTGCATTGGTTGTTCGGCTAGCAGGATCAGGGTGGCAGCGCGGACATCGCCACGCTGGACCCGGCTGCGGCCGCGTCGCTCACCACGAAGGGAACGGTCTCGACTCGGGAAGCGGCTCCTGCCGCTGTGTCTTCGTTCATTGTGCATCGTTGCACTCCTTTCTGTAAAGACAGTATCACGATATCAACCGATATATCGCGATGCAACCGCAGCGACGATAGGCACCGGACGGACCGTCCGGGCGGCAGTCAGCCTGTTTGTCGCTTCCATCACGCGCAGAGCAGCTTCTACGCTGGCGGACCGGACACCGAGCTGCGGGCGCTTCTAAGCGAGGACATCACCTGGCAGATGCCCGGGTGCCAGCCCGACTGCGGGCGGCTATCGCGATCTCGAACAGGTCTTTGACTACCTCCACCGCCGGACTATGCGCGCCGCCCGGGCTGGCCGCCCGCAGCGGAGCGAGCACCGGACCGGAGTAGCTCAAGCAATGACGGTGAGCGCACCTGGTTCGCAGTGCACGGTCACCGGCAGGGTGCCCTGCGGCTCCCCATCCGCATACACCGGCCAACCCGGTTCGCCGTCGATGCGCACGGTGTCGCCCCGCAGCACGGTCACCTCGGGTTGATGGACATGAGCACCGGCGCGAACCGAGGGGAACACGCGCAACAACCGGCGCCGGCTCACCGCGGCGATCGCGATCACGTCGAGTAGGCCGTCGGTCAGCGTGGCATCCGGGCAAATCCGCAGCCCCCCGCCGTAGCAGGGTCCGTTGCCCACTGCCACGAGAATCGCCTCCAGCTCCACCGCGCGACCGCCTACCTGCACCCGCACTGGCCGGGGAGCCAGCGCGGCGAGCTCGGCCAGCACCGCTAGGTCATACCGGCGCGGACCGGCAGGCCAACGCATCGCATTAGCCCGCGCGTTTACCGAGGCGTCGAAACCAGTGCACAGCACCGTAGAAAAGGATGCTCCGCCAGCGATGCGGCCCACATCAATCCGCCGGCGTCGCCCAGACCGCAGTACCCCGGCGACGTGCTCAGCGGCCGCGACCGCATCGGTGGGCAGGCCCAACGCGGCGGCTAAGTCGTTGCCGCTGCCGCTGGGCACCACCGCCAACGCGGTCTCAGAACCCGCCACAGCCTGAACGGCAAGGTGTGCCGTGCCATCACCACCGAGAACGGCGAGCACGTCATCACCGCGCTGCACAGCCTGCCCAGCGAGCCTGCTGGTAGCGGCGGCATCCGCTGTTACCGTGGCCTCCAAGCCGGGCACGGCAGCCCGCAGTGCGCTCGCCACGCTGCCAGCCACCCTCGCTGCCGCTCCCCGTCCAGAATGTGGATTCACAATCAACGTGGCGCGCACGGCGCGCAATCATACGGTTCGTCGAGATTTCCCGTCGAAATGTGGGTGCGCAGGCGGTAAGCAGCTCGGGTACAACGGGCATGCGTGCGGTGCCAACGGACGCGCTTGCTGGGAACCCTGCGGTGATCACCGGCGGCGGCTACGTCGGCATGGGCCACGACCGGCCTGACGCGCAGATTCCTACGACCAGTCCTACGTCGCTTCGTCGTAGCGGGGAGCCGGATCGTCCGACGGCGGCACGGGGTCGACGTGGTTGTCGAGCGGTGACGCTTCGTCGGGGTCGAGGTCGTCCCAGCCCTGCTCGGCGCGCCGCCGCGCTACCGCCCGGTCATGCGCCCGCGCGATCAACACGGCTGACTCGAACAACACAACCAAGGCGAAAGCCAAGGCCAGCATAGAGATCGGGTCGTTGCCCGGAGTCGCCACCGCGGCGAGCACGAACAGGCCGAACACGATGCCGCGTTGCCAGCGCTTCAACTTGCTATAGGGCAGCACACCGACCCGGTTGAGCATGACCACCAGCAGCGGCAGCTCGAAGGTCAAGCCGAAAACCGTCAGCATGGTCAGCAGGAAGCTGATATAGGCCTGACCGGTCAGCGCGGTGATGAACTGGCCGCCGCCGAGATTGGCCAGGAAAGACAGGCCGGTGGGCACCACGTAGTAGGCGAGTACCGCACCCGCGGCGAACAACGCACTGGCCGTACCGACGAAGGTCAGCGCGAACTTGCGCTCATTGGCATACAGTCCGGGGGTGATGAACGCCCATATCTGGTAGATCCAGATCGGGGCCGTCAATACCGCACCTGCGGCCAGGCTGACCTGCATTCGCAGGGTGAACACCTCGAACGGCGCGGTTTGCAGGAGTTGACAACGCCCCGGGTTCGGGGTCAGCCGCAACGTCGGGGGCAGGGCGCAATACGGTCCAGTGAGCAGGTCGCCCAGACTGGGCCAGCCAAAGGGCGCCACGCCCCACCAGATGAAACCGACGACGCCGCCGACGGCGATCGCACATAACGCGATGAACAACCGGTTGCGCAGTTCATGCAGGTGCTCCATGAGCGTCATGGAGCCATCCGGATTGATCTTGCGTCGGCGGCGCGGACTGGTGAACAGCCGTCTCGCCGCAAAGCGCATCCTGCTCACCGATCCTGATCGTCAGTGCATGGTGTCGTCGTGGCGCCGAGGTTGTTGGTGCGCAGTCGCGGCCGGCCCCGCCGGCGGTAGGGACTGCTGTTCGGACGCGGGTGAGTTTGCCTGGCCCTCTGTAGGAGAGCCCTTGATCTCGGCCTTGAATATTCGCATGGACTGCCCGATGGCGCGGGCAGCGGTGGGGAGCTTGGTGGCACCGAACAGCAACACCAGCACGGCAAGGATGATGACGAGCTCCCAACCACTTGGAATCCCCATAGTGGCCTCCTCACATGCCTCCAGGTGCGGCTTTGATGTTACGCGGCCGCGGCTGGGGGTGAGCTGTCCCATTCCGGCGGCGCCGGCGGCTCATGGCGATCCGCAGGGCGGCAACTCGCGCAGCCAGCGCGCGGGTGCGATCGGCGAACAGGGTACGGCTTTGGCGCGCCGTGTCCGCAAGCCGGCGGGTCGGGCCGGCCAGCCGCACCACCACCACGAGCAGCCCCACGACACCCGCGCCAACCACCAGCACGCTGATCAGATACGGCACGGCTATGACCTTAATCGGTTTCACCGAGAGTAGCTGCCGAGGACCTGCGCAGGGCCGCGAGCGCCCGCTGTGCCACCTCCGCCGCCAGTTCGGGAGGGTCCTGGACGAGGACGTCGGCACCCAGTCCCAGCACCAGACGCACCATCCAGTCAGTCTCGGCGTAGCGCATCCGTACCGTCGCCGTTCCACCCTCGCCCTCGAGCAGCTCGTCCACCGGGTAGTACTCAGCCACCCAGCGGGCGTCCGGTGCGAGGGTGAGCACCGCGATGCGCTGATCCGGCTGCGCACGGAACAGACCAGCGGAGACATCGGTGGGCCGGGCGCGTGACGGCGGCTGCGCCGGCTCGTCTGCGATGGTGGCGTGTTCAATGCGGTCTAGCCGGAACAGCCGCACCTCCTCGACGGCGCGGCACCAGGCCTCCAGGTAGCTGCGGCCTTCCACCAGCAGCAGGCGCATCGGATCGACGGTGCGTTCGCTGACCGTGTCGCGGGATGCCGTGTAGTAGTGGATGTGCAGCGCGCGCCGGTGGTCAAGCGCGTCGCGCACCGTGGCGAGTGCGGCCTCTTCCCGGGTCGCCAGTCCGAGGACCACACCGTCGGTCTGCCCCGCCGCTGCTTCGATCTTCTCCAACGCTCGGCGCACCGACCCGGTATCGGCCACACCGGGTGTGTCGGCGAGCGCGCGCAGTGCCACCACCAGCGCGGTCGCTTCGGCCCGGGACAGTCGTAGTGGGCGGCGCATGCCGGCATCGAAGGTGACGGTTACGGTGTCGCCCTCAAAGGACAAGTCGATTAGATCACCGGGCCCGTATCCGGGCAGCCCGCACATCCACAGCAGCTCCAAATCCCGGCGCAACTGCCGGACTGTGATGGAGAAGTCTGCGGCCACCTCCTCGATCGGCACGCCAGGTCGCACCAGCAGATAGGGCACCAGGGCCAGCAGCCGGGGCAACCGTTCCGCGACGCCCTCCATCAGCTGACCCGCCCCGCGACCGCCATCAAGCGGTCCCGCACCGCGTCAGCCAACTCGGCCGGTTCCAGCACCACGGCATCCGGTCCGAGCCCGGCTATCCAGCGCGCCGCGACGTCGTAGCTTGGCAGATCCACCGAGACGACATCACCGCTGACGCCGTCTACGGTCCTGCTGCCCAATACTTTCGCGTACCTGCGCAGGCCGTTGGCGCGGCCGCTGGCCAACCACAACCGTGCCGTGTGCGCCACCAGCGGAGGCTCCGCGGATCCCGCAACGATCTTCAAAAGATCCACGCCCACCGGGCGCCGAACCGCACCAGCAGCGCCGAGGGTGCGCACCTGACCGACGATCCGGGAAATGCGAAAACAGCGCTTCGCACCCCGATCTCGATCATGTCCCACGACATACCAGCGACCCCGCCAGGACACCACTCCCCATGGCTCCACAGTGCGTGCCGTGGGGGGCACAGCCGGATGTTTGCGGTGCGCGAACGTCACGGCCTGACCCGCTTGAACAGCCGTGATCAGCGGGATTAAGGCCGGCTCGGTGGCGCGTACCCGGGGTTGGACGACCATCGATGGCTCAGGATCCACCTCCACTCCAGCAGCGCGCAGCTTCAGCACAGCGCCATGCGCGGCGCCCGCCAGCTGCGGGGAATCCCACAGCCGGGCGGCGAGTGCTACCGCGGCGGCCTCATCGGGCTCAAGATCAATATCAGGCAGCTCGTAGTCCCGGCGTGCGATGCGGTAGCCCTCGCCTGGGTCGAAGCCCGGTGTGCGCCCGGTCTCCAGCGGGACGCCCAAGTCCCGCAACTCTGCCTTGTCCCGCTCGAACATGCGGGAAAAGGCCTCGTCGGAGGAGGCGTCGGCGTAGCCGGGCACGATCCGCCGAATCCGCTCGGCGGACAGGTACTGCCGACTGGACAGCAAGCAGATCACCAGATTGACCAGGCGCTCGGCGCGGCTCGTTGCCATGGGGGCAGCCTAAGCTGCCGCCGAGGGCAACTAGCTCGTGAGTGGCGTTCGGTGCTCTGGCACCGAACGCCACTCACGAGAGCGCCTCATAGCGACGCTATGAGGCGCTCAACCCTCTCATCGACAGCGCGGAACGGATCCTTGCACAGCACGGTGCGCTGGGCCTGGTCGTTGAGCTTGAGGTGCACCCAGTCGACGGTGAAATCGCGGCCTGCGGCCTGCGCGGCAGCGATGAAGTCGCCACGCAGCTTGGCTCGGGTGGTGGCGGGCGGGGTGTCCTTGGCGGCCTCGATCTCACCATCGTCGGTCACCCGGTCAACCAGAGCCTTGCGCTGCAGTAGATCGAACAGCCCGCGGCCGCGACGGATGTCATGGTAGGCAAGATCCAGCTGCGCGATCCGCGGGTTGGACAGCTCCATCCGATGCTTAGCTCGATAACGCTCCACGAGCCGATGCTTGATCGCCCAATCGATCTCACGATCGATCAGGCTGAGGTCTTGCCGCTCGACCGCACTCAACGTACGGTCCCACAGTTCCATCACCCGGTCGGTCACAGGATCCGACCCGCGGCGGGCAATGTGATCCACGGCGCGCAGGTAGTACTCCCGCTGGATGTCCAACGCCGAAGCCTCGCGGCCACCGGCCAGCCGAACCCCCCGGCGGCCCGTGAGGTCATGACTGATCTCGCGGATCGCCCGGATCGGGTTGTCCAGGGTGAAGTCGCGAAATGCGACGCCCTCCTCGACCATCTCCAGGACCAGGTTGGCGGCGCCTACCTTGAGCAGGGTGGTCACCTCGGACATGTTCGAATCGCCGACGATCACATGTAAGCGGCGATAACGCTCGGCGTCGGCGTGCGGCTCATCTCTGGTGTTGATGATCGGACGGGAGCGGGTGGTCGCCGAGGAGACCCCTTCCCAGATGTGCTCGGCGCGCTGCGACAGGCAGTACACTGCGCCGCGGGGTGTCTGGAGCACCTTGCCTGCGCCGCAGACCAACTGCCGGGTGACCAAGAAGGGCAGCAGCACATCGGCGATCCGCGAGAACTCACCTGCCCTGGCCACCAAGTAGTTCTCATGGCAGCCGTAGGAGTTCCCGGCGGAATCGGTGTTGTTCTTGAACAGGAAGATGTCCCCACCGATACCTTCGTCGGCCAGCCGCCGCTCGGCATCAACGAGCAGGTCCTCCAGGATCCGTTCGCCGGCCTTGTCGTGCGTGACCAACTGGGACAAGTCGTCGCACTCTGCGGTGGCGTACTCGGGATGCGAGCCCACGTCGAGGTACAGCCGTGAACCGTTGCGCAGGAAGACGTTGGACGAACGGCCCCACGAGACCACGCGCCGGAACAGGTAGCGGGCGACCTCGTCCGGGGAAAGCCGGCGTTGGCCGTGAAAAGTGCAGGTAACCCCGAACTCGGTCTCGATGCCGAAGATCCGCCGCTGCATGCATCCAGCCTAGGCTGCCGCGGCCGTCTTGCAGGCCGTCCGTCCGGGCTGACTTAAGCTGTCGACGTGCAGGATTGGTTGCGCTCAGTAGCGGCGACAATCAAGCAGGTCGACCGGGAGTTGGTGAGCCGTAGCGCGCGCCTTCCTGGCTGGCCCGCTGACTCAGCACTCAAAGGGCTGACCACCGCCGCGAACCATAGTTTGTTGTGGTTTGCGGCGGCTGCGCTGCTGGCCAGCCGCCAGGGTGCCACCCGGCGCGCCGCGCTGCGCGGTGTGGCAGCCATTGGCGGCGCCAGTTTCACCATCAACGCCCTCGCCAAGCCCTTGCTGCCGCGCCGGCGGCCGGCCTACGAAGACCTACCGTTGACGCGCCAGTTGGCTCTGCGCGATCATCCACGGTCGTCGTCGTTCCCGTCCGGGCATGCCGCGTCGGCAGCCGCGTTCGCCACCGCGGTAACGATGGAGTCCCCCGCTGCCGGGCTCGCGGTAGCACCGATCGCGGCGGGAGTGGCGTACTCCCGAGTGCACACCGGCGTCCACTGGCCTTCGGACGTGGTCGCGGGAATGCTGATGGGTACCGGCATCGCACTGGCCACCCGCCGCTGGTGGCCGTTGCGGGTCGGGGAATCGTCGGACAGCAAGCATGTGGCCCCGGTACCCGCGCTGCCCGATGGGTCGGGCCTGATCGTCGTGATCAATCCCAGCTCGGGGAGTGAAGGTGAGCATCCCGGTGCCGAGTTGGCGGCCGCCTGGCCCGGCGCGCGTCAGGTATTCCTCGAGCCGGAGGGAGACCTGATCAAGCAGCTGGAGGCAGAGCTGGACAATGCCGAGTCGCCGGTGCGTGCACTCGGAGTCGCCGGTGGGGATGGCACGGTCGCCGCGGTAGCCGCTGTGGCCGCCAGCCACGGACTGCCGCTTGTGGTGGTGCCTGCCGGCACGCTCAACCACTTCGCGCGTGACATCGGGGTGTCTGAGGTGTCCGACGCCGTCGCTGCGGTGCGCGACGGTAGCGCGGTGGCGGTGGACTTGGGCGGGGTGCGAATCGACCGGGCGCCACCACACTGGTTCGTCAACACGGCCAGCCTCGGTGGCTACCCCGACCTGGTCGAGCTGCGGGAGAGCAGGCAAGGGCGGTGGGGTAAGTGGCCAGCGGCCGCGCTGGCCCTGTTGCAGGTGCTGCGAGAGTCGGACCCGCTGGTCGTACGCGTCAATGGGGTGCCTCGCAAGGTGTGGTTGGTGTTCGTTGGTAACGGGCTCTACCAGCCGCGCGGCTTCGCTGCCGCAGCTCGGCATCGGCTGGATTCCGGATTGATCGACGTCCGATATATTCGGGCCGACGTGCAGCTTTCCCGGACCCGGTTCATGATCGGTGCGCTGGTTGGAGCGCTGCGGCAAAGCCGCACCTATGTTCAGCAGGAACGTGCTGGACTGCTAGTCGAGGTCTTGGGGCCACCGGTCGCGCTAGCCACCGACGGCGAGCTCGTGGCGGAGGGCAGCCGGTTTGAGTTCTTCACCCAACCAGCTGCGCTGAAGGTCTATCGCCCGGCCTCGAACTCGTCAACGCCGGCATCGCTGCCGACCCACTAACCCGAACCAGAGCCGTCGGTGTCCTCTGCGGGCGGGGACTCGTCGGTTTGCTCGGCCGTCGGAGGGTTGGCGCTGGTGAGCAGCGCGCTCAGAGCCGCTCCGGTGATGCGGCGGAAAGCGCGGCGTGGACGGGACCGGTCGAGCACCGCAACTTCGAGCTGACCGACACCCAGCGTGCGCGCGCCGGCCCCGTTGACATGGGTGGAGACCGAGCTCAGCGCTTTCACCGCAGCGGCAACTGCTTCGGCGGTGTCCATGTCCTGCCGGAACGATTCCTTGAGTGCTGTGGAGATCACGTCCGCCTGTCCGCCCATCACCACGAAGTCCGGCTCGTCACCGATAGAGCCGTCGTATGTGAGGTGGTAAAGCTGGTCGGAGTCGGGAGTGGCACCCACCTCAGCGACGCACAACTCCACCTCGAACGGCTTCTGCTGCTCCGAAAAAATGGTGCCGAGAGTTTGTGCGTAAGCGTTGGCCAAGCCGCGTCCGGTGACGTCACGCCGGTCGTAGGAGTAGCCGCGAAGGTCGGCGAGCCGGATCCCGGCCTGGCGGAGGTTCTCGTACTCGTTGTAGCGGCCGACCGCGGCAAAACCGATCCGGTCGTAGATTTCCGAAATCTTGTGCAGCGCGGTGGACAGGTTCTCGGCGACAAACAGCACTCCCCGCGAGTAACTCAGTACAGCGACACCGCGACCCCGAGCGATGCCCTTGCGGGCGAGCTCCGAACGGTCGCGCATGACTTGCTCGACCGAGGCGTAGAACGGCATCGTCACAGCGGGAACTCCAGTGGCCATCGAATCGGCGGAAAGACGAGGTTAGCGTCAGCCGCCGGGCTTGCGTTTGCGGGCGTCCATCACCAGATCCGCAACCCGACCGGCCTGCTGGTCGGGCATCCGGACGGATCCATCCGCTGCGGTGATAGTGATCACTACCGGATAGATCTGGCGGATCGGATCTGGACCGCCGGTCGCGGTGTCATCGTCGGCCGCGTCGTACAGCGCCTCCATGGCAACTCGGATGGCGGTTTCGCTGTCCATCATGGGGTCGTGCAGCTTCTTCAACGATGATCGGGCGAACAACGAACCCGAACCCACCGAGTGATATCCGAGCGTCTCGTCGTACCGGCCGCCGACCACGTCGTAGGACACGATCCGACCCGCCCGGTCCGGATCGGCGGCATCGACGTCGTAGCCGACGAACAGCGGCACCGCCGCCAGCCCCCGCATGGCGCCTCCGAGGTTGCCCCGGACCATGCCGGCCAGCTTGTTGGCCTTGCCGTCGAAGGTCAGTGACACGCCTTCGATCTTCTCGTAGTGCTGCATTTCGACGGTGAACAATCGCACCATCTCGACTGCGATGCCGGCTGTGCCCGCGATGCCGATCGCGGAGTAGTCGTCAACGACGAACACCTTGTCCATGTCGCGCTGGGCGATCAGGTTGCCGGCCGTGGCGCGGCGATCCCCTGCGATGAGGACGCCACCACGGAAGGTGGCCGCTACGATGGTCGTGCCGTGCCGGACCACCACCGGCTCGGCACTGGCCGGCACGCTGCCCACTCGGTGTCCGGGCAGCAGCTCCGGGGACGCGACGGCGAGAAAATCAGTGAACGAGGAGCTGCCCACCATGAAGTGCGACGCTGGCAGGGCTGCGCCCGGGTAGCGCCCGACCGAGGACTGGTCCATCGGCTGTGATCTTCTCCTAGCTCCCGTTGTCGCAGTCTCTCGAGTGCCGGATCTTCGTACACCAGTCTGTCACAACGCTGTGACGCTGTGTGCCGGGGATGACGCCCGGTCGGTACCGCCGGTAGGTCACTGGCCGCCCTTCTGGACATAGGCACGTACGAAGTCCTCGGCATTCTCCTCGAGCACGTCGTCGATCTCGTCAAGGATGGCGTCCACGTCCTCGCCGAGCTTCTCCCGACGTTCTTGGCCAGCCGGGGCACCACCAGTGGTCTCGTCGTCTCCGCCGCCGCCTTGGCGCTGGACCTTCTCCTGGGACATTTCGCCTCCCGGACCGAGTTGTCTAGTGCCAAACATTACCCAGCAAAACCGACAATCGCTGCCACGCCAGTCGGGTGATCAGCCTCGGGTGAGCGCTTCCACCAGCTGGGCAGCGTTCTCCGAAGCGTCGAGCAACGCCCCGACATGCGCGCGGGTACCTCTTAGTGGCTCCAGGGTAGGGATGCGGACCAGGGACTCGCGACCCAAATCAAAGATCACCGAGTCCCACGAGGCCGCGGCGACCTCCGTGGCGTAGCGCTCCAGACAGCGGCCACGGAAGTAGGCGCGGGTGTCCTCCGGTGGCCGGGTGATGGCTGCCCGCACTTCCTCCTCAGTGACCAGCCGCTTCATTGAGCCGCGAGCGACCAGCCGGTTGTACAGCCCCTTGGGTAGCCGCACATCGGAGTACTGGAGATCCACCAGTTGCAGCCTCGGTGAGCCCCACCCCAGACCGTCCCGGGCCCGGTAGCCCTCCAACAGCTGGAGCTTGGCCGGCCAATCCAACCGGTCAGCGCACTCCATTGGATCCCGCGCGAGGGCGTCGAGCACCTCACCCCAGGTACTGAGAACGTGCTCAGCGGTGTCGGTAGAGCCGTTTTCTAGGCCGTCTGCTGGACTACCGTTGCGCGCGATGAACGCCGCGACCCGCTCGTGGTAGGCCCGCTGCAGATCCAAGCCGGTTAGGTGGCGGCCACCGGCCACTTCCACCGTCGCCTTGAGCGATGGGTCGCGGCTGATGGTGTGCACCGCGCGTACCGCATCGACGAGCCGTAGGTCGTCGAAACGTTCCCCGGCCTCGATCAAGTCCAGCACCAGCGCCGTGGTACCGAGCTTGAGGTAGGTGGAGTATTCGGCAAGGTTGGCGTCGCCGATGATGACATGCAGTCGCCGGTATTTGTCGGCATCGGCGTGCGGCTCGTCCCTGGTGTTGATGATGCCGCGCTTGAGGGTGGTCTCCAGGCCGACTTCGACCTCGATGTAGTCCGCCCGCTGGGACAGCTGGAATCCGGGATGCTCGCCAGCTGGTCCGATGCCCACCCGACCCGATCCACAGATCACTTGGCGGGAGGCGAAAAACGGCGTCAAGCCTGCGATCACCATGGTGAAGGGCGTGGATCGCGCCATGAGGTAGTTCTCGTGGCTGCCGTAGGAGGCACCCTTGCCGTCCACGTTGTTCTTATACAGCTGGAACAGCGGCTGGTCGGGCACGGTGCGGGCGCGCAGCGCGGCCTCTTCCATGATCCGCTCGCCGGCCTTGTCCCAGATCACCGCATCGCGCGGGTTGGTCACCTCCGGGCCGGAGAACTCCGGGTGCGCATGATCGACATACAGCCGGGCGCCGTTGGTGAGGATGACATTCGCCGCGCCCAGATCGTCGAGTTCCGGATCGGGCTGCGAGAGCCCGGGCACGCCCAGGTCGAACCCGCGGGCGTCACGCAACGGTGACTCCACCTCATAATCCCACCGAGCACGCTTGGCTCTGGGCACCTCGGCCGCAGCAGCGTAGGCCAGCACAACCTGGGTCGAGGTCAGAACGGGGTTGGCGGTGCTGTCTCCGGGCACTGAGATGCCGTACTCGACCTCAGTGCCCATGATCCGGCGCATACCCGCAGGGTACGTGCTCGGCCACGACTGGGTCCGGCTGGCTGCGGGTCAATCGGCAATCACCCGGCCAACGCGCCTGTACAAGGCTTCTTGGCGCTCGGGTGCGCCTCGTCACACGAGGGAAATAATTGAAGCTTCAACTTGTTGTCAACGATAGACCCGAGCATCACCGCCCGGGCGTAGCGCAAGTAGGGAAGGTTACTGATGACCGCTCTTACCGCCACTGCGATCCCAGGCTACGTCGCTGGCACTTGGGACATTGACGCCACACACTCGGACGTCTCGTTCTCCGTCCGCCACATGATGGTCAGCAAGGTGCGGGGCCGGTTCAACCGGGTATCGGGCCGGATCATCACCGGTGACGATCTGCTGGACTCGTCGGTGATCGCAGAAATCGACGTCAGCAGCTTCGATACCGGCAATCCACAGCGCGATGAGCACATCCGGTCGGCCGACTTCCTGCACGCCGGCCAGTTTCCCACCATGACGTATCGATCATCCGCCCTACGCTGGGACGATGACCACCTCGTGGTGGATGGCGAGCTGACCTTGCACGGCATCACCCGCCAGGTACCGCTCACCGTCGAATTGACCGGCTTCGGCGCCGACCCCTACGGCGGCACGCGCGCTGGCTTCTCCGCCACCACGAAGATCAACCGTAAGGACTTCGGCATCGACACCGAGCTGCCACTGGACGGCGGCGGCGTGGTGATCGGCGACACCGTGCAGATCTCCCTCGACATCCAAGCCGTGCTGCGGAACTCCTGACGCGGTCGGTGGGTGGTTGCTCGAACCGGGGAACCACCCACGACCCCCGCGGGTAGATACCTCAGTTGGCGCGCAAAACGGTCCTGCGCTGCCGCAACTCTTCTTCACCGATCTCTCCGCGGGCGTACCGCTCCGCGAGAGCCCGTTCACCTGCGGCTCGCGCCTGTTGCTTGGACGACCTGCGGTAGATGAGGTACCCCACGACCGACAGCACCAACGCCCAGAACAGAATCGGAAAGATGAGCCACCAGCCGGGTCCACCCGTTCCGGGGCCATGACCCCAGCCCGGGTACGCCGCCACCGCATAGCTGGTCAGTTGCGCCACCATGTCGATCTCCCTATGACGTGGCCGGGCGTTGCGTGCCCTGACCGTGTACATCAATGCTGCGTCGCCGGTATTGAACCGTCGTCGGCTGAGCAGAGGCAGTCGTCGTACATCGCGCAGCGCAGCCGTGGTCAGGGGCGTACCTCAGTGGTGGTACGTCAGCACGGACATCGCGCAAGGCGCTATCTCAGCAGTAACCGCATAGCGCCAGGGTCCGCGGTACATCACGCTGACCTCAGTCAGTCGCAGCTCGTTGCCGGAACTGGCGAGGGCTCACGCCCTGTATCCGCTTGAATGCGCTGCTCAGCGCGTACGGGCTGGCATAGCCGACCTGGCGGGCGACAGCGGCGATGGTGGTGTCCGGCTCCCGAAGTAGGTCGGCGGCCAACGCCATACGCCAGCTGGTGAGGAAGCTCATCGGTGGCTCACCGACCAGCTCGCCTAACCGCCGTGCCAGCGCCGCTCTAGATACCCCGGTGGCCGAGGCCAGCGAGGCGACTGTCCATCCATGGGCGGGGTTGTGGTGCAGCAGGTGCAGCGCCCGACCGACCACGGGATCGGCGTAGCCCCGGTACCAGGCTGGCGCCTGCGCCTCCGGGCGGGCGAACCAGGTGCGCAGCACCGCGATCAGCAGTAAGTCGAGCAGCCGGTCCAGCACCGCCTCCTGCCCCGGTTCGTCCTTGGTGATCTCCTCGGCGAGCAGCGGGATCAGCGGTGAATTCCACTCGTCGGCGGTGAGTGTCAGCATGGCGGGCAAAACCCGCAGCAGTCTGCGGCTGACCTCACCCCGCATCTGGTAGGCGCCGGTGAGCATGACCGTCTCGCCGTGCAGGCTGTTGCCCCAGCTGCGCACGCCCAGTGCCATCTCTTGGTGCAGCGGCTTGCCGTCCAACGTGACGCAATTCTGGCCGGGGTAGATCACTGCCCGCGGCCTGGTTGCGGCCGGGTCGTCGCCGATGGTGTACGGGGCCGGGCCGCGGTTGACCACGACGTCTCCCGTACCGAGCCGCACTGGCGGCCCGTCGTCGGGCCATATCCACACCTGGCCGCGGGTGACGGCCGTCAGTGCCAGTGGCGCTTCGTCCTGAATGCGGATGCACCACGGCGGGTCCATCACGCAGCGCATCAGAAATGCACCTCGAGCCCTGGGCCCGTCTAGCAGGCCCGCAAGTGCATCCACGTCGGAAGTGTAGACGGATGAACATGCGAATGAGCCGTTCGGCGATGGCTCGTCTCGCCTGCTCCGGTTTCACTGAGTCCATGACCAGGACGCAAATAGCACAGAACCTGACCTTCGCCCACTACACCCGCGACGCCGCCGCGAGCAGCGTCTAGGACTCGTCCTGAGCGTGGAGGATGTCATGTGGGAGTTCGTTCGGCTATCCAGCCTGATGCTGGCTACCCTGGCCAGCGGGTGGCAAGCGGGCCTGTACTACGCCTTTTCCTGTGCGGTGATGCCCGGGCTGGGCCGAGGTGACAACCGGACGTTCATAGCGGCCATGCAACAGATCAACACAGCGATCATCAACCCCTGGTTCATGCTCTCGTTCCTCGGTGCGCCGCTGCTGGGCGCGCTGGCTGTCGCACTGCACGCCGGTCGAGGTTCGCCGGCACAGATCTGGGTGATCGTCGGCTTCGTCCTGGCGTTAACTACCTTCATGAGCACGGCCGTGATCAACGTTCCACTGAACAACGCGCTCGCCGCGGCCGGCGCTCCTGACCAGATCCCTAACCTGACCGCCGTACGAACGGCGTTCGAGACGAGCTGGGTGCGCTGGAACACCTTCCGGGCATTCACCTCGACGGGCTCGTTGCTAGCCCTGGCCTGGGCGCTGGCCGTGGCCCACCGCTGGTGAGCGGTTCTGCACCGCTAACGCTGGGTGATCGATGCGCGCCATGAACTCGACGCTACCGACGTGACTAGGCCATACGCACGTCGCTGCGGTCGAGTTCACGGCGCGTCCGCCGATTCAATTCACGCGATTACGCGCGCCTCCTACAGGTACTGGCCGGTGTTGGTGGCCGTGTCGATGGCCCGACCAGACTCGGCGTTCTTGCCGGTAACCAGAGTCCGGATGTAGACGATGCGTTCGCCCTTCTTGCCCGAGATCCGCGCCCAGTCGTCCGGGTTGGTGGTGTTGGGCAGGTCCTCGTTCTCGGCGAACTCGTCGACGATCGAGTCGAGGAGATGGGTCATGCGTAGTCCAGGTTGACCAGTCTCCAAGACCGACTTGATGGCCTTCTTCTTCGCCCGGTCGACGATGTTCTGGATCATCGCGCCAGAGTTGAAGTCGCGGAAGTAGAGGACCTCTTTGTCGCCGTTGGCGTAGGTGACCTCGAGGAAGCGATTCTCCTCACTTTCGGCGTACATCCGTTCGACGGTGGCTTGGATCATCGCTTGAATGCAGGCCTGGCGATCACGCCGAAACTCAGCGAGATCGTCAGCGTGCAGCGGCAGCGTGGGCGTCAGGTACTTGGAGAAGACATCTTTGGCTGCCTCGGCATCCGGACGCTCGATTTTGATCTTCACGTCCAGCCGTCCGGGACGCAGGATCGCCGGATCGATCATGTCCTCGCGGTTGGACGCCCCGATGACGATGACGTTCTCCAGCCCCTCGACGCCGTCGATCTCGCTGAGTAGCTGCGGCACGATCGTCGTTTCGACGTCGGACGACACCCCCGACCCGCGGGTTCGGAAGATCGAGTCCATTTCGTCGAAGAACACGATGACCGGCGTGCCCTCGGATGCTTTCTCCCGGGCCCGCTGGAAGATCATCCGGATGTGCCGCTCGGTTTCTCCGACGTACTTGTTGAGCAGTTCCGGGCCCTTGATGTTGAGGAAGTAACTCTTGGCCTCGCTATCTCCCCGGACCTGGGCCACCTTCTTGGCCAACGAGTTGGCCACCGCCTTGGCGATCAGCGTCTTGCCGCACCCCGGAGGGCCGTAGAGCAGCACGCCCTTGGGTGGGCGCAGTTCGTAGGTGCGGAACAAGTCGGCGTGCAGGAATGGCAGCTCGACGGCGTCGCGTATCTGTTCGATCTGGTTGGCCAGACCGCCGATGTCCTCGTACCCGACGTTAGGCACCTCCTCCAGGACGAGGTCTTCCACCTCCGCCTTTGGTACCCGCTCGTAGGCATAAGCGGCCTTGGTATCCACCACCAGCGAGTCACCTGGCTTGAGCGGCACCATGTCGGGGTTATCCGGTCCGGGCAGCAGCGGGTCGGCCAGCCACACCACCCGCTCCTCGTCGGCATGGCCCACGACCAGGGCGCGCTGGCCGCAGGACATCACTTCACGCAACATGCAGACCTCGCCGGTGGACTCAAAGACGCCGGCCTCCACGACGGTCAGCGCCTCGTTGAGCCGCACGCTCTGGCCCCGGCGCAGTTGCGGGATCTCCACCGCGGGTGACACCGCCACCCGCATCCGTCGACCAGAGGTGAACACGTCCACCGAGCCGTCGTCGAAGAAGCCGAGAAACACGCCGTAGCCGCTGGGGGGCTGGGCCAGGCGATCGACCTCTTCACGCAACGCGAGCAGTTGGCTGCGGGCCTCCCGAAGGGTCTCGACCAGCTTGGCGTTGCGCTCGGTGAGCTGGGCTACCGACGCGGATGCCTCAGCCAGGCGCTCTTCAAGTAACCGGACGTGCCGAGGAGATTCGGTCAAGCGGCGGCGCAACAGCGTCACCTCGTCCTCTAGGACCCTGATCTGGGCGGCAAGCGCAGGATCGACGCGACCCTCAGCGGCTCGGTCGCCGGGATATTCGTGCGGCACGAGGCACCTCCTCCCGCATGGTTCTGCCAGAGCATCAACGGTACGGGACTGCACCTGCAATTCGGGAGTTAACCGCAGATCAAATACCTCAGCAACGCGAACACTGCGGTTACAGACGCCGGTTGGAACGGCTGGGTCGCCGCTGCGGGGTAGGTGGGACGACACCGGGCGCCAATCGCCGTGCGGTGAGCAGGAATGCGGTGTGCCCGACCATCCGGTGCTCGGGACGCACCGCGAGCCCGACGATGTGCCAGGGCCGCTGCAACGTTTCCCATGCTTGTGGCTCTGTGTAACAACCGGCCTCCCGCACTGCCTCGGCGCTGCGGGACAGCTGGGTGGTGGTGGCCACATAGACCATGAGCACACCCCCAGGCACCAGCGCGGCCGATACGGCCGGCAGCGCCGCCCACGGATGAAGCATGTCGAGCACCACACGATCGACCGGCTCCGCAGCGGGGTGGGTATCCAGGTCGGCCACTCGTAACTGCCAGTGGGGTACGGCGCGGCCGAAGAATCGTTCCACGTTGGCCGCGGCCTGCTGGGCATGGTCCGGACGCACCTCGTAGGAGGTGACGCTGCCGTGGTCGCCGACCGCCTGGAGCAGTGAGCAGGTCAGCGCGCCGGAGCCGGCGCCGGCTTCGAGCACCCGGGCACCGGGGAAGATGTCTCCGAACATCAAGATCTGTGCAGCATCCTTCGGATAGATCACCTGCGCGCCGCGGGGCATGGCAAGCACGTAATCGGCAAGCAGCGGCCGCAACGCGAGGTACTGCGTACCTGAGGTGGACGTGACGACACTGCCCTCGGGCAGCCCAATGAGATCGTCATGGGCCAACGCACCGCGGTGGGTGTGGAACTGCGCTCCAGGTTCCAGCACCACCGTGTGCCGGCGTCCCTTGGGATCGGTGATCTGCACCCGATCGCCGGGTTGGAATGGTCCGCTGGCTCGAATCACAGACGGTCATGGTGACAGACCGCCGGGTGCACCGCGTTGTCGGCAGGTTGCCCTACGCTGCCAGCCATGACGGACACCCTGGCCGACCGGCAGCCCGCTACCAGCAGCGTCGCCCGCCGGCGCCCGGCACTGTCACCGTCGCGGGCGGCCGACTTCAAGCAGTGCCCGTTGCTGTACCGGTTCCGGGTGGTCGACCGGCTGCCTGAGACGCCCAGCAGGGCACAGGTCCGGGGCACCGTGGTGCATGCCGTGCTGGAGCGGCTTTTCGCGCTGCCCGCCGACCGGCGCGATCCCGCCGCCGGGCGCGAGCTTGTTGCTCCAGCCTGGCACGACGTGCTGGCTGACAACCCGGAGCTGGC
The DNA here is from genome assembly GCA_035276605.1 of Pseudonocardiaceae bacterium. Lineage (GTDB taxonomy): Bacteria > Actinomycetota > Actinomycetes > Mycobacteriales > Pseudonocardiaceae. The sequence goes on along the minus strand of DATELN010000015.1, from coordinate 14,827 downwards.
TGAGCTGTTCACTGGACCTGACGATCCGGAGCAGGTGGAATGGCTCGAATCAACGCGTGCGTTGGTCGATGGCTACTTCGCGCTGGAAGACCCGCGAGCGGTTGAGCCGGAGGCCTGCGAACTGCTGGTGGAGGCGGAGCTGGCCACCAGCAATCCCCACGACGGGGAATCACTGCTGTTGCGGGGATACATTGACCGGATCGACGTCGCCGCCAGTGGGGACATCCGGGTGGTGGACTACAAGACCGGCGCCGTGCCGCGGGAGGTCTTCGAGGCCAAGGCGCTGTTCCAGATGAAGTTCTACGCGCTGGCGCTGCTGCGGATCCGAGGGGTGGTACCGCGCCAGTTGCGGCTGCTGTATCTGGCCAATCAGCAGACCCTGAGCTACACGCCGGATGAGGCGGAACTGATCCGCTTCGAACGCACGCTGGCCGCGATCTGGTCGGCGATCCAGCGCGCCGCCCGCAGCGGTGACTTCCGCCCTAACCCCAGCCGCATGTGCGACTGGTGCGACCACAAGCCTTGTTGCCCGGCGTTCGGCGGCACCCCACCCCCCTACCCCGGTTGGCCAGGCCCTTCTAGCGCCGGCGAGGACGATGACCACCCCCGGCAGGGAGACATATCGGGGTGAAACCAGGCGTCACAACCCCGATAGGTCTCCATGTCGGGACTTCAGAACCGGCAGGAGCGGATGTCGCTGGCCAGGATGGCCTTGGCGCCGCACGCGGAGAGCTCGTCCATGATCCGGTTGGCGTCCTTACGGGGAACCATGGCTCGCACGGCCACCCAGTCGGGATCGGCTAGCGGGGACAGGGTCGGCGACTCCAACCCAGGTGTGATGGCGATCGCCGCCTCGAGCACGGCGCGTGGGCAGTCGTAGTCGACGATCAGGTACTGCTGGGCGAACACGACGCCTTGCAAGCGGGCGGTGAGCTGAGCCCGTTCCGGCGATGGCGCCGCGTCGCAGCGCTCCACAAGCACTGCCTCGGAGGTGCAGATGGGATCGCCGAAAGCCACCAGGCCGTGCTGGCGCAGGGTGCGGCCAGACCCCACCACGTCAGCGATGGCATCTGCCACACCCAGCTGCACCGAGATCTCTACGGCACCATCGAGCTGGATCAGCGTGACGTGGACGCCATGCCGGGCGAGATCTGCTGCTACCAGCCGCGGGTACGCCGTGGCCACGCGCAGCCCGTCCAGATCACCGACCTTCCATTCGCGCCCCACCGGGGCGGCGTACCGGAAAGAGGATCCGCCGAAGCCGAGCGCAAGCCGTTCGGTGACCGGCGCCTGGGAGTCCAGTACCAGATCCCGGCCGGTGATTCCCAGGTCCAGCTCTCCGGAACCCACATAGACGGAGATATCCCGGGGTCGGAGGAAGAAGAACTCCACCTCGTTGACCGTGTCGATGACGGTCAGGTCCTTGGCATCGTGCCGCTGCCGGTAGCCTGCCTCAGCCAGCATCTCCGAGGCGGGTGCTGCGAGGGTGCCCTTGCTGGGTAGGGCAACCCGCAGCATCTTGGAATCCCCAGTCATTGCCACCTCACAGGTAGCGGTAGACGTCGGCGGTGCTGATTCCCCGGCCGAGCATGAGCACCTGCACCCGGTAGAGCAGCTGGGAGATCTCCTCCGCCAATCGTTCGTCGGACTCGTGCTCGGCGGCGATCCACACCTCACCGGCCTCCTCGAGCACCTTTTTGCCCTGCGCATGTATCCCGTCGTCGAGCGCCGCGACGGTGCCTGATCCCTGCGGCCGGTTGCGGGCCCGCTCGCTAAGCACGGCGAACAGCTCGTCGAATGTCATGCAGACTCGTGAGTGCGTAACAGTGTCAGAACACTGTTACGCACTCACGACCCCCTCCCTCTCAGGCATTGAAATACTTCGCTTCCGGGTGGTGCGCGACGATGGCGTCGGTGGACTGCTCCGGGTGCAGTTGGAACTCCTCCGACAGCGTCACACCGATCCGATCCGGCCGCAGCAGCGCGACGATCTTCGCGCGATCCTCCAGCTGCGGACAGGCACCGTAGCCCAGCGAGTACCGCGCTCCCCGATACCGGAGTTTGAAGAAGTCTTCCACGTCGGCGGGATCTTCCTCGGCCACCGCAGCCCCGGAGGAGAACGTCAACTGCTGCCGGATCCGCTGGTGCCAGTACTCCGCCAAGGCCTCGGTCAGCTGCACACCAAGGCCATGCACCTCAAGGTAATCCCGGTAAGCATCCTTGGCGAACAGCTCAGCGGCGTAGTCGGCGATCGGCTGCCCCATCGTGACCAGCTGCAACGGCAGTACGTCCACCTCGCCAGCGGCCACCGCTGCCCACCGCGGCCGGTAGAAATCTGCCAGGCACAGCCGGCGATCACGGCGCTGGCGGGGAAATGTGAAACGGAACCGCTCAGCTGCGTCCGGGCGGGGTTTCGCGAGCACGATCAGCGCGTCGGCGTCTGCGACCACCGGAAAATAGCCATAGACAACTCCGGCGTGCGCGAGCACCCCTTCGGTGGTGAGCCGGTCTATCCAGTAGCGCAGTCGAGGCCGACCATCCGTCTCCACCAGTTCCTCGAAGGAGGGGCCGTCCTTGCCTCGAGATCCACGCAAACCCCACTGGCCCAGAAAGGTGGCCCGCTCGTCCAGTAGCGCCGCGAACTCGGCTACCGGAATGCCTTTGACCACCTGGGAATCCCAAAACGGTGGCGTGGGAATCGGTACGTCGGTGGCCACGTCGGAACGCGCTGCTACCGGTTCCTCGGAGTCAGCTTCCCGGGCCCGGCGTGCCTGCGCGATGCGCAGCGACCGCTCCCGGCGAGCCTTGCGCTCAGCTGCTTTAGCTTGCTCCACGGGATCGGCTGCCACCGTGCCGCCCCGCTTCCTGGTCATGATCGAGTCCATCAGTCGCAGACCCTCGAAAGCGTCCCGGGCGTACCGCACCTCCCCGGCGTAAAGCTCGGCAAGGTCGTTTTCAACGTAGGCACGAGTCAGCGCCGCCCCACCGAGCAGCACCGGAGTGCCGGACCGGCCACGGGAGTTCATCTCCTCCAGGTTTTCCTTCATGATCACCGTGGATTTCACCAGCAGCCCGGACATCCCGATGGCATCCGCCTGGTGATCCGCGACAGCCTGCAGGATGGCGCTGATGGGCTGCTTGATGCCGAGATTGATCACGTCATAGCCGTTGTTGGACAGGATGATGTCGACCAAGTTCTTACCGATGTCATGGACGTCACCCTTCACCGTGGCCAGCACCAGTCGGCCCTTCCCGGTGTCATCCTCGGAGCGCTCCATGTGGGGTTCGAGATGCGCGACGGATGCTTTCATCACCTCGGCCGACTGCAGCACGAACGGCAGCTGCATCTGCCCCGAGCCGAACAGCTCACCCACAGTTTTCATCCCGGACAGCAGGGTGTCGTTGATGATCTGCAGCGCGGGACGCTGCTCCAGAGCGGCGTCGAGGTCCTCGAGTAGCCCGTTGCGCTCCCCGTCGACGATGCGCCGTTCCAACCGCTCAAACAGGGGTAGCGCAGCCAGCTCAGCCGCCCGGGATTGCCTTGATGACGACGTGGTCATGCCTTCGAACAGCGCCATCAGCTGCTGCAGCGGGTCATAGCCATCGCGGCGCCGGTCGTAGACCAAATCGAGAGCCACGGCGCGCTGGTCGTCCGGGATCCGCGCCATCGGAATGATCTTCGACGGATGCACGATCGCGGTATCTAACCCCGCCTGCACGCACTCGTGCAGGAACACGGAGTTGAGCACCTGGCGCGCAGCGGGATTGAGCCCGAAAGACACATTGGAAACTCCGAGGATGGTGTGCACCTCTGGATAACGCCGCTTGACCTCGCGGATCGCCTCGATGGTCTCCAGTGCATCACGACGGGTTTCTTCCTGACCCGTCGAGACGGGGAAAGTGAGGCAGTCGACGATGACATCGCAGGTGCGCAGGCCCCAGCTGGCGGTGAGGTCGTCGATCAGCCGGGAGGCCACCTGAACCTTCCAATCCGCGGTGCGGGCCTGCCCCTCCTCGTCGATGCACAGGGCCACCACGGCGGCGCCGTGCTCGCGGACCAGCTGCATCACGCGCTGGTAGCGCGAGCCCGGCCCGTCGCCGTCCTCGTAGTTCACCGAGTTGACCGCACACCGCCCACCGAGCCGTTCCAGCCCGGCGCGCAGCACTGCGGGCTCGGTGGAGTCCAGCATGATCGGCAGTGTCGACGCGGTGGCCAGCCGTCCGGCCAGCGCGGCCATGTCGGCTTCCCCGTCACGGCCGACGTAGTCCACGCACAGGTCGATCAGATGTGCGCCATCGCGCGTCTGCGCGCGGGCGATCTGCACGCAGTCGTCGAAACGCTCAGCCAGCATCGCCTCCCGAAACGCCTTCGATCCGTTCGCGTTGGTCCGCTCGCCGACCATCAACACGCTGGCGTCCTGGCGGAACGGAACTGCGGCGTACAGCGACGACACCCCCGGCTCGGGCCGCGGCCGCCGGGGCCGAGGATCCACTTCCGCTACCGCCTGCGCCACCACCGCGATGTGCTCCCGGGTCGTGCCGCAGCACCCACCGACTAGCCGCACGCCGAACTCGGTGACGAAGCCGACCAGCGCAGTGGCCAGCTCCTCTGGAGTGAGCGGGTAGACCGCGCCACTGGTGCCAAGCTCGGGCAGGCCGGCGTTGGGCATCACCGACAGCGGTATCCGCGAATGTTTAGCCAGCTGGCGCAGGTGCTCACTCATCTCGGCTGGACCAGTGGCGCAGTTTAGGCCTATCAGGTCAATCCCCAAGGGTTCCAGCGCGATGAGCGCGGCGCCGATCTCGGTACCCAGCAGCATGGTGCCGGTGGTTTCCACGGTGACCTGGGCAATGATCGGGACGTGGCGGCCCTCGGCGACCATCGCCCGGCGTGCGGCATTCACGGCCGCCTTACACTGCAGCAGGTCCTGGCTGGTCTCCACCAGCACCGCGTCGACTCCGCCGGCGAGCAGGCCCCGGACCTGCTGGACGTAGGCGTCACGCAGCTCGGCGAAACCGATGTGCCCCAGGGTGGGCAGTTTGGTGCCGGGCCCTACCGATCCGAGCACGAAGCGGGGGTGCTGCGGTTCGGTGAACTCGTCTGCCACCTCGCGGGCCAGGGTGGCACCCACCTCGGCTAGTTCCCGGATCCGATCGGCGATGCCGTATTCGGCGAGATTGGCCAGATTGGCGCCGAAAGTATTGGACTCGACCGCATCGGCACCGGCTTCCAAGTAGCCCCGGTGCACCGTACGGACAACATCTGGGCGGGTGACGTTGAGGATCTCATTGCAGCCCTCCAACCCGGCGAAGTCATCCAAGGTCAAGGCCACTGACTGCAACATCGTGCCCATCGCCCCATCAGCCACCACGACACGGCGCGTCAGAACATCGAGCAGCGATAAGGAGGACATGATACGCAGCCTAAAGCAGCGATTTCAGTGTTGCTGGGAATTGCCCAGTAGCGTGGCACGGCCAGCGGGGCCCAGGAGCCGTAGGCTAGCGCGGTGACCTATCCAGACCACTCCGGCAGCGAACCGGCCGCCCGCCGATCGCCGCTGCCCCAGCTCACCTCGCCGGTGCTGGTGGCCGCCTTCGAGGGCTGGAATGACGCCGGGGACGCTGCGAGCACTGCGATCGAGCATCTGCAGCTGAGCTGGGGTGCGAAACCCTTGGCTGAGCTGGACCCCGAGGACTATTACGACTTCCAGGTCACCAGACCCACCACGAAGCTGGTGGACGGCATCACGCGGCGTATCGACTGGCCCACCACCCGCCTGTCGGTGTGTCGACCCCCAGGAGCCGACTTCGACGTGGTGCTGGTGCACGGCATCGAACCGAACATGCGCTGGCGGTCGTTCTGTAACGAGCTGCTGCGCTACGTCATGGACCTCGGGATCACCAGTGTGGTGACGTTGGGTGCGCTACTAGCCGACACCCCGCACACTCGACCGGTACCCGTCACCGGCACCTCCTACGACGCGGCCTCGGCCGCCCGGTTCCAGCTGGAACGCTCCAAATATGAGGGCCCGACCGGCATCGTGGGAGTTTTCCAGGACGCGTGTGTGCAAGCCGGGGTGCCGGCCATCTCGTTTTGGGCTGCGGTGCCGCACTACGTCTCCGCACCGCCTTCCCCTAAGGCCACCTTGGCGCTGCTGCACCGCGTGGAGGAAGTGCTCGACCTTGAGGTGCCACTCGGTGCGCTCCCCGAAGAATCCGAGGAGTGGGAGGCGACCGTCAGCGAGATGGCCGACGAGGACGACGAGGTCGCCAGCTACGTGCGTGCGTTGGAGGAGCGCGGCGACACCGACCTCACCTTGCAGGAAGCCAGCGGCGACGCTATCGCCGCGGACTTCGAGCGCTACCTGCGCCGCCGTCGCCCTGGAGGCACGTCCGGACCTCGGGGACGTGAGTACCCGTGAGCACGGTCGCGAATAGCTGAGTGTCAACGTTGCTGCCGGTGAGGATGACGGCAACACGGCCGCCGCGGTGCCGGTTGCGCCGCTGGGTCAGCGCGGCGAGGGCGATGGCACCGGCGGGTTCAGCGACGTTGTGGGTGGTGCGGTAGAGCAGCCGCATCGCCGTTGCGGTGTCCTCGTCGCTGACTTCGACAATCCCATCGGCTCCGGCGTTGATGACTTGGACTGCCGTCGGGTCAGGTACGCGTACCGCTACGCCGTCGACAAAGGTGGCCGCCTCGGCGGTGCATACCGGATGCCCGGCCGTGAACGAGCGAGCGTAAGCCGGCGCACCCCGTGCAACCACTCCCACCACCGCGGTGCGCAGCCCCAGCAGGTCGCGCACGGTGATCAATCCGCAGATCCCTGACCCCATGCCTACCGGCACGTAGACCGCGTCCAGCTCGCCCACCGCGGCGAACAGTTCCCTTGCGTAGGTGGCCACCCCGCGAACCAGATCCGGGTGAAATGGTGACACGTACAGCCGCCCCTGCTTTTCGGCGAGCTCGGCGGCGTATTCCCGAGCCTCGTCGAAGTCGCGTCCGTGCACGCGGAGGTCGGCGCCGAATCCCTGCATTGCCGCGTTCTTTTCGACGCTGTTGCTCTCCGGCACGATGATCGTCACCGGGATCCCATAGTGGCGTCCAGCCAGAGCGAGGCTCTGCCCATGATTGCCGCGAGTGGCGCTCACCAGGCCCGTGGCAGGCTCACGATGGTGCCGCAGGGCTGCTAGCAGAGCGAGTCCACCACGAATCTTGAAGGCCCCGATCGGGGTGTGATTCTCGTGCTTGACCCACACCTCGCAGCCCAGCTCCGCGCCAAGCACCGGCCAGGCGTACTGCGGGGTCGGCGCCATCACACGATGAACAACCTCAGCGGCGGAATCGAGTGCCTCGCTGGTGAACATTGGACTCACCACCCGATCCTCGCGTGCCGGCTCACGAGCAAACAACCGCGCCGAGGCGGTCGACTTTTTGGCCCGCAGACTGCCGCGGACGAATCGGGCACTACCAGAGGTCGCCGTCGCGCCAATCACAGGTAAGCGCACCAGACAGATCCAGCGGGGCCGCCAGCACCAGGACATAAATGCCGCCGTCGTCGCCCTCGGTGCGTCGGATCCCAGTCGGTGTCAGTGCTGATGACGGACCCTGCCACCGTCTCCAGCCACGCGCGGCGTAGAAGTCCGCACCTGCGTCGCTCGTGCTCAATGCTCCCAAGTCGTACGCGTCGCGCACCAGCCGCTCCAGCGCGTCCATCATCGCTGTGCCGTGCCCTCGCCCGCGCCGATCCGCCCGCACGCCGACGCCTTCCACATAGCCCGCGCGTAAGGCCCGCCCGCGGTGCAGCAGCCGCCGCTGGATCACCGACGCGTGCCCGATCAGCTCAGTGCCCTCCCACACCAGGGCGTGCACTCCACCCAGGGCGTGCTCCCAGTCGTAGTCGGTCATGTCCTCGAAGACGTCGTCAAGCAGCGCTCGTGCCGCTTTGCGCGTGGCGGCGTCCAGGTGAGCAGTATGGGCGGTTAACACTGCGGCCATGGTCGCCATCCTCGCAGCGCACGCTCCTGGTGACGGTGCTCACGCTGCCATGAGACGGCTGGATCAGTCTGGGCGGTAGCACAGGAGCGGGACGAGCTGTTCGGCGTCGGTCAGGGAACCGTGGTGGCCGATCAGGCGACTCAACTTAGGCGTGACGCGGGACTGCACGACCGCGAAGTCCATACGGGCGGCGACGATGAGGTCACCGATGCGGTCGCGGATGCGGTGCTCGACAACCGGGCCGAACCAGCCCGCGGCGATAGCCTCGTCGCGGGTAAGGATCCATGCTCGATCCCCGATCAGCTCACGCCACGCCGCGAGCACATCCTCGGTTGCGCCCGCCTCGGTGTAGACGTACCGGGCACGCGCGTCCCCGCCTAGCAGACGTACTCCCGCCTGCAGCGCAGGTTCGGTATCGAAGTCGAGCTTGCCTTCCTCAGGCACGGTCACCATGCCGTGGTCGGCGATCACCACTAGCTGGGCACCCGGAGGCAGTCGCTCGGCGATCGTGGCCGCCAGCCGGTCGATGTGATTGAGCTGCAGCCGCCACGGCAGTGACCCCACCCCGTAGATGTGGCCAAGCAGATCCAGGTCACCGTGGTAGGCGTAACACAACGTCCGCTCGCTGCCGGACACCGCTGCCAGGGCGTTGCCGGCCAGGTCGCCCAGTGCATGCACCCCCCGCAGCTCACCACCACGCAGTACCGCGCGGCTGAGACCCGACCCCTGATGCACCTGCGGAACCGCCAGGGTGACCCGAACTCCGGCCGCCGCGGCTCGTTCCAGCGCCGTGGGGTGCGGCTGGATGTCCTCGGGCACGAACCGCTCGCGAAGATCGGCGCGATTGCCGCCGCCGTGGGCGTGCCAGCTCAGCGCGTTGATCAGTTCGCCCTCAGGGATAGCAAAGGAGTACCCGACGATTCCGTGCTGACCCGCCGGCATGCCCATGCCGATGGTGGCCACGTTTGACGCAGTCGTGGAGGGAAACCCGGCGCTGATCGGTGCGCTGCCCTCAGCCAAGGACGTCAGGAACGGGGCGTCGCCACCATGGCTGCGCAGCGCCAGCCACCCAAGACCGTCTACGAGTAGCAGGCAGATGCTTCGTGCCGGGATGATATGCAGCCGATCGACGAACCCCGCGACGCCCAGACCGGCCAGTAGCGAAGGCACCACTTCGGCCAGTGTTCCGCTCCGACTATCTGGCATGTTCGAACCAGTCAGCGCGCCGGTCACAGCGCGATGCCCAGTAGGGCATCCACTGCGGTGGTCAGCAGCGCAGGGGCGTCGACATCGCGGCCGCGCCTTGTCAGTGTCTCGTTGACCCACCTGTCCACCGCGGCCAGGGCGCCAGCGGTGTCCAGGTCATCGGCCAGGTGGGCGCGAAGCATCGTGACCGCATCCTGTGCGGGGGCACCGGCGGGTTCTGCGACGGCCTGCCGCCAGCGAGCCAAACGGGCCACCGCCTCGTCGAGCATTCCGGTGTGCCAGGAGCGGTCGGTGCGGTAGTGGTCGGATAGCAAAGCCAGCCGCAGCGCCATCGGGTCCACCTGATCGGCCCGCAGCCGGGAAACGAAGACCAGATTGCCCTTCGACTTCGACATCTTCTCACCGTTGAGGCCGATCATGCCGGTGTGCACGTAGTGCCGTGCCATCGGGGATTCGCCGGTCAGCGCCTCGGCGTGGGCAGCGGAGAACTCGTGGTGCGGAAAGATCAGATCCGAGCCGCCGCCCTGGACGTCGAAGCCCATGCCCAACCGGTTGAGGCCGATCGCGCAGCACTCTACATGCCAGCCAGGACGTCCCGGCCCCAACTCGGAGTCCCAGGATGGCTCGCCTTCGCGGGCAGTACGCCACATCAGAGCGTCCAGCGGGTGGCGCTTGCCGGGGCGCTGCGGATCACCACCGCGCTCAGCGAAGAGCTGGGCCATGGTGGCCTCGTCATAACCTGACTCCGAGCCGAAATGCGGGGCGGCCTGGTGGTCGAAATAGATATCCGGGTAGTCGGGATCGTCGATCCGGTAGGCCGCGCCGCAGGCGAGCAGCTTGGCGATGACCTCGACGATCTCGCCGATCGCTTCGACGGCACCGACGAAGTCCCGGGGCGGTAGCACCCGCAGTGACTCCATGTCTTCCCGGAACAGCGCGGTCTCGCGCATTCCGAGGACTACCCAATCGTCCTGGTCGCGGATCGCCCGTTCCAGTAAGGGGTCGTCGACGTCGGTGACGTTCTGCACGTAATGCACCTGGTGGCCATTGTCGAGCCAGTACCGGTGCACCAGGTCGAAAGCGAGGTAGGTGGCGGCATGGCCTAAGTGGGTCGCGTCGTACGGCGTGATTCCGCACACGTACATCCGCGCGGTAGGCCCGGGCGCGGTAAGCCGGATTCGCCCAGCGGCGGTGTCGTGCAGCCGTAGCGGTGGACCCTGACCGGGTAGCTGGGGCAACGCTGTCGACGTCCAGGGCTGCATGCGTTCGACACTACGTCACCGCGGGGCGCCATCGGCGCAGTCGGCACCGTGCCGGAGAGCGCGACACACCGGACACCGGAGCGCGACACGCGGTGCGCGGGGGCTCGACATACCAGGTTGCGGCGTGTCGCCCCTCCGTGCACGGTGTGTCGCGCTCTGATGCTCAGGAATGTTTGCGGTGGCGGAGGTAGTCGCCGACGACTGCGGCGCCCAGCCCGTCTACGCCAGGGTCGAGCACGCGGCCGCCGCAGCGCCGGGCCAGGCCGTGCACAAATGCTGCGAGGCGAGGGTCGTGGCCGAGCATCACGATGCTCACCGCGGTGCCGTTGTGGGCCAACCGGTCCATCTCGCGCACGGTCAGCGCCAGCGTCTGGGCCTGCGGCGGGTAGCTGAATACCGCCTCACCGTCGGGTTCCAGATGCGCAGTGGGCTCCCCATCGGTGACCACGAGCAGCACCCGGGCCGCATCTGGGTGGCGACGCAGATGCCGCCCAGCCAGCAGCAGCGCGTGGTGCAGATTGGTGCCCTGCTCCCACACCCCGCCCAGGCCAGTCAGTTCCGCGATGTCCACCCGCTGGGCGTGCCGCCCGAAGGTGATCAGTTCCAGTGCGTCGGACCGGAACCGGGTCCGCACCAGGTGGTGCAGCGCTAGTGCGGTGCGTTTCATCGGCACCCAGTGCCCGTCTTGCACCATCGACCAGGAGGTGTCGACGCACAACGCCACTGCAGCCCGCGCACGCTGCTCGGTATCCACCACCTCGACGTCCTCGACCGTCAACAAGGGTTCTGCGCTGCCGGTGGCGGCACGACGAAGGACACCATTGCGCACGGTGCGGGGCACGTCCCACGGCTCGGCGTCGCCGAACTGCCACGGCCGGGTACCCCCGCTCGGTTCCCCCGCAGCACCGGCCCGGCGTAACTCCCGCTCGCCACGCCGGCTACCCAGCAGATGGACCACGTCGGCCAGGGCCTGCGAACCTAGCCGGCGCATCGCCCTGGGTGACAGCCGCAGCGACCCGTCTGGGGCTCGTTCGACAAAACCGTGGCGCTCCAGTTCACGTTCCAGCTCGGCGAGCCGGCGAGCGTCGACGCGCGCCTCGTCGCCCAGCTGCCGGGCCAGCGCCTCGAGGTCGACGTCCTCGGCGCGGGCCCCGGCATAAGACTGGGAGAACTGCTCGGCCAGCGCATCCAGCTCGGCGAGATCGGCCATCGCCTGCGCTCCCTCACCCAGGCCGAGTGGGTCCTGACCGCGGAAACGCTCGGATCCTTGCCAGTCCTCGCCGGGGCGCAGTGCCTGCAGGTGAGCGTCTAACGTCGCCAACTGTTGAGCTAGCCGGGGGTCACCGAAGGCTTGCTGGATGAGCTCGGCGAGTTCGGCGCGCTGCTGTGCACTCATCGAGTTGAGCATCCGCTGTGACGCGGCGGCCCGGGCGGCCAGTGCATCGATCAACTCTTCGACGTTGCGAGGGCGCTCGGGAAAGAAGTCCCCGTGCTTGCGCATGAACTGCTCGAAGCGCTGGGGGGTGTCCGGTTCACCGCGGGCGTGGGCGGCTAGCAGATCATTGAGATCCGACAGCATCCGCCGGATCCGCTCGACGTCTTCGGGCGAGCTGGATTGCAGCGCCTGCTTGATGCCCTCGAAGCGCTGCTCGAGCAGTTGCTGGCCGAGCAAGTCGCGGATTTGCTGGTAGGCCTGCGCGGCGTCGGTGGACCGCCAGTCGTAGTCGGCGAGTTCGGTGACCGCGCGGGCGGTGTCCGGGGGCAGCGCGTCGAGTCGGGCCTCGCGGAACCGGGCGTCATCGGCAGGATCGGGAAACAGCACCTGCCGCTCCGCGGCCAGCGCCTTGTTCAGCAGCTCGCGGACCTGCTGGAGGGTTCCGTCCAGCCGGTGGCGGCGGGTGATCTCGGCACGCCGCTGCCAGATCCGGCGGGCCAGCTCGTCCATCCCGCGGGTGCCTGGCAGCCCGCGGCGCAGCAGTTCTCGCATGGCCGCCCGCGGTGACGACCCGTCCATCACGTCGCGGCCGATTTGGTCCAGCGCTGCGGACAGGTCAGGTGGGGGCGCCAGCGGGTCCGGGCCGCCGTGCCAGGGCCCGTAGCTGTACCGGCTCGCCGAGGTCATTCTCGGGATCCGTAGACCGTGCGGCCGTTTTCGACGTCCTTGCCCAGCTTGCGGGTGAGGTACAGCGACTCCAGCGCGAGTTCGATGGCAGCGGCGATCGGACCGGGTGGACCACCCGGGGCGGCACCGAGCCGGGTGACGACCTCGTGCAGCACCGGCAGCTCGGGCAGCGCAGCCAGCACCTCGGTGGCGGGAACCTGCTCGCCGGTGGCTACCCGGTGGCCGCCGGAGACCGCCGCAGCCAGCGGCGCCAGATTTAGGCCTCGCAGCCGCGCTCGGGCAGTGTCGGCCACTGCGCGGCGCAGCAGGTGGGTGAGTACCTCGCCCTGCTCGTCACGTCCGGTGCTGTTTTCAGAAGGTTGGTCATAACCGGACTCAAACTCCAGCTTGCCGCGCAGCACCGGCGGCACCGCCTCCAGGTCGACCGGCCGAGCCACCGCGTGGTCCTCACCGGTCAGCGCAGCCCGGCGCAGGGCGGCGGCGGCGACGGTCTCCGCACCGGCCACCGCGAACCGCGCCGACACCCCGGAGCGCTGGTCGATCGCCGCGCTGGCACGAAGGTGCCGAGCAAAGCGGGCCAACACCTCCAGCAGCGGCTCCCCGACCTGCGCGCCGATGCTGCTCAGGTCAGCTTCTTGGGCCACTAGCGCCAGCTCGGCGGCCATCTCCCGCGGGTAGTGAGTGCGGATTTCGGCGCCGAAACGGTCCTTAAGTGGGGTGATGATCCGGCCCCGGTTGGTGTAGTCCTCGGGGTTGGCGCTGGCCACCAGCAGCACGTCCAGCGGTAACCGCAGGGTGTATCCGCGGACCTGGATGTCGCGCTCTTCCATCACGTTGAGCAGCGCGACCTGGATCCGCTCGGCCAGGTCGGGCAGCTCGTTGATGGCCACGATGCCGCGGTGCGCGCGGGGTACCAGCCCGTAATGGATCGTCTCCGGATCGCCCAGCCGGCGACCTTCGGCGACTTTCACCGGGTCGACATCGCCCACCAGATCGCCGACGGACGTGTCCGGGGTGGCGAGTTTCTCGGTGTAGCGCAATGACCGGTGCAGCCAGGCCACCGGCAGGTCGTCACCGAGCTCGGCCGCGCGCAGCAGCGAGGCCGGGGTGATCGGCTGGTAGGGGTGTTCGGCCAGCTCGGCACCCGCAATAACCGGCGTCCACTCATCCAGTAACCCGACCAACGTGCGCAGCAGCCGGGTCTTGCCCTGGCCACGCTCCCCCAGCAGCACCACGTCGTGTCCGGCCAGCAGCGCCCGCTCCAGCCGCGGCAACACGCTGTCGGCAAACCCGATGATTCCCGGCCACGGGTCGCGGCCACTGCGCAAGGCGTCAAGCAGGTTCGCCCGTATTTCATTTTTGATCTCACGGTGAACGTGCCTGGACGCGCGCAGGGCACCCACCGTGCGCGGCAGGTTGGTCGGGGGCTGCGGGTATCCGTACTGCAGGGTGACGGCCACAGCCCCACGCTACGCAACACCTGAGCCGGGCAGCACCCCAGCTGAGTAGAACGTGTGCCTAGTTCTAAAGGCGCCTTGCCTGGTGGCCACGTCGCGAGCGATGCGCCCACACCTAGCGTCGGATGACGCCCTTTTCATATTTACCCAACATTCATCCTGGCATTAAAGGTCTGGTCATTCGTTATTCATTATGCGACTACACTGCATCGGGCAGGATGGACGGAAAACTCGAACGTGCAGTATTTACGGAGTCGCTTGATTAGTACCCGCTAGACCATACGAGTGGTTCGCGCCGATTTCTGGTTACGCTTGAAGATCCCCCGCGATGAATCCTGAGACAGGCTCAATCACCCGATAGCGGTTCGGATGGGTGGACTCAACGACAGGCTCTGTCCCCGGTTCACCGGGATCACGTTTCTACTAGGAGGAATTGGTGTCTGACGCGATGAGCTTTGCTGAGCTTGATGGCCAGCAGGTTGAGCTGCTGCCAAGCCGTACCGTTCTTTCACTGGTTGTCATGGTCGGTGATGGTGGTGCCGGAACGGGTGGCAATGGCGGCCAGAATGGCAATACCACCGGTGGCAATGGCGGCACTGCTGGCGCCGGCGGCGACGCAACCGGCGGTACCGGGATCATCATTTTGCCGATCAACCTCGGCGGTCATCAGGGCAACGCTGCTGGCACCGCCCAGGGTGGCGCCGGCGGCAACGCCAACGGCGGCAACGCAGTCGGCGGAGCCAACGGCGGCTTCGGGTTCGGCGGTAAGGGTGGCCTAAATTTC
>DATELN010000014.1:0-27832 GCA_035276605.1 Pseudonocardiaceae bacterium | reverse complement strand
CGAACACGGGCTGGTCCACCGACTCCTACTTCCAGCAGTTCCCTATCTACAAGAAGGGGCTCGGCGTGATGCTGAGCTTCGAGGAGCCCATTTCCGCCGCCGCGCTGACCGTCGTGTCGCCCAGCGCGGGCACCGTCTTGGAGGTCCGCACCGCGACGTCTCCGAATCCCCGGTTGGAGCAGACCACTCTGATCGGGTCCGCCACGCTGCGGTCGGGCAGCAACCAGATCCCGCTGCGCGCCGGGCCGCCCTCGCGATATCTGCTGGTGTGGATCACCGGACTGAGTGGCGAGCAAGGTCATCACCAGTCCAAACTCAGCGATCTGCAGATCCAGCGCGCCACCTGAGTTGGGGGCTCTTCAAGTACCGCCAACCCGCCCGTTGGGCGTCTCAAACGGCTACCAACCCCCTGCACACGCGGGCTAGCCCCGGCGAGGTGCTGCCGAGCCAGCTAATGCGGTGAGCGCGGGACCGTCAAGGCGGAACACCGTCCACCCGTGCATCGGCACCGCGCCGAGACGGCGGTAGAAGCCGATCGCGGGATCGTTCCAGTCCAGCACCGACCACTGCAGCCGGGAATAGCCGCAGCGCATGCACTCCGCGGCGAGCGCGGCCACCAGCTGCCGCCCCAGCCCCGTTTCGCGGTGCACGGGTCGTACGAACAGATCCTCCAGGTAGATGCCGTGCACCCCATCCCAGGTGGAGAAGGTGAGAAACCACAGGGCGACGCCGGCAATGTCGCCATTCACCTCAGCCACGTGGCCGAACAGCGCGGGGTGCGGGCTGAACAGCGCCGCGCGCAGCTGCCCAGCGGTTAGCCGGCACTGCCCGCTGGCCCGCTCGTACACCGCGAGCTCGTGCACCAGCGCCACCACCGCGTCAACGTCACACGCACGTACTCGCCGGACGGCCATGCACACCTACGCTGCCATGAATTACGACGCCCCGGGCACTGGGATTGGTAGGAGGGCAACGAGCGCGGTCCCCGACGTCTCCTCGCCGTTACAGCTGCGAGCAGGGGGTGGATCCCGCGTGGGCCTCCACCCATCTAGAGCCCGACAGCGGAGCCCTGCCTCTGGCGGTACTGCACCAGCCTCGCCTTGATCCCTGGAGCTTTGACACGTGAGCGGGGTTGGCGGCGGTTAACAGCACCAGACGCCGGGGTTGGCGGTACTTGAAGAGCTCCCAACAGGCGCCGGGAACATAGATCCGTAGGATCGTGTTGTGGCCAACGTGAATGACCAGGTTCGGGACGTCATCATCATCGGCTCGGGTCCAGCCGGGTACACCGCCGCGATCTACACCGCGCGGGCCGAGCTGGCGCCGCTGATGTTCGAGGGTAGCCAGTACGGCGGTGCCCTGATGACCACCACCGATGTGGAGAACTACCCGGGTTTCCGCGACGGGATCTTGGGTCCTGACTTGATGGAGCAGTTCCGCACCCAGGCGGAACGCTTCGGTACGCAACTGCAGGCCAAAGACGTGACGTCGGTCGAGCTGGCCGGTGAGGTCAAGCGGGTGATGGTCGACGACACCACCTACCTGGCTCGGTCGGTGATCCTCGCGATGGGCGCGCAGGCGCGCTACCTGCATGTGCCCGGCGAGCAGGAGTTGCTCGGCCGCGGCGTCAGCTCGTGCGCGACCTGCGACGGCTTCTTCTTCAAAGACCAGGACATCGCCGTCATCGGCGGCGGCGACTCGGCGATGGAAGAGGCCACCTTCCTGACCAAGTTCGCCCGGTCGGTGACCGTGGTGCATCGACGCGACGAGTTCCGCGCCTCCAAGATCATGCTGGACCGGGCCCGGAAGAACGAAAAGATCGACTGGCGCACCGGGGTGACGGTCAAGGAAGTGCTTGGGGATGGCGGGGTCAGCGGCCTGGCGTTGTCCGATGGCTCGACCCTCGACGTCTCCGGGATGTTCGTGGCGATCGGCCACGACCCGCGCAGCGAGCTGGTCCGCGGTCAAGTCGACACCGACGCCGGCGGCTACGTGCTGGTCAAGGCGCCGACCACATATACCAGCGTGGAAGGGGTGTTCGCCGCCGGCGACCTGGTCGACCACACCTACCGGCAGGCTGTCACCGCGGCCGGAACCGGGTGTTCAGCCGCGATCGACGCGGAGCGCTGGCTTGCTGAGCACGCCGTCGAGGGGCGTGCTCAGGTCGCAGCTGAGTTCGTCGGCGGCGGGTACGGCGTCTCGTCTTGATATTTCCCAACAGCTTCACGCACACAAGACCCGCACACAGGAGATGACATGGCAGATAAGTCGACCGTGATTGTGACCGATCAGTCGTTCGCCGACGACGTGCTCGGCAGCGACAAGCCGGTGCTGGTGGACTTCTGGGCGTCCTGGTGTGGGCCCTGCAAGATGGTGGCACCGGTGCTGGAGGAGATCGCTTCGGAGCACAGCGAGATCACCATCGCGAAGATGGACATCGACGCCAACCCCAGCACGCCACGCAATTACAGGATCATGTCGATTCCGACCATGATCGTGTTCTCCGGCGGCGAGCCGGTCAAGCAAATCGTCGGTGCCAAGCCCAAGGACGCCCTGCTGAAAGACCTGGCCGAATACCTGAGCTGATCAGCGCCACACCGATCACGACCGCCTGCTTCAGTTCAGCAGGCAACCGATTACCCTGGGGATGCGTCTTGGACGGCGAGCGGGGTAGCCACCCGCCGTGTCCCACAGCGAGCGCCGGTCGATCAGAAGTGAGGGTGAATGCAGCTGCTGCGCCGCGGCGACACCGGACCAGCGGTGGCGCAGCTCAGGGTGATGCTGGCCTCGCAAGGCCTGCTCCCGCCGCCCTCGGACGCAGAACAGGCGCCTGCCGACGGCTTTGACCTCACACTTGAACACGCGGTACGAGCCTTTCAACAGCACCGCGGACTGATCACCGATGGGGTCGTCGGGCTGGCCACCTACCAGGCGTTGTGTGACGCACGTCTGGAACTCGGCTGCCGAACGCTGCGCTATGTCATCGGTCGCTTGATGCGCGGTGATGACGTCTGCCGGCTACAGGAACGGCTGCTGGAACTGGGCTACGACGCCTACCGCGCGGACGGCATCTTCGGCGTGCAGACCGAGGTGGCGTTGCGCAGCTTCCAGCGGGACTACGGACTACGCGTGGACGGCGTGTGCGGACCAGCCACCGTGCGGGCTTTACACCAGCTCCAACCCAAGGTCCGCGGTGGCCGGCCTGTTCTACTGCGCGAACAGGAGCTCCTGCGGCGGGCCGGGCCAGCACTGCGCGGCAAGCGCATCGTGATCGATCCGTGTCTCGGCGGCACCGCCCGGGGCACCGTGGTCGACGGCGCAGTCGAGGCCGACCTGATGTGGGACCTGGCCCAGCGACTCACAGGTCGAATGGGCGCGACCGGGATGCAGACGATCCTGTCTCGCCGCCGCGACGCCTGTCCCACCGAGGCGCAGCGAGCCACCTTCGCCAACACCGCGGGCGCCAACCTGGTGCTGTCCCTACACACCGACAGCCATCCCAGCCCGCTGGCGCATGGCGTGGCAACGTTTCACTTCGGCACTGGCAACGGCGTGACGTCAACTGTGGGGGAGGCGCTGGCCCAGTTCCTGCAGCGGGAGCTGACGGCTCGCACCGGAATGCTCGACTGCCGCGCCCACCCCAAGACCTGGGAACTGCTGCGGCTGACCCGGATGCCCGCGGTCCGCATCGAACTGGGCTACCTGACCAACCCCGGGGATCGGCGCATCCTGCTCGACCCAGCATGTCGTGACGTGATCGCCGAGGGCATCCTCGTCGCCGTCAAACGCCTTTACCTGCTCGGTGAGAACGACCAACCCACCGGCACGTTCACCTTCGCCGACCTGCTCCGCAGCGAAGTAGCCCAACCCGCGCTGTGAGGCTCGGGCTCGCATAAGCATCCATAGGACCCCGACGCCCATTTACGGCAGCACTGATCGGCGGTTCCGGGCGGTACGGGACGCCTTCGCGGCCAACTTCGGTGAGCACAGGGAGCATCGCCGCCAGCACCACATCCCTGTGAAACTTCAGGCCAGCCAGTCACACACCACGGTGTGCAGCACCTCGATGGCGTCCCCGCTGATCTGCTCCGCTACCGGCAGCCCGCCGGGCACGACCACGGACCAGCGGCGTCGCCGGATGGCGTGGCAGGAACCTTCCCGCCAGAACCCACCAAGGTAGATCTCATCGAGCCACTCCGGGGTCTGCCGCACGCCCCGCACCGGCCCGTCATCACCGGGCGCGAGTCGCTGGAAAACGAACCCGTTGTCTTTGGCGCAGTCCAGTAGCCGTTTGGCGGCCGTCACCTCGGGGCTATCGACCATCGACAGCTTTCCTTGTCGCTCGCCATGGAATGGCCGGACCGGCGACTTGGCATCGGGGCATCACCGGTCCAGCCATAGCCCTTCGCGGGGTGGTGACGTTCAGGGCTGCGGGGAGTCAATCAGGGCGACACTCCGATATGCAAGCTTTCAAATTCAGTATCTTCAGATTATTACCCGATATAGTTAACTCATTCTGAAGCGAGCCAGTAAATGCTTTCATTTCGGGTGTAAGATTCCTTCACAGTGAGAGAGGTAGACGATGACCGAGGCCCTCACGACAACGGGTTCGACGGTGCCCCGCCGGCAACTCGGCCGGTACCTGCGCGACCTGCGCAACAAATCCCGGCTCACCGTGCGCGCGGCGGCGATGCAGCTGGAGTGGTCCGAGGCGAAGATCTGGCGCATCGAAACCGGGCAGACTTCCCTGCGCAGCCTCGACGTGGAGGCGATGTGCAAGGTCTACGGCGCGCCGCAGGACATCACCGAGGCGCTCATGGGCCTGGCCAAGGAGACCAAGGCCCGCGGCTGGTGGCACTCATACGGCGATGCGATCCCGGAATACTTCGACGTCTACATCGGTCTAGAGGAGGCTGCATCCCACTTCAGCTGGTACGAGTCCGAGCTGGTACCAGGCCTGTTCCAGACTGAGGATTACGCCCGCGCGGTGATCCGGGCGGACAACCCGGGTGTGAACGACGCCGAGATCGACCGACGGGTGCACGTCCGCATGGCCCGCCAGGCACTGCTGACCCGGGTCACTCGCCCCCCGGTGTTCGACGTGGTGCTCAACGAGGCCATCCTGCACCGCCCGGTGGGCGGCGAGCAGGCCGCACTCAGCCAGCTCAGGCGATTGAGCGAGGTAAGCGAGCTGCCCACCGTGTCGCTGCGGGTGGTGCCCTTCAGCGCAGGACTGCACCACGGCATCATGTCGGGAACCTTCGAGTTGCTGCGGTTCCCGCTCAACGGTAACGGCCAGGAAACCGAGCCACCCATTGTCTACGTCGAAAGCTTCACCGGCGCGCTGTACCTGGACAAGCCCCACGAAGTTGCCCGGTACGACACCGCGTTTAAAAACATCTGGGAGTCCTCTCTAAACGAGCAGGCCTCCCAGGAGCTGATCACTCAAGTGACAAGGGAGCTAGCGAAGTGAGCACCACCAAGTTGTCCAGCGCAGCCTGGCGCAAGAGCAGCCGCAGCAACGGCCAAGCGAGCTGCGTGGAGGTCGCCGACCTGCACAACGGCTACCGCGCTATCCGTGACTCCAAGAACCCCACCGGTCCCGCCTTGATCGTCACCACCGCAGAATGGGCCGCGTTCGTCACCGGCCTGGTGACCTAACCCATGCCCACCATCAGGCGGGGCGCAGGCTCGGTTCGACGGTGTGGATGGTGACTGAGCCCAGGAGGCGTTCCAGCGCCGCTTCAACGTCTTCTTTCCAGGTCAGCGCGGTACGCAGTTCTAGGCGCAGTCTTGGCCAGTGCGGGTGGGCGTGCACCGTCTTGAACCCGACCTGTTGCAAGAACTCGGCGGGGACCACGCAGGTGGAGTCTTCCGTAGGCTGGGCGTTACCGAAAGCCTCGATAGCCCGCACACCACGCCGGGTGAGGTCTTTGGCGACCGCCTGCACCAGCATCCGGCCCAGTCCACCGCCACCGAACTCGGGCAACACCTTCAACGCGGTGAGCAACACCGCATCAGGGCTGACCGGCGAGGTAGGAAACGCGGAGGCCCGTGGCACCGCCGCGGGGGGAGCGTAGAGCACATAACCGGCGGGAACATCCCCGGACATCACGATCCGTCCGCAGGAGCCCCATTCCAGCAGCACGCTGGACACCCAGGACTCCTTCTCCAACTCGGTCTGCCCGAACTCTTCGGCCTGCTCCCGGATGTGCGGCGCGAGCTCCCAGAACACGCAACGCCGGCACTTCTTGGGCAGCAGATCGAGGTTGTCTAGGGTGACGCCGACCACTCGACGTGACAATCGGCCTCCCTAAATGCGTGCACGCGGAAACGCCTGGCGCAGCATATGCCCATGACCATCAGTTAGTGAAGGCGTTCGGAAAACTCTGTGTTGCGGCTTTTACACTGCCAGGGGACCGCACCCGTACCCGAAGGCGCCGGATGAACACCACAGGCAACGACAACCTGCCCAGCCATCGACCGCCCACGCAACGCGATCTCGACCCGCACCTGCGTCGTTACGCACAGCGCACGGTCGGCATGACCGCATCCGAGATCCGGGCGCTGTTCGCGGTCGCCAGCCGGCCGGAGGTCGTCTCGCTGGCCGGCGGTATGCCCTACCTGCCCGCGTTGCCGATGGACTCGCTGGCCGACGAGCTTGCCCAAATGGTCAGCGCTGACGGGTTGGCGGCGTTGCAGTACGGCTCGGCGCAAGGCACTGCGGAACTTCGCGGGCAGATCTGCGAGGTCATGGCGCTGGAAGGGGTTCGGGCGCATGCTGACGACATCACGGTGACCGTCGGTTCGCAGATGGCGCTGGACATGGTGACCCGGATCTTCTGCGATCCCGGGGACGTGGTGCTCGCCGAGGCGCCGTCTTACGTCGGGGCGCTGACCACCTTTGCCTCCTATCAGGCGCAGGTCGTCCAGGTGGCGATGGACGACGACGGGCTGATCCCCAGCGAGCTGGAAGCTGCGTTGGATGCTTTGCGAGCCCAGCGCCGGACGCCGAAATTCCTCTACACCATCCCGAACTTCCACAACCCGGCCGGCATCACTCTGGCGGTGCAGCGCCGTGCCGAGGTGTTGCGGCTGTGTGCCGAGTACCGGGTGCTGGTCGTCGAGGACAATCCCTACGGGCTACTGGGTTTCGATGGTCAGATCTACCCCGCGATGCGGGCCGCCGACCCGGACAACGTGGTCTACCTAGGCTCGTTCTCCAAGACCTTCGCGCCCGGCCTTCGGGTCGGCTGGGCGCTGGCTCCGCACGCGGTACGGGAAAAGCTGGTGTTGGCCGCGGAGTCGGCCACGTTGTGCCCGCCGGCTTTCACCCAGTACGTGGTGTCGCGTTATCTGGCCCAGCACGATTGGAAGGGCCAGGTCAAGACCTACCAGGAGGTCTACCGGGAACGCCGCGACGCGATGCTGGCCGCGCTGGCCCAGCATCTGCCTGCGGGCTGCACGTGGACCCGTCCGGCCGGCGGCTTCTATGTCTGGCTCACCGTGCCGGAAGGGCTGGACACCAAGGCGATGCTGCCTCGCGCGGTCACCCAGCGGGTCGCTTACGTGCCCGGTACGGCGTTCTACGCCGACGGCCTAGGCAGCCGGCAGATGCGGTTGTCCTTCTGCTACCCGACGTCGGAACGCATCGTCGAGGGCGTACGCCGGCTGGCGGCCGTGTTGGAGGGCGAACTCGAGCTGCAGCGCACCTTCGGTAGCGTGCGCCCACGCACGGTGTTCGGCCCACAATCCCCATCTCCCGACACCGCCTAGCTCCATTTCGGGGTGAAAGGAGCGAGTCCGGTGACCGATCGCACCGTTGCTGTGCTGGCCGGTGGGCTCTCGCACGAGCGGGATGTATCACTGCGCTCTGGGCGCAGGCTGTCCAGCGCGCTGCGGGATGACGGGCTGCACGTGGAGGAGTGGGACGCCGACGCCACCCTGATCGGCCGGCTCACGCGCAGCCGGCCGGACGCCGTGGTGGTAGCGCTGCACGGCGGAGCCGGCGAGAACGGCGCTGTGCAGTCCGTGTTGGAGATGTTGCGGGTGCCCTACGTGGGTGCCGACCCGCGCGCGTGCCGCCGCGCCTGGGACAAGCCCACCGCCAAAGACGAACTCGCCCGCGCCGGCCTGACCACACCGGACTGGATTGCGCTGCCCCATGCCACGTTCCGCGATCTCGGACCGCAGGACGTGCTCGATGCGCTGGTCGACCGGCTCGGCCTGCCGTTGATCTTCAAGCCGCCGCAGGGCGGCTCGGCGCTGGGCGTCCACGTGGTACGCGAGGAAGCTGAGCTACCTGCGGCCATCGTGGGATGCCTAGCCTACGGGGACACCGTGCTGGCCGAGCGTTTCGTCGAGGGTGTCGAGGTGGCCGTCACAGTGATCGACGACCTGGATGGCCGGCCGCGAGCGTTGCCGGCGGTGGAAATCGAGGCCGCGTCCGGCTTCTACGACTACGCCGCCCGCTACACCGCCGGTCTGGCCATTTTCCATGCCCCAGCCCGGCTCGACGACGCAGCGACCGCCGCGGTCGCCGACCTCGCGGTGAGCGCGCACCGGATCCTCGGGCTGCGCGACGTATCCCGGACCGACGCCGTGGTCACCCCGGACGGCGTGGCCCACTTCCTCGAGGTCAACGTCGCACCCGGCCTCACCGAGACGTCCCTGCTGCCGATGGCGATCGAGTCCGATGGCAGTCACCTCGGTGCCGTCTACGCCGCACTCATCGACCGAGCCGTCGCTCGCGGCACTCCCTAACCGCCTCCGCCTTACGACCCCGATATGTCTCCATGTCGGGTGCTGGTCATCAGGGCGACGATGCGGTCGAGGTCATCAAGAGAGCCGAACTCGACGACAATGCGGCCTTTGCGGCGGCCTAGCTCGACCTTTACTCGGGTGTCGAAGGTATCGGACAGCCGTTCCGCGAGATGTTGCACGCCGGGCGCTCGCATCGGGCGTGCTGCCGGCGGCTTGGCTGGGGCCTTCACCGGCTCGGTACGGCTCAGCGTGACCGCTTCCTCGGTGGCCCGCACCGACAGGCCCTCGGCCACGATGCGCGCCGCCAGCTCCTCCTGGGCGACCGACTCATCCAGACTGAGCAGTGCGCGGGCATGTCCAGCAGTCAGCACACCGACCGCGACCCGGCGCTGCACCGCAACCGGCAACTTGAGCAGCCGAATGGTGTTGGTGATGACCGGGCGGCTGCGCCCGATGCGCGCCGCCAGCTGTTCATGGGTCACCCCGAAGTCGTCTAACAGCTGCTGGTAGGCGGCCGCCTCCTCGAGCGGATTGAGCTGGACGCGGTGGATGTTCTCCAGCAACGCATCCCGCAGCATCGCGTCGTCGGCGGTGCTGCGCACGATCGCCGGGATGCAGTCCAGGTCTGCTTGCTGCGCCGCCCGCCACCGCCGCTCGCCCATGACCAGCTCAAACAGCCCAGTACCCAACGGCCGTACCACGATCGGCTGTAGCAGCCCGAACTCCCGGATCGAGTGAGTGAGCTCGCCAAGTGCCTCGTCGTCGAACGCCTGCCGGGGTTGGCGGGGGTTGGGCACGATGGCCGCGATGGGCACCTCTTGATAGACCGCACCGACGATTCGTTCGGTCGGGACATCAGGAGCAGCTGAGCCAGCTGAGCCAGCTGGGCCACGTGGGGAATCGTTGATCCCGGTGTCGACCGGCGCGGTTGGGATCAACGCGGCCAGGCCGCGGCCGAGCCCACCCTTGCGCTGGGTTCCCGGGCTTTGCGATAGCGCACTACCGCTGGCCATCAGCGTGACTCCTGGTTGACGTAGCGACGGTCGAGGGCAATCTCTCGCGCGGCGTCCACGTAGCTCAACGCCCCGCGAGAACCAGGGTCGTAAACCAGCACGGTCTGCCCGAAGCCCGGTGCCTCGGATACCTTCACGCTGCGCGGGATCACAGTCCGCAGTACCTGGTCACCGAAGTGATTGCGCACCTCGGTGGTGACCTGGTCGGCTAGCTTCGTCCGCCCGTCATACATGGTCAGCAGGATCGTAGAAATCGATAGGCCGGGATTGAGATGGGCCTGCACCAGCTCGATGTTTCGCAGGAGCTGCCCGAGCCCCTCCAACGCGTAGTACTCGCACTGGATGGGGATCAGCACCTCGGGCGCGGCCACCAGTGCGTTCACGGTGAGCAGCCCGAGCGAGGGTGGGCAGTCGATGAAGACGTAGTCGACGCCCAGGTCGTCGAGGGCGGCGCTGGACAACGCGCTGCGCAGCCGGGACTCCCGCGCCACCATGGACACCAGCTCGATCTCAGAGCCGGCGAGGTCGATGGTGGCGGGGATGCACAGCAAATTCGACGACTGGGGGCTGACCGCGACCACGTCGGTGAGCTTGAGTTCGCCGAGAAGCACCTCGTAGACCGACGGGGTACCGGACCGGTGCTCGACTCCTAAGGCCGTCGACGCGTTTCCTTGCGGATCCAGATCGATGACGAGAGTCCGCAGACCCTGCAATGCGAGCCCCGCAGCGAGGTTGACCGTGCTGGTGGTCTTCCCGACGCCGCCCTTCTGATTGGCCACCGCGAGCACCCGGCGTCGAGGCGGGCGGGGTAACCGGTCGGTCGGGTGTTTGACCCGGGTCGCTCGCTCGGCCTCCTCCGCGATCGGGGTCCAATCGGACTCGGCGGGCAAGGCGTGGGAGGGAATTGCTCCGGAGCCAAGAGCTCCCTCCTGAGGGATCGGCGGTGGAGTCCGAACGCGGGCGTGTCGCGGTGTTGTTTCACGTGAAACGACACCGACTCGCGTCACCGGGTCGGGCGCGTTGGGGGTGAGAGTGCGCGCTGCCACATCGTTGCGCCGGGACGCGCTTTCAGACCACCTCGTGGGGCTCACGCTCACCGATCCTTCCTCTTCCGTGCCTTCGCGGGCCGCATGACACGCTGAGCCTGCCGCGTCACCACGATGACTGTCGGGGCCGGGTGCACAATCGTGGCACCGCACTGCACGAGCTCTATCGCCGCCCCTCCCGCAGCGCG
The DNA here is from genome assembly GCA_035276605.1 of Pseudonocardiaceae bacterium. Classification (GTDB taxonomy): domain Bacteria; phylum Actinomycetota; class Actinomycetes; order Mycobacteriales; family Pseudonocardiaceae. The sequence continues at coordinate 16,822 of DATELN010000014.1, read as the reverse complement.
CACCGCATCGATGTCCCGGGCGAGTTCCTGCTCTGCGTTGGCGCCTTTGATGGCCAGCAGCCGTCCGTTCGGGGCCACCAGCGGCAGTACCCACCCCACCAGCCGGCCCAGCGGTGCCACCGCCCGTGCCGTGACGACGTCATGACCGCCGAGATCGTGCCGCACCTGGGGATCCTCGGCGCGACCGCGATACACCGAGACAGCGAGGCCGAGCTCGGCAATTACGTCCTGCAGCCAGGCAACGCGCCGAGCCATCGCTTCCAGCAGGACGATCGTCAGGTCCGGACGGGCTATCGCGAGCGGAATACCCGGCAAGCCCGCGCCGGAACCGACGTCGAGCACCCGGCGGCCAACAGGCACAAGCTCCCCGAGCACCGCGGAATTGAGCAGATGACGGTCCCACAACCGGTCCGCTTCGCGCGGACCGATTACTCCTTGGTCGATCCCTGGGCCGGCCAGCAGAGCGGCGTACCGCACGGCGAGGTCGTATCGGTCACCGAATACTGCGTGAGCCGCCGCCAGCGGATGTTTCACGTGAAACCGAGCAGATCACGCTCACCCAGCGGGGAACACCACAACGCGGCGTTGGGGTTCCTCACCCTCACTTTCGCTTTGCACACCGTCCACAGTGGCCACCGCGTCATGCACGATCTTCCGCTCGAAGGGGGTCATCGGCTGCAGCCGGATCGCCTCACCGCCATCGAGTACCCGCTGCGCCGTGGTCCGACCCAGGACGCTGAGGTCACTTCGCCGGTTCGACCGCCACTGCGCGATGTCGAGCATTAACCGGCTTCGAGTACCGGTCTGTTGCTGGACTGCCAGCCGAGTCAGTTCCTGAAGCGCCTCGAGCACCACCCCACGCGGACCCACCAGCTTCGCCAGGTCGTCCCCGCCATCGATACTCACCATGGCGCGACCGGCCTCAACATCGAGATCAATGTCGCCGTCGTAGTCCACGAGATCGAGCAACCGTTCAAGATAGTCGCCCGCGACGTCGCCTTCCTGAACGAGAAGCTCCTCGTTCACCGGCTGAGCCGGCTGGGCCGATCGGGTTTCAGCCGGCCGCGCGCCATCCGCTGCGTCGTCAGCGGTGGGCGACGACTCCACCTCGGTCACCGCTGCGTCAGTCGCCAGCGTTTCGGCCACAACTGTCTCCTCTCCGGTGATCGCGTCCTCAGCGACGCTTCCGGTTGGTCTTCTTCCGCGGCCGCTGCTTGATCATGCCAGGTGGCGCCGAACTATCCGGGCGCACCGCGCCTTGACCGTTGGTCGAAGCCGTTGAAGCACCTTCTGCTGGACCGCCGCTCGACCTAGCGTCGGCCGGGTCGCCGGCATCCTTCGGTCCGGCTACCGGGGAACGACTTGTGCTGGCAGGCGACACTGACTCGTCTCCGCTGTCCGATCCGTCACTATCGGTTAGATTAGCGGAACTGCTAGCAGTGTCTTTCTTCAGTCGGCTGGGCTTTTGCCCCGGCCGAGGCGCCAACGCCTGCCTCGTCACGATGGCGGCCTGCTTTTTCACCTCGTCCTCAACGTCGATCCGCTGGTACACGACCCGTTGCTGAGCCAGTGTCCACAAGTTGTTGGACAACCAGTACAGCAGGATCGCCAGCGGGAAGAACGGGCCACCGGCCACCACGCCCAGCGGGAACAAGTAGACCATCATCTTGTTCATCATCGCCGCCTGCGGGTTCGCGGCGATCTGCGCAGGATTCTGCCGCGCCACCGAGTGCTTCGCGGTCAGGTGAGTGAGGATGCCGGCCACGATGGTCAGCGGCACGGCCACCGCGGCAATCTGCCATCGGGAGATGTCGCCGTACCGGGACAGCAACTCGGCGGGCTCGGTGATGTACGCCGACAGCGGCACGCCGAAAATGTGCGCGTCGAGGAACGACCGTACGTCGGCCGCGCTGAACACGTAGTTGCCGACCTGGCGGTTCGCCTCGGCGGTTAGGAATGGCCGGTTGAACGACCGCAGCACATGGAACAGACCGATGAACACGGGAATCTGCACCAGCACCGGCAGGCAGCCGCCCAGCGGGTTGACCCCGTGTTCGGACTGCAGCTTCTGCATCTCTGCAGCCATCTTCTGCTTGTCGTTGCCGTACTTCTTTTTCAGCTTCTGGATCTCGGGTGCGAACTCCTGCATCTTGCGCATCGAGCGGACCTGGCTGACAAACGGCTTGAACAGGAACGCGCGCAGGGTGAACACCAGGAACACCACCGCCAGCGCCCACGCGAACCCGTTACCCGCCCCGAACACGTAGCCGAACGCCTTGTGCCAGAACCACAAGATGGCCGACACCGGGTAGTAGATGAAGTTCAGCACATCAACTCACTCTCGGCCGGGAAGCGGGAAGGTCTCGGGGGTGGCACCGGGTCCATGCCTCCAGGGTGCCAGGGTCCGCAGCGCAACAGCCGTCTTACGGATAACCAGGATCCGCGCAGCAGCCCGTGGACGGTCAACGCCTCGATCGCGTAAGCACTACAGCTCGGGGAAAACCGGCAGCTGGGCGGTAAGACGGGGGAGATCCAGCGGCGATAGAAGCCCAGAACGTGCACCATCAGCCACACCACCGGACCGGTTGACCGAGCCGGAGACGTGTCGGGAGGGTGAACCGTCATCGCCAGCAGCTCACCTGCGCAGAACCGGTCAACCGCCGCAGTGCCCTGTCAACGTCATCACCGAGGGTGGCGCTGCTGGCCCCAGCCGACGCCGGCAGAGCACGCACCACAACCATCGTGCGCGCCGGCAACGCTGCCAACCGTGGCCGCATCAGATGCCGTAGCCGGCGCAGCACCCGGTGTCGCACCACCGAACCGCCGACGGTGCGGCCGACTACGAAACCTACTTTCGGGGACTCCGTTGAGCCCCCGTCGGCCACGTGGACAACAACCGAGCCGCAGCCGGATCGACGGCCCCGCCGCACCGCCGTCGCGAAGTCCTCGCGACGGGTCAGCCGGGCAGCAGCGGGCAGCAACGTAAAAGATCCCCGAACGTCTACGTGTCAGGCTGACAACTCGCTACGGCCCTTGCGCCGCCGGGCCGCGATGATGCCACGTCCGGCGCGGGTGCGCATGCGCAAGCGGAACCCGTGGGTACGCGCGCGGCGGCGGTTGTTCGGCTGGAAGGTGCGCTTGCCCTTAGTCACGGCTGTCGTTCTCCCGGTGCTCGGTTCGTATTACGGGGTCGCAGCCGTCGGGACTGCGCGGTAGTCGGGTCGTCTCCTGCCGGCATGGGCGGCACCGTTGCAGACGCACGCAAGAATGCCCGCCGGTGGGCGGGAGACGACCAGAGCCTAAGCGGCCAGTAGCCACGCCGTCAAAACCGGGGTCCGGCGTCACTGTCCGGGCGACACGCCGTTACATCGGTGGTGCTTGCTTACACGGAGTTCTTGTGGCAGTACCCCAGGTTTACTCACGTGTGGCGCCTGACTCGGCTAGCCGGCGGGCAGGTAGTCGCCGAGCAACCTGGTATGCCGGGAAACCTGGGGAGCCCCGGGAAGTGGAGCGCCTCACCGCCATCCACAGCTGTGGACAACATTGTGGACGAACAGTGCTTGTGGAAGTCCACCACCGGCCGAAGGGGAGTCAGCGGGTGTCAGAGCGGCAAACCGATCTCGGCCAGGTCTGGAACGAGGTCGTTCGGGAGCTTTCGGGCGGAACGCTCTCGCCGCAGCAGCGCGCCTGGATGCGCGTCACCCGCCCGATCGGCCTGCTGGATGGCACCGCGCTGCTCGCCGCACCCAGCGACTTCGCCAAGGACGCCATCGAACGCGCGCTGCGGGAGCCGATCAGTGCAGCACTGTCCAAGCACCTCGGCCGGCAGGTCTCGCTGGCCGTCAAGGTTGACCACCCGCTGCCCGTACCACCGCAGCTGCCCTCCCAGTTCACCGATCTGAGCCCAGCAGCAGGATCCGACGACATCACCCTTGGGGGTGCACCGGTGAGTGGGCCGGCAGCCAGCGCGGTCTCAGGGCCCGGCCGACACGCCGAGGAGGAGGGCGCGCTGGCCACCGTCAGCGAGCCGTGGCCTACCGGGACCGGCGCAGTGGGACCAGCCGCCGCGTCATCTGCAGCGTCTGGTCGAGCGTGCAGCTCCCAGACCAGACTCAACGAGAAGTACACGTTCGATACCTTCGTCATCGGTGCGTCCAACAGGTTCGCTCATGCGGCCGCCGTGGCGGTGTCTGAAGCTCCCGCGAGGGCGTACAACCCGCTGTTTGTCTGGGGCGAATCCGGATTGGGCAAGACCCACTTACTGCACGCCGTTGGGCATTACGCGCAGCGCCTGTTCCCCGGGATGCGGGTGCGGTACGTCTCCACCGAGGAGTTCACCAACGACTTCATCAACTCTTTGCGGGATGACCGCAAGGTGGCTTTCCAGCGCCGCTACCGCGATGTCGACGTGTTGCTGGTCGACGACATCCAGTTCCTGGAAGGCAAGGAAGGCACCCAGGAGGAGTTCTTCCACACCTTCAACACCCTGCACAATGCGAACAAACAGATCGTGATCTCCTCCGACCGCCCACCGAAGGGACTGGGCACCCTGGAGGACCGGTTACGGACCCGATTCGAGTGGGGCCTGATCACCGATATCCAGCCGCCTGAGCTGGAGACCCGGATCGCCATCCTGCGCAAGAAGGCCGTTGGTGACCGGTTGGCCGCACCGGATGAGGTGTTGGAGTTCATCGCGGCTCGGATCGAGCGCAACATCCGCGAGCTGGAAGGAGCGCTGATCCGGGTCACCGCGTTCGCCTCGCTCAACCGGCAACCGGTCGACAACCAGCTCGCCGAGATCGTGCTGCGGGACCTGATCCCCGACGAGGCGGCGCATGAGATCGGCGCACCCAACATCATGGCGGTGACCGCGGAGTTCTTCGGGGTCACCATCGAGGACCTGTGCGGCCCAGGCAAGACCAAACACGTCGCGCAAGCCCGCCAGATCGCCATGTACCTGTGCCGGGAGCTGACCGATCTATCGTTGCCCCGGATCGGGCAGACCTTCGGCGGCCGGGATCACACCACGGTCATGCACGCGGACCGCAAGATCCGCAAAGAGATGGCCGAGCGCCGCCGCACCTACGACCAGGTCCAGGAGCTCACCTCCCGGATCAAGCAACGCGCTCGCTCGTAACCGCTGCGCTGTCCTACCGTGGCCACCACGGCCCAGCGCAGAAACGTTGGGTCTCGCTGCCAGCCGGCACATCGAACCGCACGCACATCGAACAGGTAGCGCAGTCCGCTGGTGTCACGCTCCATATCGCTGATACCTGACCCCTGAATCAGGGGTGGGATCGGGGACAACCCGCATGCAGGGTGAGGCCGGCTTCGGCAAGCTTGGGTTATCGGTCGGTCTGGACGCAGCGCCGGGACGCCCAGACTGGCCGATCGATCCGCCAGGCCGTCAGTCGACCGCGGCAGGCGCGGTCAGCTCGTCCCACGCGTCGGGGGACAGCTCGGCCTTCTCGGACCGCTGAAGCAGCACGGCAGCCAGTGCGGCCGCCATAGCGGCGAACCCAGCCGCCACGAGGAAGGCGGCGTGGTAGCCGCCGGTGAGGGCGTGGAGCCGGTCGATACCCCCCGCCGTCAGGCCCTTTATGCGAGCATCGGCGATGCTGGCCAAGGTGGCCAGCCCGAGTGCCCCGCCCATCATGAACGACGTGTTGACCACCCCCGAGGCGAGACCAGCCTCGCTGGGCGCTACCTCGCTGGTAGCGGCGAGCAGCACCGGATTGAGCGCCACGGCCACCCCAAGGCCAAGCAGGATCGTGGCCGGCAGCACGTCGAAAGCGTAGGTTCCCCCGACCGGGGCGCGCGCGAAGAGCATCAGGCCAGCGGCAAGTAGCACCATGCCGGTAATCAGCGGTGACCTGACGCCCCAGCGCAGGACGATCCGCTCGGACAGGCCGAACGACAATGCACCGATGATCAGGTTTCCGGGTAGGAAGGCCAGACCCACCCCGAGTGGGCCGTAGCCGAATACTCGCTGCAGGTACAGCGCGGACAGGAAAAACCAGCCGAACATGGCCGCAGCCCACAGCACGCCGACCAGATTCGCCGTGGTAACGCTGCGCAGACGGAACAGGCCAAGCGGTATCAGCGGGGACTCCGCACGCGTTTCAATGCGCAGGAAGATTACGAGTAGGGCGGCAGCGACGAGCAGCAAGCCGATCGTCTGAGTCGAGCCCCAGCCCGCGTGGTTGCCGTCCATGATGGCGTAGACGGCGATCAGCAGAGCCGCCGTGATCGTGACCGAACCGGCGACGTCGAGCCGCCCGCCGCGGTGCTTACCGGTACTTGCGGGCAGCAGGATCAGGCAGAGCACGGTGACCGCGACGCCGATCGGAATGTTCACCAGGAAGATCCAGTGCCAATCGAGGGCCGTCAAAACCCCTCCGAGCAGCACTCCGATACTGCCGCCGCCGGCGATAACGAACCCGATGACACCCATCGCTTTGGCGCGTTGCGCTGGCTCGGTAAACAGCGTCATGATCAACGATAGGGCGACCACCGAGACGACGGCGCCACCGAGACCTTGCACTGCCCGAGCTGCCACCAGCGACGCCGGTGAGCCGGCCAGACCGCAAGCCAGCGACGCGCAGGTGAATACGGTCAGGCCGGCCAGGAACAGTCGGCGGTGTCCGAACAGGTCACCCACCCGCCCAGCCAGCAGCAAAAATCCGCCGAAGGTCAGCATGTACATGTTGACGACCCAGGCCAGCCCCGTCTCGGTGAAGCCCAGGTTTGCGCGGATCGAGGGCAGCGCGACGTTCACGATCGTGCCGTCAAGCACGATCATCAGGTCACCCAAGCACAGCACAATCAGCGCTAGCCAGCGTCTTCGGTCCCCGCTCATCCCCACATCATGGCTGACCGGGCTGACAGAACGTGACTGATTTATTACGTCAGGCGCAGCGGATCGCGTCGAAAGCCGCCCTACGACGATCCACCCACACCTGAGGACAACTCTGTGGATAAGCAGGCCACGCTGTGTACCTGGCGCGCGCAGCCGCCACGATCCACCGGTAACCAGCCCGGCGCCGCCGCGCCCGGCACCGGTGTGCACACCGCACCGCGCCGTGAGAGCTGCGCAGACCGCCGGCATCCACACCGCCCACAGCACTTACTACTGCTACTGATTGTCTTTCTATACAAAGACAAAACCCTCACTACTTGGGCAGTGGATGCAACCGCATCTACCAGAGCCCCGACGCTACGGTGGGCACCATGCAGCTTGGTCTCGTCGGATTGGGCCGGATGGGCGCCAACATGCGCGACCGGCTGCGGGCCGCTGGCATCGAAGTCTTCGGCTACTCCCGCACCTCGCCGACCCGCGACGTCACGTCCTTGGCTGAGCTGGTCGATCGGCTGGTGGCACCCCGCACGGTCTGGATCATGGTGCCGGCCGGGAAAGCCACTCGGGAGACCTTGACGCAGCTGGCCGACCTACTCGCCGATGGCGACGTCATCGTCGACGGCGGAAACTCGCACTACACCGAGGACCAGGCCAACGCACAGCTGCTCGCCGGTCACGGCATCGGGTATCTGGACTGCGGGGTCTCTGGCGGGATCTGGGGCGCCCGTAACGGCTACGGGCTAATGGTCGGTGGCGCCGCCGAGTACGTCGAGCGGCTGATGCCGGTGTTCGACGCGCTGCGCCCGGAAGGCCCCCGTGAGGAGGGCTTCGTACACGCCGGCGGCGTCGGTGCCGGTCACTTTGCCAAGATGGTGCACAACGGCATCGAGTACGGCGTGATGCAGGCCTACGCCGAAGGTTACGAGCTGCTGGCAGCCGCCGAGCTGGTCACCGACGTGCCCGCGGTGCTCAAGGCGTGGCAGCGCGGCACGGTGGTCCGCTCCTGGCTGCTGGAGCTGCTGGTGGCGGCCCTGGACCAGGATCCGGAGCTGGCGCAGCTCCGGGGCTGGGTACAGGACTCCGGCGAGGGTCGCTGGACGGTCGAGGAAGCCATCAACCACGCGGTGCCCGCGCCGGTGATCTCCGCGGCGCTGTTCGCCCGGTTCGCCTCCCGCCAGCCCGACTCACCGGCGATGCGCGCGGTCGCAGCGCTGCGCCAGCAGTTCGGCGGCCACGCCGTGCAGCAAGCCAGTCCCGACTGATGTATGTCCGCCGGCTTGAGGTGACCGACTTCCGGTCCTGGCAGCATGCTGAGTTGGAGCTTGAACCGGGGATCTCGGCGCTCATCGGCGCCAACGGGCAGGGCAAGACGAACCTGATCGAGGCGCTGGCCTACCTGTCCACCCTAGGCTCACACCGGGTGGCCACCGACGCGCCGCTGGTACGCCACGGGGCCGCCCGGGCCATCGTGCGCACCGCGGTGGTGCACGCCGGCCGTGAGCTGACCGTGGAGCTGGAGGTCACCCCGGGACGGGCCAACCGCGCCCGGATCAACCGCTCGCCGGTGCCGCGGCTGCGCGACGTGCTCGGTGTCCTGCGCACCGTGCTGTTCGCCCCTGAAGACCTGGCACTCGTCCGCGGGGACCCGTCCCAGCGCCGCCGGTTCCTCGACGATCTGCTGGTGCTGCGCGCACCCCGGCTGGCCGGGGTGCAAGCCGACTACGACAAGGTGCTGCGCCAGCGAGGGGCGCTGCTGAAGTCCGCCGGCGCCACCCGCCGCTCCACCGGCACCGCCGATCTGCGCACGCTGGACGTTTGGGACGGCCATCTCGCCCGGCACGGCGGGGAGTTGCTGGGCGCCCGGCTGGATCTGGTCGTCGAGCTGGCCCCGTATGTCGATGCGGCCTATCGTGCGGTGGCCCCGGAGTCGGTGCCGGCCCGGCTTGACTACCGCAGCAGCCTGGGTGTTGCGATGCAGTCCGGGGTGCACGAGACCGGGAAGGCCGACGTCGAGGCGCTGGAGGTGGCGATGCTGGCCGAACTGGCCCGGGTGCGCTCCGCTGAGCTGGAACGCGGAGTGTGCCTGGTCGGACCGCATCGCGATGATCTGGAGCTGGGTCTCGGGCAGCTGCCCGCCAAGGGCTATGCCAGCCATGGCGAGTCGTGGTCGTTCGCGCTGGCGTTGCGGCTGGCCAGCTACCAGCTGCTGCGCAGCAGTGGCGCCGAACCGGTGCTGCTGCTCGATGACGTGTTCGCCGAGCTGGATACTCACCGCCGGGCGCGGCTCGCCGAGGTCGCGCTGGCCGCGGAACAGGTCGTGATCACCGCTGCGGTGCTGGCCGACGTGCCTGATCAACTGCAGGGGATGCGGTTCGACGTGCAGGATGGGGAGGTGCGTAGTGCCTCACGGCCCCGATGACCCTGATGACATACCCACGGTTGTGGATAACCCTGTGGATAGTGTGGACAAGTCGATATTCGACGCGCCGCGAGGAGCCGACCTTGCTCGGGCCGCGCTGGAATCCGCACGTGCCGCTCGGCGCCAATCAAGCAAGTCAAGCAATCAGCGAGCGACGCCCCGCCGGCGCCGCGGCTGGTCCGGTCCCCGGCCGGATGACCGGGATCCGCAGCCGTTGGGTGCCCTGGCGTCCCGGCTGGTCGCCGATCGCGGCTGGGCTGGCCGGGTGTCGGCCGGTGTGGTGTTCGCGCGGTGGGCGCAGCTGGTGGGGGCCGATATCGCCGAGCACGCTCAGCCGGTGTCGCTTCAGGACGGGGAGCTGCTGGTCCGGGCCAGCTCCACCGCCTGGGCCACCCAGCTGCGGCTGCTCCAGCGCCAGCTGGTGGCCCGGATCACCACCGGCGTCGGCCCCGGTGTGGTCACCCGGATCCGGGTACAGGGCCCAGCGGCGCCCAACTGGGTGCACGGTCCCCGCCACGTCCGCGGCCGCGGCCCCCGCGACACCTACGGCTAAACCATCCCCTGCGTTCCCCGGCGTGTCGCGCTCCCGTGCCCGCGTGTCGCGTCCTGGTGCCCGGCCCTGCGCAGCAAAGCCACTCACAGCCCAGCAGGCGTGGCGGAGTAGTTTCCCGGCCGTCCGGACCTGCGTCGACACAAATTAACCGCGCTGTGAGCAGATGAGAGGTGTCCCTGACCCGCTTCTGTCCGGGGAGACCAGTAGAATCGTTAGGGACACCTCGGTTCTGTGGTGAGCCTTCGGGCGTGACCGCAGTCGTCCCCGCCGACCGTGTCCGTAGCCGACCGCGGCCAAGCGCTTCTCTTGCCCTGTCGCGGCGGGCTCTACAGCACAACCGCGCATCACACCGCAAGGGAGATACCGAGGACCGTGGCCGCCAAGAAGAACGACTACAGCGCGTCTTCCATCACCGTCCTCGAAGGCCTTGAAGCCGTCCGCAAGCGCCCCGGGATGTACATCGGGTCCACCGGTGAGCGTGGCCTGCACCACCTGGTCTGGGAAGTCGTGGATAACGCCGTCGACGAGGCGATGGCGGGCTATGCGACCAAGGTCGAGGTCACCCTGCTCGCCGACGGCGGGGTGCGCGTCACCGACGACGGGCGCGGCATCCCGGTGGACATGCACCCTGTGGAGCGCCGGCCAGCCGTGGAGGTGGTGCTCACCACGCTGCATTCCGGTGGCAAGTTCGACGGTTCCTCGTATGCCGTCTCCGGTGGCCTGCACGGCGTCGGCGTGAGCGTGGTCAACGCGCTGGCCAGCACCCTGGACGTGGAGATCAAGCGGGACGGGTATGTCTGGCGGCAGCGTTACGAAGACTCCAAACCAGCGCACCCGCTGCGCAGGGGAGAGCCGACCCGCAAGACCGGCACGATGCTGACCTTCTGGGCCGACCCGCGGATCTTCGAGACCACCATCTACAACGCCGAGACGGTGGCCCGGCGGTTGCAGGAGATGGCCTTCCTCAACAAGGGTCTGACCATCGTGCTGCGCGACCAGCGCGTCAACGGCAGCAACGAGACCGAGGATGCCGAAGGGCAGACCGCTCAGATCAAGGAGCGCACCTTCCACTACCCCGGTGGCCTGGAGGACTTCGTCAAGCACATCAACAACTCCAAAGACCCCATCCACCGCAAGGTGATCGGGTTCGAGGCCGGCAGCGACGGCATGCAAGTCGAGGTCGCGATGCAGTGGAATGCCACCTACACCGAGTCGGTCTACACCTTCGCCAACACGATCAACACCCACGAGGGCGGTACCCACGAGGAGGGCTTCCGGGCTGCCTTGACCGGCGTGGTCAACCGCTACGCGCGGGACAAGAAGCTGCTCAAGGAGAAAGACTCCGCGCTTACCGGCGACGACGTGCGCGAGGGTCTGGCTGCGATCGTGTCGATCAAGCTTAAGGAGCCGCAGTTCGAGGGCCAGACCAAGACCAGGTTGGGCAACACCGAAGCTAAGTCGTTCGTCCAGCGCACCTGCAACGAGTGGTTGACCGACTGGTTGGAGCGTAACCCTACCGAGGCCAAGACGATCATCAACAAGGCGGTCTCCTCCTCGCAGGCCCGATTGGCGGCCCGGCGGGCCCGGGAGCTGGTGCGCCGCAAGTCGGCCGGTGATCTGGGCGGCTTGCCGGGCAAGCTGTCCGACTGCCGCTCCACCGACCCGTCGCGCAGCGAGCTGTTCATCGTGGAGGGTGACTCGGCGGGTGGCTCGGCGAAATCCGGCCGCGACTCGCTGTACCAGGCGATCCTGCCGATCCGCGGAAAGATCATCAACGTGGAGAAGGCCCGGCTGGATCGGGTGCTCAAGAACACCGAGGTGCAGTCGTTGATCACCGCGCTGGGCACCGGCATCCACGACGAGTTCGACCTCGCCAAGCTGCGCTACCACAAGATCGTACTGATGGCCGACGCCGATGTGGACGGCCAGCACATCCGCACCCTGCTGCTGACGCTGCTGTTCCGGTTCATGCGCCCGCTGGTCGAGCACGGGCACGTGTTCCTCGCCCAGCCACCGCTGTACAAGATCAAATGGCCGCGATCGGCGCCGCAGTACGCCTACTCCGACCGGGAACGTGATGGGCTCATCGAGGCGGGCCTGGCTGAAGGCCGCAAGCTACCCAAGGAAGACGCGATCCAGCGCTACAAGGGTCTCGGCGAGATGAGCGCCAAGGAGCTGTGGGAGACCACCATGGACCCGGCCAACCGAGTCCTGCTGCAGGTCACCCTCGATGACGCCGCGACCGCCGACGAGCTGTTCAGCGTCCTGATGGGCGAGGACGTGGAGTCCCGCCGCTCGTTCATTACCCGCAACGCCAAGGACGTCCGCTTCCTGGACGTCTAACCGACTTCACGAAGAAACGGGCCTTTGGCGCGAGATCCGCTACACCATGATCGTTGAAAGTGAGGCGTCACCGTGCAGTTCCGCACGGTGAGCGCTCAGTTTTGGCGATCTTGCTGCGCCAAGGTCACCGCGACCTGCGCCGGACAGGTGAGCTGTGAATACCCTCGGCGTGATCGCCGTACTCGACGGACTCGCGGCTGCTGTCGTCGCTGCGGCGAAACCGACGGTAGCTGTAGACCAGCAGCGCTAGGACCAAGATGCCGGACACGATCAAACTGGAGCCGGTCGCCACGCCGCCGAACGGCAGTGACGGCACCAAGATCCAGGCGATCCCAGCCGCCACGAGCGCCAGCCCGCACAGCGCCGACACGCTGATCCGCAGCGGCGAGGCAACGCTTTGCTCGGCCGACCGGATTGCCTGCCTGCGCACCGGTGCGGTCATCCGTCGTGCCCACGGATACTCGTTGGCTAGCAGGACGAGGCCGGCCAGCAGGAGCAGCAGCCCCGGCCCGGGCAGGATGAGCAGCCCGACGCCGGCCACGCACAGCGCTAATCCCACAACCGTGACAAGTATCCGGCGCGCCAGCCCGTCTTTCTTCTTGTTCTGATTATGGTCCTGGCCCACCGCGTCCCCGTCCGCCAGCGTTGGTGCAACCGCTCAACCAGCTGCCACGGATGGCTACCCGCAATACCCTTTCGCTATCCCTCAGTCCGCCGACAGGGCTGTTTGGCCGGCGGTGAGCCACGACCTCCAAGGGGCCGCGCGTCCGGGCGGTATGCACGCTGCGTCACCGGTAGAATGGCTTGGTTGCGCGGCACGTCAGTGGCCGCTGAAGGGAACCGAACGTAGTGACGGAGATCATCCTGCCGCCAGAGGGAGACCGGGTCGAGCCGGTCGACATCCAGCAGGAAATGCAGCGCTCCTACATCGACTATGCGATGAGCGTGATCGTCGGGCGCGCCCTGCCAGACGTCCGCGACGGGCTCAAACCGGTGCACCGCCGGGTGCTGTACTCGATGTACGACTCCGGGTTCCGACCGGATCGCGGTTACGTTAAGTGTGCACGGGTCGTCGGCGACGTGATGGGCAACTACCACCCGCACGGCGACACCGCGATCTACGACACCCTGGTGCGGCTGGCCCAGCCATGGTCGCTGCGCTACCCGCTGGTCGACGGGCAGGGCAACTTCGGCTCGCCGGGCAACGATCCGCCAGCCGCGATGAGATACACCGAATGCCGGCTCACCCCGCTGGCGATGGAAATGCTGGCCGATATCGACAAGGAGACCGTCGATTTCGAGCCGAACTACGACGGGCGCACCCAGCAGCCTGTCGTGCTGCCGTCGCGAATCCCGAACCTGCTGGTCAACGGCAGCTCCGGGATCGCGGTCGGGATGGCCACCAACATCCCACCGCACAACCTGCGTGAGGTCAGCGCCGGCGTGGTCTACCTGCTGGAAAACCCCGACGTCGACGACGACACCCTGCTCGACGCGCTGGTCGAGCGAATCAAGGGCCCGGACTTTCCCACCCGCGGGCTGATCGTCGGCACCGACGGCATCACCGACGCCTACCGCACCGGCCGCGGCTCGATCCGGATGCGCGGCGTGGTGGAGGTCGAGGAGGACACCCGGGGCCGCACCACCCTGGTGATCACCGAGCTGCCCTACCAGGTCAACCCGGACAACTTCATCGAGTCCATCGCCGCGCTGTCCCGGGACGGCAAGATTAGCGGGATCGCGGAGATCAACGACGAGTCCAGCGACCGTATCGGCATGCGGATCGTGATCACGCTCAAGCGTGACGCCGTCGCCAAGGTGGTGCTCAACAACCTCTACAAGCACACCCAGCTGCAGCACTCCTTCGGCGTCAACATGCTGGCCATCGTCGAGGGCGTGCCCCGCACCTTGCGCTTGGACCAGGTCATCCGGCACTACGTGCGCCACCAGCTCGACGTCATCGTCCGGCGCACCCGCTACCTGCTGCGCAAGGCCGAGGAACGCGCCCACCTGCTGCGCGGTCTGGTCAAAGCGCTGGACATGCTCGACGAGGTCATCGCGCTGATCCGCCGGTCTCCCACGGTGGACGACGCGCGCACCGGATTGATGGCGCTGCTGGACGTCGACGAGATCCAGGCCAACTACATCCTGGAAACCCAGCTGCGCCGGCTGGCTGCGATGGAACGGCAGAAGGTCATCGAAGACCTCGCCGCGCTCGAGCGGGAGATCGCCGACTACCTGGACATCCTGGACAAGCCCGAGCGCCAGCGCACCATCGTGCGCGACGAGCTGACCGAGATCGTCGACAAGTACGGCGACGACCGGCGCACCCGGATCACCGGCTACGACGGCGACGTGTCCACCGAGGACCTGATCGCCATCGAGGACGTCGTCGTCACGATCACCCGCACCGGCTACGCTAAGCGTACCCGCACCGATCTCTACCGGGCGCAAAAGCGCGGCGGCAAGGGCGTAATGGGTGCGGGCTTGAAGCAAGACGACATCGTGGCGCACTTTTTCGTCTGCTCCACGCACGATTGGATCCTGTTTTTCACCAACAAGGGCCGGGTGTACCGGGCCAAGGCCTACGAGCTACCCGAGGCCAACCGCAACGCCCGCGGCCAGCACGTGGCCAACCTGCTTGCGTTCCAGCCCGACGAGCAGATCGCCCAGGTCATGCAAATCAAGGACTACACCGCCGCGCCGTACCTGGTGCTGGCCACCCGCGACGGCCTGGTCAAAAAGAGCCGGTTGACCGACTTCGACTCCAACCGCGCCGGTGGGCTGATCGGGATCAACCTGCGCGAGGGTGACGAGCTGGTCGGCGCGGTGCTGTGCTCCGCCGACGACGACTTGCTGCTGGTCTCCGCACATGGCCAGTCGATCCGGTTCTCCGCGACCGATGAGGTGCTGCGCCCGATGGGCCGGGCCACCTCGGGCGTCTACGGGATGCGGTTCAATGACGGCGATGAGCTGCTGACCATCGCGGTAGTCCGGCTAGGGCTCTTCGTCCTCGTTGCCACCGCCGGCGGGTACGCCAAGCGCACCCCGATCGACGACTATCCGGTGCAGGGTCGTGGCGGTAAGGGCGTGTTGACCATCCAGGATGACCGTCGGCGTGGCAAGCTCGTCGGCGCACTCGTCGTCGATATCGATGACGAGCTTTACGCCATCACCTCGACCGGTGGGGTCATCCGAACCACCGCCAAAGAGGTGCGCAAGGCGGGCCGGCAGACCAAAGGGGTGCGGTTGATGAATCTCGGTGAAGGGGCGAGTCTGGTGGCTGTCGCACGTAACGCTGAAGAGGCTGGCGACCCTGACACCAGCGCAGCACCGACGAGAGGTGACTCGTGACCAAGCCCGACCATGCTGCCCAACCGGGGGCACAGACGGCCGAAAAGACGAAGGATCCGCAGGTTCTCGGTGATGAGACACATGCCGGTGACTCGTCGGCCAACGGGACTCCTCGCCAGCGGCAGCGTCCCACGGCTCCTACGGCTGGCGACGCGGAGCCCAAGACGGTCACGTTGCAGGTTGGTGCGCCCGAACACGCCCGTGGTGGGGTTCGGGACCAGACCGATCGGCCGCCGGCAGTGGGCCGCGCGTACGGCTTTTCGCCCGGCGTCGGCCCTCCGGTCTCTGAGACAACGCCCAAGCGCAGTTACAGCGATGGCAGCTCGGAATTCGCGCCGTCCACCGTGCGCATCGGCGGATACACCCCCCCAGAGCGGGTGGAGCCCGCCACACCGGCCGCCGCTCAGTCCCGCTCCGTGCGGGTACCGCGGCAGACCAGCCTGCAGCTGCGCCGCCTTGATCCATGGTCGGTGCTCAAGATCTCGCTGGTGCTGTCGGTCTGCGGGTTCCTGGTCTGGCTAGTCGCGGTCGGCGTGCTCTACGGGGTGCTGGCGGGGATGGGGGTGTGGGACCAGATCAACGGCACCTATTCCGATCTCACCTCAGTGAACAACCCGCAGGTGACCGAGCTGGTCAGTGGTGGACGGGTGTTCGGGGTAGCGTTCGTGATCGGTTTGGTGAACATCGTGTTGATGACCGCGCTGGCCACCGTCGGCTCGTTGGTCTACAACGTCGCTGCAGACTTCGTCGGCGGTGTCGAGGTCACCCTGTCCGAGCCGGACTGACACCGGACTACAGAGCTGAGCACGCGGGTTTGGGCTTGTGGAGGCGGTGCGGTAACCTCGCCGGGTCGTGTGCGGGGGCCTATAGCTCAGTCGGTTAGAGCGCATCCCTGATAAGGATGAGGTCGCTGGTTCAAGTCCAGCTAGGCCCACTGGTGAACAGCTATCGTGGCAAGGAGGCGATCCGTGGTGAAGAAGATTGTCATGCTGATGCTGGTGGGTCTCGTTGCGTTGATCCTCGTCCAGCGGCAGCGTTCCGCCAAGGCAGAGGCCGACCTCTGGCGTGAGGCCACCACGCCCGGCATCTGAGTCGCCGCCGGACGCCGAGGGGCCTGGGGCCGGGGACGTAGCTCAACTGGAAGAGCACCGCCTTTGCACGGCGGGGGTTGAGGGTTCGAGTCCCTTCGTCTCCACCACGCTGGCTACGTACATAAGCCCAGATCAGTGAGTGTCATCATTTCGTGTTCCCTGCTGCGTCGGTCGACTGGCTGGTCGGAGGGAGCGAAAAGGGA
>DATELN010000013.1:0-10503 GCA_035276605.1 Pseudonocardiaceae bacterium | reverse complement strand
CCAGCCGGGCCAGCTTGGCGGAGAGGCCGGCGAGCTGGCCCGGCTGGCCGGCGAGCAAGAAATCGCGCTGCGCTCGCTGTTCTTGGCTACCCCACCCGGCGGCACTGGTAAGCAAGATCTGGCCGGTGCAATCCAGTTGCTGGCCAGCCCAGTAGTCGAGGTGTCGGTGCCGGCGACCGCGGTGCCGCTGCCGGCGAGCGACGTCGCGGAGCTGGTCGCCGTGGTTCGCGAGGCGTTGGCCAACACCGCGCGCCATGGCGGTCCGGAGGTCAGGTCCTGGGTCCTGGTTGAGGATCTCGGCGCGGAGGTGGCGCTGACCGTCCGGGATAACGGTCCCGGCCTGGACCCCGAACAGCTGGTCGGCGCGGAGAGCGGCGGCCGGATGGGAGTCTCACGATCGATTCGCGGCCGGGTGGCCGACCTGGGCGGCACTGCGATTCTGGAAACCGAGCCGGGTCGCGGCACGCAATGGGAGGTGCGGTTGGCTCGAGTCAGGCACGGTGCGCTGCGGTGACGATCCGAGTGATGGTGGTCGACGACCATCCGATTTGGCGGGCCGGCGTGGCCCGCGACCTCGGCGAGCGCGGTTTCGACGTGGCTACCGCAGTCAATGGCGCGGCTGCATTGCGGATCATCCCGGCGGCCCGTCCGGATGTGGTGCTGATGGATCTGCACTTCGGCTCTGAAGAGTCAGCCAGCCTGTCCGGCGTGGAAGCCACCCGGCGCATCATTGACAGCTGGCCGGATATCCGGGTGCTGGTCCTGTCGGCCTTCGGGGCCCATGCCGACGTGCTGGCGGCGGTGCAGGCGGGCGCGTCGGGTTACCTCGTTAAATCCGCGTCGGTGGAGGAGCTGGTCGATGCCGTGCGCCGGACCGCTGAAGGGGACGCGGTGTTCACGCCCGGCCTGGCCGGTCTGGTGCTCGGCGAGTACCGCCGGATGGCCCGGCAACCGCAGCTAGATGCGCCGACGCTGACCGGGCGGGAGACCGAGGTGCTGCGCCAGGTGGCCACCGGGCGCACCGCCCGGCAGATCGCCGACGCGTTGGTGATCAGCCACCGGACGGTGGAAAACCACGTGCAGTCCGCACTGCGCAAACTGCAACTGCACAACCGTGTCGAGCTGGTCCGCTACGCCATCGAGCACGGCCTCGCCGAGTAGGTGGCTCTTCAAGTACCGCCAACCCCCACCGTGGGTGCCGCTAACCGCCGCCAACCTGCGGCGCCGCCAGCCCGAGGTCTATACCGGTGGCGCCGTCGCCCAACAGTGGCCACGCCACTCGCTAGGGTCGGCGGCCATGAAGGTTGATATCCGGCACAACCCCTCGTTCACCGTCGCCCGCTGCCACCTCGAGCCGAGCGAGCCAGTGCGGGTCGAGGGCGGCGCCATGATCGCGCACAGCGCTGGCGTCCAACTCGAGTCCAAGGCGGAGGGCGGCTTCTTGAAGGGCCTGTCCCGCAGCCTGCTCGGCGGCGGCTCGTTTTTCGTCACCACCTACACCGCACCAGCAAATGGCGGCTGGGTCGACGTCGCCGGCATGCTGCCCGGCGACACGGTACCCATCACCATCACGCCGGAGCGGCCGTTCTTCCTGCGCCGAGGTAGCTGGATCGCGAACTCCGCCGGTGTTGAGATCGACACCCAGTGGGGCGGCATGGCCAACATGTTCGGCGGTGAAGGCGGCTTCGGCCTGCGGGCCTCCGGCGAAGGGGAGGCCCTGGTCAGCATCTACGGCGCGGTGGACGTCGTCGACCTGCAGCCCCAAGAGCTCGTCACGATTGACACCGGCCACGTCGTCGCCTACGACCTCAGCATCCAGTTCCAGCTGCGCCGCGCTGTAGAGGGCCGCAGCATCCAGTCGGCGAAAAGCGGTGAGGGCTGGGTGTTTGACTTCGTTGGGCCCGGGCGCGTGCTGTTGCAGTCCCGCAACCCCGAGGCGTTCCTGGAATGGATGGTGCACGCCGTCGCCGCGCGGGTGCAACGCTAGCCCAGCCTTCCCGCACCCGGCAGACAGTCCCGGCAAACCACCGAGGTTGGCGGTCGTTTGAGGTGATCAACACCGGGGTTGGCGGTACTTGAAGAGCTCACAACCACAGGTCAGGGTTGCCTGACATCCCGTTTCACTTGGTTGCCCAGAGTCGTATCGTTCGTGGTGGTAGCCCGTCTCTGGCCCGTTTCAGGGCAATCTATGGGGGAGGGACCGCCGACCGGGTATCAGGGGGGCGGGGTGGAACCCGGTCGGCGGCCTGTACGCCAGCGGCCAGGGGGGTGCCGCTTGCGCAATCGGCGCCCCGGGCATTGCGCTTATGCCCAGTAACCGTGAGGTCCGGCTGACGTCGTGTGGAACCGGGTCCTACGGCTTGTTCACCGACAGCCCCAAGTGTGCGGGATGCCTCGCCCCCTGACAACCACTGACGACCAGAGACAACCACCTGACAAGCAGAGACAACCACCGAGCCGACATCACCACCGCACCGGTACGCTGGCGAGCCGGCGTAAAGCCAGTACTGGCAGGGATGGTGGGTCAACGTGGAGTTCGAGCTAGAGCGCGACGCGTTCGCCGAGGCCATCGCATGGACGGCGAAGGGCTTGCCGACTCGTCCGGTGGTTCCAGTGACCGCGGGCGTGGTGCTTGAGGTGGTCGACGGCGCGATGATCGTCTCGGGCTTTGACTTCGAGGTGCTTAACCGGATCGAGGTACCCGTCACCGAAAAAGTCGCGGGACGGGTGCTGGTCTCTGGCCGGCTGCTCGCCGAGATCGCCCGCGCCCTGCCACCCAAGGATGTGCGAGTTACCGCAGAAGGAAACCGGCTGGTCGTCCGGTGCGGGTCGGCCCGGTTCAACCTGCCGCTGCTGCACATCGAGGACTACCCGGCGGTGCCCGAGCTCCCCGCCACCTCTGGAAAGGTCCGTGGTGACGTCTTCGCCACCGCGATCGGGCAGGTCACCGCGGCGGCCAGCCGCGACGAGACCCTGCCCATGCTCACCGGGGTGCGCATGGAGGTCGGCTCCGACACGCTGAGCCTGGCCGCCACCGACCGCTACCGGCTGGCCGAGCGGCACATTCCGTGGACGCCGACCGGCACGGTGCCCACCAACGCGCTCATCGTTCCCGCCAAGACGCTGGCGGAGGTCGCCAAGTCACTCGGCTCGGCCAGCGAGGTGGTGCTGGCCATGGGCACCGCCGATAACGCCGGTTTCCTTGGCTTTTCGGCAAATGGCCGGCAGACGCTGACCCGCCTGCTGGACGGCGAGTTCGTCAAATTCGCCTCGCTGTGGCCTACCGAGGTCACCACCTCCGTCGAGGTGGACGTCGCCGAGTTCATCGCGGCACTCAAACGAGTAGCCCTGGTGGCGCAGCGGTTCGCGCCGGTGCGGCTGGTCTTCTCCGAGGCGATGGTGCAGCTGTCGGCAGAGGCGGAGGACGAGTCCAGCGCCGAGGAGGAACTCGAGGTCGGAGTCACCGGCGAACCGCTGACCATCGGCTTCAACGCCGGGTACCTGCTCGACGGGCTCAGCGCGGTCACCACTCCCCGTGCTCGGATGTCATTCACCGAGTCCAGCAAGCCCACCGTCATCACCCCGGTCACCGGCCTGGATGCGGATGCCCCGAAAGACACCCCAGACGACACCAGGGACGGCTCCTACCGCTACTTGGTGATGTCGATGCGGTTGCGTGGCTAGTTAATTGTGGGCGCCTAGCGGCGGAACGGCCAGCTCCGGCGGGCACCCACTACTGGCTGGGCTGATTCCGAGCCGGTGCGCCAGCTGGCGTACCGGACCTTGGCTTCTGCGGGTTCCATCACCGGAATGCCCAGCATGCCTGCCGCGCGCAGAGTGGGGTGATCTGCGGGCACCGAGGAGTCGGCGACCACGACCGTGACCGCAGGCGTAAGCCGGCTGCGAGTCACCGCACCGTGTGCCTCCATCATCCGGCGCAGTGCTCCAAGGTCAGCAGAACTGCCGAGATACAGCACGTGCACCGGATCCTTGGTGGCCGCGTGACGACCCACCGTGTCTCCAGTCTCCCCAACGGGTGTTCTAACTCCAGGTATGGTAGCCGTACCGATTACCGTCTGCGCACATCCTGCAAAAGTCAGAGTATGGTACTGGAGCTCAGTCCCCAAGTGTGTGCGCCACGCACATCAAGCCGTCGTGAGCTTCGCCACCCTGGACCTCAGCGTGGCGTGCGCTTCCGCGACATCGACCCGCGTCGACGTGCCCCCGTCCACGACCCGCTCTCCCGCAACCCACACATCCCGCACCGCCCGAGCCCCAGCGGCCCACACCAAGTTGGCCAACAACTGCCCGTCCGGGACGTCCAACCCAGCCGCGAACGCCGGATCGTCAGCACTGATGTGCACCAGATCGGCCCACCCGCCGGGACGCAACGTGCCTAGGTCATCGCGTCCCAGCGCGGCCGCGCCACCCCTGGTGGCCAGCAGCAGCGCCTGCGCGGCAGTCACCGCGGCGGCGTCGCCGGAGGTCAGCCGGGCCAGTAGGGCGGCCAGCCGGGCGTCGTTCCACAGATCCAGGTCGTCATGCGAGGCCGGACCGTCGGTGCCCAGGCCGACGGCGATCCCGGCGGCGCGCAAGTCCAACAACCGAGCGATCCCGGAGGCGAGCTTGCTGTTGGATCCCGGGCAGTGCGCGACGCCAACCCGGTGTCGGGACAGCACCGCGATGTCGGTGTCGGATAGCTGCACCGCATGCGCGGCCAGCACCCGCGCCCCGGCCCGCAACACACCAAGGTTTTCCAGCAGCAGCGGCACCGACCCGTGCGCCTCGCGGATCGCGGTGTCCTCGGTGGCGGACTCGGCGACGTGGATGTGCAGTAGCGCATCGCGCTGCTGAGCAGCCGCGCCGGCCGCGGCCAGCGCCTCGGTGGGCAGCGTGTAGGCGGCGTGCGGGCCGTAACCCAGCTCGATGCGGTCACCGGACCCGAACCGGATGCCGTCGGCGTCAATCCAGCGGCTGATGTCATCAAGCATCTGCTGCCAGGTGCCCAGCCGATCCCAGCCCGGCGCCGCGATGATGCCCGGGGTCACCACCGCCCGGCTACCCGCGGCGAGCACGGCATCCACCACTGCTTCGGTGTAGAAGTACATCTCCACGCTGGTGGTGACTCCAGCACTAAGCATCTCGACAACGCCGACCAGCATGCCGGCGCGCACGTCGTCGGCGTCCACCTGGGATTCGGCGGGCCAGATCACCTCGGTCAGCCAGCGCATCAGCGGGAGGTCCCCGCCGAGTCCGCGCAGTCCGGTCATGGCGGTGTGCGCATGGGCGTTGACTAGCCCGGGCATCAGGATTCCGGTCAGCGCAGATATCGGACCCGGCGACGGCGGCGCGCCAGCCGAGGGCCCGACATAACCCAGACGGCCAGCGTCGTCGACGTCTACCACGGCGTCGCGCAGCACCGTGCACTGCTCGTCGCAGGGCAGCACCACCGGGGCGGTCAGCCGCATCACGGGATCGGCTCGGTCAGCGAGTGGCGCAGCAACGCCGACAGTGGCCGCAGTGGCGGAAGCCAGGCGCCCTCAGGGGGCAGCGTCTCCAGGGTGATCCGCGGCAGCGGCTGCAAGAACAGCTCCGGGATGTCCTCCAGGTCCTCAAAACCCAGCACAGCGGAGTTGACCGCGAACGAGGCATGCTCCCGGAATCCGAGCACGGTGACCTCGACGCCCTCGGCAACCAGCTCCTCCAGCGGCTCCCGGAAGGCGCGGCTGTCCCCGGAAGCCACCAGCAGCTGGCGCAGCACACCCTGCTCATGGCGAGACCGGATGTGGGTGAGCATGTCCTCGTCGATGTCGGATTCTTCGATCTTCGGCTTGGCGAACACCGCAAACCCGGTATTGCGCAACGCCTCCACCCACGGCCGGACGAAATCAGTGCTGCCCGCAGCGACGTTGGTGAACACGGTCGCCTCCGGCTCGGTGTCCGATCCGGCCCGCGCGATCAGCCAACGCCCCAGCGCGTCGAACCGTGGCCGGGAGGCCGAGCTGGGACGCCCACCCAGGATCGAGCCCAGGCTCATGTCGATGTTGGGTGCATCCCACACGAGCAGGGTGATCGGGATGGTCGAGGCGGCCGCCAGGTTCATGAGCACCGATCCTGCCGCACCACAGCGCCCGGGTCAGCAACGGGTGAACATCAGCAACGGGTGAACAGCAGGTCGCGCACCACACGACCCTCCTCGCGGGCGCGTTGCTCGAATTTGGTGACCGGCCGCCACAGCGGGCGGGTGGCAAACTCCGCAGCGGTGTTGCAAAGCGTCGACTCGGCGGTGCAGACCGCGAGCATCTGCTGCGCGTAGGACTCCCAATCGGTGGCCAGATGCAGGGTGCCGCCGGTTACCAGGCGAGAGGCCACCAGCGCAACGAACCCGGAATCGATCAGGCGACGTTTGTGGTGGCGCCGCTTGGGCCACGGATCCGGAAAGTAGATCCGGACGGCGTGCAGGCTGCCCTTCGGGACGTGGTCGTGCAGTAGCGAGTACGCGTCACCGTGCAGCAGCCGCAGGTTGGTGATCTGTGCCTGCTCGATGCGCAGCAGCAGCTGGGCCAGGCCGGGTCGGTAGATCTCGACGGCGAGGTGGTCGACGTCGGGTGCGGCCAGCGCCATCGATGCCGTCGCCTCACCCATGCCGGATCCGATCTCCAGCACGATCGGTGCGGCGCGGCCGAACCATCCAGGGATATCCAGTGGGCCCTCGGGCAGGTCGCTGATGTTGGCGCCCCACCGGGGCCAGCTGCGGTCCCAGGCGCGTTGCTGGCCGGTGGTCATCCGCATCCGCTGCGGGTAGATCGTCTGCACGTCTACAGCCTGGCAGGATTGCGGGCGTGAACACCCTTCAGGAGTGGGTCGACCTTGTCTGCCGAGAACTGAATATCACTGATGCTGTCTCACCAGCGGCGATGCAGTCGCGAGTACTGGACCTGTCCCGCGACGTCGCACACGAGGTCGCCCGGCCAGCTGCGCCGCTCACCGCGTACCTGCTCGGTCTAGCGGCCGGACGCAGCAGCGATCCGGAGGCCACCGCGGACGAACTAGCCCCGCGAGTAACCCAGCTGGCCCAGCGCTGGGGCGACGAGCAGCGCGAATCGTAAGGATCCAGCGAAGTCGCTGGCCTAAAGGCCCGGGTCGCCCCCCGAATGGCGACCCGGGCCCTTCCCCCGGAAGGCCCGGTCGCGCACACCCCATGCGCGCCGCGGGCGTTCGATCAGCTGCCGGGGTGTCCCTGAGGTCTTCCCCACCCAGACCCCGGGTTAAACACCGCATGGCGCTGAGATTGCCGCGTGCCAGCCGGTGACCAGCGGTGGCCTGGCGGCCACCGCCCGACGACCTGCCGGATGAACTACTAAGAGTGATTGATAAAGAGCGCGGAGAGTCCGCTTCCCCCATTCCGGCGGCTACCGATGATCGCGCGCAGCCCGCGCTGCTGCAAGCGTGAGTCGGTGTAGAAGTCTTTATCCCTAACGCAGCCTGAACCCTGGTAGCAGGGATTCTCCGAAAAGTATTCGTCGCCGTTGCCACGGCCGCCGTTTTCGTAGCCGGCACCCATGGTGAAGACATCCGAGATCCTCATAACGCCTTTCCCCTTTTTCCAGTCGATGGAAGTAGTCATGCAAGCCATCAGGACCGAAGCGATCTAGGCAGGTTGTGCGCAGCTGCCTAACAGTACGTAGGCGATCTAACGGCTGTTAGAATCACTCACGCCATCTTCGCGAAATCTCCCGGCACCACAGCCGGTGTGTGACAATCCGCCCCCAGATTAGCCAGCGGTCCCCTTACTCTCCGTGGTCACGCAGGCCCCAAGCTAGGCCATGTTAGTACCAACTGCAACAGTTACTTTTGTATCTGCGTGCGTGAAGAACGCACTAGCGTTCTGGACAGATCATACTTGTGCCAGCTGTTGGGGCCGATCATTCGCAACACGATGACCTCGATGCCTTCTAGCCGGAGAGGGCGAGGTCATCGTGTTGCGCAGCGTACGCACACAGCGTGATCAACACGCCGACTTTTTCAGATCGAACTAGTTAGGGCGCCGCAGGTAGTCCGCTAGAGGATTCCTAGGAGACTGCTCCTGGTGCACCCATTCGTTCCCGCGTAGCAGCAGTTGTTGTAGCGGTAGCAATGCTCCTCGTACCGCTCGAAGCTGTCAGGGCCGCAGGTGCCGCTGGAGCTGCACTTGCCGCTGTAGGTGTGTCCGTAGCCGCTGAAGATGGTGAAGATGTCTGAGATCCTCATGTCGTGTCCTTCCCCTGGTCTTGTGATAAGGAAGCTGCGCCGGCGAAAAGGCCTAGATCAGTCTCGAGAGGGTGCTCCACAGCTCCCTGAGAATGCGGCGTCCACGCGCTGTCCGGCAGTCAGATCCGAGATGTGTGCCGCCGTCCTCGACGTAGTCGAGCGGTCTCGGGCCTGTTCCCTTGTGCGTCAGCAGCTTGTCGATCGTCGCACTCGGTAGCACTTTCGAGATGACCGAGTTAGCCCCCTACTCTCCGTGGTCACGCAGGCTCAAGCTAGGGCATGCCGGTCACTGACTGCAACAGGTACTCTTGTACCGGCGAGGATGAAGAACTCACACTCCGTAGTGGAATGCGGAGCAGATCACCCGCGGCGGGTTTTCGTCCACGACCGCTAGGGTCGGTGGATGTGACTAACGGCCCGATCGATCCTGATTTCGTCGCTTTACCGTTGCGGTCACTGGCTGCGGCTGCTCTCGGGCGGGCTGGCGAGTTGGGTGCAGAGCATGCTGATGTCCGGATTGAGCGGATCACCCGGCAACTGCTGCGGCTACGCGACGGCACCGTCGCCACCGCGCAGGACTCGACCACCATCGGGCTGGCCGTCCGGGTGATCATGGAGGGCACGTGGGGGTTCGCCTCGCACCTGGAACTGACCCCGACCTCGGCCGTGGCCACCGCCGAGCGGGCCGTCGAGGTGGCCCGTACGCTGCGCCCGCTCAATGCCGAGCGGGTAGAGCTGGCCGCTGAGCCGGTGCACGCCGACGCGGTGTGGGCCGGCGACCACGAGATCGATCCGTTCACGGTGCCGTTGAGCGAGAAGGTGGCGCTGCTGTCGGAGTGGTCGCGCCGGCTACTGGCCACCGACGGCGTCGAACACACCGATGTGGTCTACCGGTCGGAGAAGGAGACCAAGTTTTACGCCGACTCCGCCGGCACGCACACCACCCAGCAGCGGGTCCGGATGCACCCGAGTGTCACCGCGGTCGCGGTGGATCGCGCGGCGGGCTCGTTCGAGACTATGCGGACCTGCGCGCCGCCCACCGCACGCGGCTGGGAGTACCTGGCGCACAACACCGTCTGGGACTGGGACGCTGAGCTGGCGCAGCTGCCGGAGTGGCTGGCCGAGAAGGTCAAGGCACCCAGCGTGGCGCCGGGCCGGTATGACCTGGTGATCGACCCCACCAACCTGTGGCTGACGATCCATGAGTCGGTCGGGCACGCCACCGAGTATGACCGGGCGATCGGCTACGAGGCCGCTTACGCTGGGTCGTCGTTTGCCACCCCGGACAAGCTGGGCATCCTGCGATATGGCTCCCCGGCGATGCACGTCACCGGCGATCGCACCTACCCACACGGGTTGGCCACCATCGGCTACGACGACGACGGGGTGGCCACCTCGCAGTGGGATTTGGTGCGCGACGGGACACTGGTCGGCTACCAGACCGATCGGGTGTTCGCCCGACGGTTGGGCCTGGAGCGCTCGGCGGGGTGTGCGTTTGCCGACTCGCCGCATCACGTGCCCATCCAGCGGATGGCCAACGTGTCGTTGCAACCTGACCCGAACGCTGACACTTCGACCGCGGAGCTGATCTCGGGGGTGCGGCGCGGCATCTACATCGTCGGCGACCGGTCGTGGTCGATCGACATGCAGCGCTACAACTTCCAGTTCACCGGGCAGCGCTTCTACCGCATCGAGAATGGTGCGCTGGCCGGGCAGCTGCGAGACGTCGCCTACCAGGCCACCACCACCGACTTCTGGGGTGCCATGGAAGCGGTGGGCGGCCCTTCGACGTGGCTGTTGGGTGGCGCGATGAACTGCGGCAAGGCTCAGCCTGGCCAGGTCGCGGCGGTCAGCCACGGCTGCCCGTCGGCGCTGTTTCGCAACATCAATGTGCTCAACGCCCGCGAGGAGGCCGGCCAGTGATCACCGCGGAGGAGCTGACCGGGACCGCGCTAGAGGCGTCTGGAGCCGATGGGTGCGTCGTGGTGTTCACCGAGACCAGCGAGGTCAACCTGCGCTGGGCGAACAACACGATGACCACCAACGGGCACTCCACCACCCGTTCGTTCGCGGTGATTTCCGTGGTCGGTGACTCGGTCGGTGTGGTCAGCGGCAATGGTGCCGAGCTCGATGAGGTGCGTGCCGTGGTCGCGGCCAGCGAGCAGGCCGCGCGGGAGTCCGGCCCGGCGCGCGATGTGGCCCCGCTGGTGGAGGGCAAGTCTGATGACGACTTCGAGGAGCCGGCGGCGGCCA
>DATELN010000012.1:0-5702 GCA_035276605.1 Pseudonocardiaceae bacterium | reverse complement strand
GCCAGGGCACGGACCTGCTCGAGCCGGATCGCCGAACCACCGGGCTGGTAGGTCAGGTGCGTGGTGACAAACGCCAGCGCACCGGTGGGGGCCGCGACTCGGGCGTACACCGCGACCCGGCGCTCGGCCAGGCCCCGGGTGGGCAGCTCCAATTCCTCGACGGCCACGATCGGCCACCGAGTCAGGACCGCGTTGCCGATCGCTACCCCGTCCTCGGGCCGCGGCGGGTGCGCACCCACCCAGCACCACCGCAGGTTCAGCTGCTCGGCCAGATCGGCGGCGAGGTTGCCGTCCGGGGCGTCCCACACCTCCTGCAAACCGCAGATGTCCGGGGCGGACTCGGCGATGACCGCGGCGATCGCATCGCGGCGGCGGCGCCAGTCGCCGCCGCGGCCCCACAGGTTCCACGTCAGCACCCGCATCCGTCCGCCGCGGCTTCGGCCCCATGGCATGACCAGCGGCGGTTTCCATAGTCATCTACGCATGACACGGCGCTCGTGGCAGACCTTCGTAGCCGGCGATGACCGAAGCTCTGGTTCGTCCCAAATGGCGCTGCGCCTCTGCGGGAATTTTCATTGGGCGGCCTTACAGACCGCCTATGCCAATTGGGCGAACTCAAGCGTTGTCCAAAGCGGTACCGCTACTGCGATGTTGTGGCTGATCCGCGTGCACATTGAACCTTGAGCTATGCATGGTCGCCGGCAGGCGTATATGTGGCCGCCCCCAGGTATTCGCCTGATGGGAAAAAGTGCCCTGTTGGCTTGAAATAGAACGGCTTGCTGAGCGAGGCGAGGTCCGGAGTGTCACAAGCCTCGTTCGTCGTCAGGTGAGTTCTCGCGATCATCACGACCCCGCGGGTTGGGAAGTTGCGATGGTCAGGGTCGGGGGCGGCGCCGCATGTGGCGAAGCGTGAGGAGCTCGCGCGGGTTGATGGAGGGGACGTCTAAAGCATCCACGACGGGGGATTGTGGGTGGCAGCTTCGGATGGGGAGACGCTGGTGAGCGCGTTTCGATCATCGTGGGTAACGTCACCGTATCGTCACAGGAGTTAACCTGCTCGAAACAAACCGCGTTCACTCTTTCGGTTAATTGTCAGCGGACAGTACGCAATACTCCCGCACGGGGTCACGGGTGTGTCGCTGTGCTCCCCTTGTGGGTGCAAGGGAGTTCGCATGAACCCGTACCCTCCGTGGCTCAACGCAGGAGACAACGCTTGGCAACTGGTCGCGGCGACACTCGTCGGGCTGATGAGCATCCCCGGTATCGCGATCTTGTATGGCGGCATCGTGCAGCGCAAGTGGGCGGTCAACACGATGCTCATGGCCTTCACGGGATTCTCGCTGGTGCTGGTGGTGTGGGTGCTGTGGGTGTTCAAGATGGGGTTTGGCACCCCGCTGAAACTCGGCCCCGGGATTTTCAGCAACTTCGTCGGGCACCCCGGTCCGATTCTGGGACGCGCCACCCAGGATCAAGCGCAGATCCCGCTGTTAAGCAGCGGAATGCCAGAGTTCCGGTTCCCGATGTCCACGCTGGCCTATTTCCAGTTCGTCTTCGCCGGGATCACCCCACTGCTGTTTTTGGGCAGTGTCATCGGCCGCATCAACTTCAAGGTTTGGCTGATCTTCGTTCCGCTGTGGTCCACGCTGGTCTACTCGGTCAACGCCTTCCTGCTGTGGGGTGGCGGGTGGTGGGCCCAGCGCGGCTCCCTGGACTACAGCGGTGGCTATGTCATCCACCTCGCCGCGGGCACCTCTGGGTTCGTGGCTGCCGCGGTGATCGGGCCACGGCTGGCTCGCGACCGTGCTCGCGCGATACCCAATAACCTCCCGATGGCCGCAGCAGGCGCCGGCATCCTGTGGCTGGGCTGGAACGGGTTTAACGGTGGCGACCCCTATTTCGCCGGCGCCGATGCCTCCACTGCGGTGATCAACACCAACCTGGCCACCGCGACCGCGCTATTGACCTGGGTCGTGCTGGACATGTGGTTCGGCATCGACCGTAAACCCACCTTCCTCGGCGCGGTCAATGGCATGATCACCGGGCTGGTGGCCATCACCCCCGCCGCCGGCTACGTCAACGGCCTCGGTGCGCTACTCATTGGACTTATCGCCTCCACGCTGGTCTGGCTGTCGTGGAACAAGCTCAGCAAGGTCAGGCCCTTCAGCAAGGTCGACGACGCCCTGGGGGTGGTGCATACCCACGGAGTCGCCGGGCTGGCGGGAGGCCTGCTGGTCGGATTCCTTGCCGACCCCAACATCATCGTCTACCTCGGCACCGGAACGACCGCCAACGTCTCCTACGCCGGGCTGTTCTACGGCAACCCGCGCCAAGTCCTGTGGCAGGCCGGCGCCGCGCTCACCGTCATCGTCTGGGACGCCTTGATCACCTTCATCATCCTGAGATTCCTGGGTCTGTTCATGTCCCTGCGGTTACCCGAGGACATGTTGGAAACCGGTGACCTGGCCGTCCACGACGAAGAGGCCTACCCCGTCGACACGCTGATCCGCGCCGAGGGCACCCGCCAACCGACCGCGCCACCACGGATCGCGGCGACCGCAGCACCGCACACTCAGCCAACTTCGCCCAACCCCACACCGGACACGTAGCCGGCGATCGACCGCATTACCCAGCCCCGAGAAGGGGTGACCATGAAACTCATCACCGCCGTCGTCACCCCGCCTGAGTTCGAGGCCGTGAAAAAAGCGCTGGACACTTTCGGTATTACCGGACTGACCATAACTGAAGTGTTCCAACCCGATCTTACGGGCGGTCACGACCAGATTTATCGCAGCCAACGATTCCACATCGACCTGGTTGCCCACGTTCGTATCGAACTCATCACCCCCGATCACGATGCCGCCGACCTTATCCGCGTCATCGCAAAGCTGACAGCCTCGCGAGGAAGTCCAGCAAACATCTGGATCACCCCGGTAGAAACCTTGGCCAGGATTCGTACCGACGAGCGTGGCACCGACGCGCTATGACATCCGCGTTTACACCGATAGCCGCGTCGGCCAGGAGGTGACGATGCGTCCGACCCAAGTCGACCTTATGAGGTGATGCAACGTTTCTGAGACCGCGATGAGACATCTTGTTCGATGGCGACGGCAGCCAACCCAGACAATAGCAATCCCATGTTGTTATCAAAGCGATTGGGCCGCGTTGTGGGCTCCATATGCCAGTAACACAAGCCTAGGAGAATCCTGTGGATGAGCGCTCGGTGACGTTGCACGATCTGATCCGCCGCCGGGGTCAGACCTATCGGCTGATGGGCCGCTATGACGAGGCGCTAACCGACTTCAACCAGGCCATTGAGTTACGGCCAGACGTGGACTGGGCCGTTGCCGAACGAGGCGAAACCTACCGGCTCATGGGCCACTACGACCAGGCGCTGACCGACTTCAACCAGGCCATCGCACTCAACCCGCACTATCACTGGGCGATCGCCAGCCGGGGCGAAACCTACCGGCTGATGGACCGATACGACGAGGCGCTAACCGACTTCAACCAGGCTATCGAACTTAACCCACAATCTGACTGGGCACTGGCCCACCGAGGCCAAATCCACCGACTCATGGGCCACCACGACCAAGCCCTAACCGACTTCAACCAGGCCATCGAACTACACCCAGACGCGAGGTGGATCATCGCCGAACGCGGCGAGACCTACCGACTGATGCACCGCTACGACGAGGCACTAACCGACTTCAACCAGGCCATCGAACTAAACCCACAGGATCAGTGGGCCATCGCCAGCCGGGGTGAAACCTACCGACTCATGGGCCACTACGACAACGCGCTGACGGACTTCAACCACGTCATTGCCCTGTGGCCAGACACAGGCACGATCGCCGCCGAAGAAGATCACAGCCACCACAACTCCACTTCCGGAGCCAGCACAGACCATTGACCAGCTGCCTGACATAACTGCCATGATGGCCCGATCACCCGCTCACCGGACACGCAGAAAATGACGTCGTACCCGCACTCAGGCCGCACCACCGCCAGCCCGACGCTGCACCAACAGCTCTCCCCCGCAACACCTTCCCTAGGCACCGAAACATCATGAACACAACACCAAAAGACAACTGCGCAACCCAGGCTATCTGGCTTATGACGACTGATCTCACCGGGCACGCCAGCGTGTCTGCCCACCGTTGTCCATCTGGCGTGTTTTGGTGACGGTAAATACCGTCAATCACTCAGCAATACCCGGTTTAACTTCACTCTGGGCAGGCCCGCAATATCGCACCACAGTGGTGCTGCTGTAGCAGCGCGTACAAAGCGGACACGCGACTAGGCGTCGACGCATCATCCTAGCTTGGCTGAGCCCGCTAAACGCGACAGACCCCCGGGCGTGCTCAGCGTGGTCGCGGCGACCCGCCGCCGCCCACGCAGGCGATCGCGCACAACCCCAGGGCCGTGAGTAGCAGCGGGGTAAGGATCACCGCGGCCATGGCGAGGGCGGAACTGTGCATGATCTCCGCGGCTGCGGCTAGGCCGACGTTGCCTACGATAACCACCACTGCGGCGCAACAGATCCGGGCTGCCCACCGGGAAGCACCCAGGTCTGTGTGTTGCACCAATAGATCCGGCCTAACCAAATCGTCCTCGGGCGCCGAACGAGGCTCATCGAACATCGAGCCGGTGGCCCCTGTGGGCCGTGTCGGTCCCGGGTGCCCGGGCAGGTCGGGGTGGTGTTCGGCGGCGATGAGTTCCACCAGGGCCAGCGGCACGCCGGTGGCGTTAGCGACGTCGAGCGGCTGGCGTCCGCGTCGCAGCATCGACGCGGCCACACCAACTTTGATGCTGGGCTGGTCGTCCTGGTCGGGACGCCCGGCGGGGGACGGTGACGGAGGCTGGCTGGCAACCATGGGACGGCTCCAGGTCGGGCGACGTGACGTGCTGAGCGGGCACTACCCGGGGGCGGTGGCTGCATACCATCGTGGCCCGCGCCAAGGGCCCCAGCTAGTGACTACCACTGATCGACTTGCGGTTAGTGGCAGCGCCAGCGCGAATGCAAGGACAACGACCATGGCCACGACGACGACCAGATAGCGGGCGCACCACCGCCAGCCCAAGGCGGCACCCGGTGACGGCGAATCAGGGTCTGCAACCGTCCAGCCCTGAGACCATCCCACCTGTGGTCGGGGTGGTCGACGAAGGCCCGCTAGCCACCCGGCATCAAACCGACCACCGACCTCGCCGCAGGCTCCATCCGAGCGAAAAATGCATTGTCATGCAGCTGACCGCGTCATGCTCCCGCAGGCTGCACGTGGGATCCCGGTGGCACAACTAGCAAGGTGTCTTGTTGGATTGCCTCCACAGCCTAGTGCCATCCGATGTCTTAGCAGCGGTGTTCAAGTCGGGCCCATCGGCGTCAGCGTGGTCGGCGGGAGCGGGTGGTCAGTCGGACAAGTCGGCGATGACCGCGAAGTGGTCGGATGGCCACACGCCGTTGACCGGTGCATTGCCGCCTAGCCGGACGGTCTGGATCCGGCCCCGGTCGTGCTGCGGCAACCCCACCAGCACATAGTCGATGCGGGAGTCGGGAATGATGCTGTGCTGCTGATATCCGTTGCGTCGGTCCCAGGTGAAGCCGGGATCCTCCGGTGGGGCATAGCGCCATGCGTCCAGCAGCACCAGGTCGGGGACTGCGGGGGCGGTGAGCAGGCCGCCGAGCAGGCGCAGCTCGTCGGAGG
>DATELN010000011.1:0-9492 GCA_035276605.1 Pseudonocardiaceae bacterium | reverse complement strand
ATGGCGACGACTCATCGGCCATAGACCGGCCACTCAACATCAAGGCATCACCGCGCCACTGTCGTAGGACTGAACCGGCGTGTCCGGCGTCAATCCCCTGGAACCGTGGAGACCTCGGTTGTAGTGATGGTGAATGGGTGGCTGATCTTGTGGAGCCCGCGTACCGGGTGGGGCAGGCTTAGACGTGCCCGCGTTTCCTGCCTGAGGGGTCGCAGAGGCTCGGGGGTCAAGGGCACGCCGAAGGTGTGTCGCGCGCAAGCGCGATGCGAAGCACCCTTGAGGCTTGAGGGGCGGCCCCGTATCCTTCGCGGGCTCCACAAGATCAGCGGCGGCGTAGCCGCCTCCGCTTGTTTCGCTTTGCCCCGCGGGCTGGGTGGTGAGTCACGCGGCCTGCCGGGCCTGGGCGAGTTCGTAGTCGATGGGGCTGAGCATGCCGCACGCGGAATGTCTGCGCTGGCGGTTGTAGTGGTCGATCCAGTCGGGTACCCGGGCCCGGGCGGCCGCCTTGGTGCGGAAGGTTTCCAGGGAGCGTAGCTCGAAGGTCAGGGTGGAGTGCCATGCCTCGATCACCGCGTTGTCCAGGGCTGACCCGGGCCGGCCCATCGATTGGCGGATCTGCAGGCGCCCGCAGGCGGCGCGGAAGAGCTTCGCGGTGTACTCGCTGCCGCCGTCGGTGTGCATGATCACGCCGGGTACCTGGCCGCCGCGAACGGCCACCGCCATGGTCAGCGCCCCATAGGCCAGCTGGGCGTCAGGGTGCTCGGACAGGGCGAACCCCACGACCCGCCGTGAGCCCACATCCAGCACCGAAGCCAGATACAGCTTGCCCTCACCGGTGGGGATCTCGGTTTGGTCGCCGTACCATTTCTGGTTGATGGCCTCGGCGGCGAAGTCCCGTTTGACCAGGTCCGGGGCACGCCAGCGGCTCCTGCTGGGCCGGGTGGTGCCCCTGCGCTGCCGCCGGCGCCGCGCGGCAAGACCCTGCTGGCGCATCAGCGCTGCGACGGTGTTCTCGCTGACTGTCCAGCCTGCATCACGCAGGTCCGCAGTGATCCTGGGTGCGCCATATTTGCCCTCATGACCGCGAAACAGCTGGCTGATCTCGGCTTTGAGCCGTTCCCGGCGCGCCGCCCGCGGCGGCAGCACCCCGACTTTCCACTTGTAGAACCATGACTGCGACACACCCAGTGCCCGGCACGCAGTGGCGTGCGGAATGCCGTGATCGTCCCTCTGGGAAGCGATGAACGCGGCCACGGCTACCGGCCCATCGCCTCCTCGACCCAAAGGGCCACACTGCGCTTGAGGACATCACACCGCATCCGCAGTTCCGCGCAGTCCTTACGCAACCGAACCAGCTCGGCCCGCTCGTCCTCACTGAGCCCACCATCACCGCGCTCCCGGCGCCGCCGGTCAGCGTTGACCCAAGTGCCCAGCGTCCCGTCATGGATTCCCAGTTCCCGGGCCACCTGCGCGATCGGCTTACCGGTCTCCCGGACCAGTCGCACCGCACCCTCTTTGAAGTCCTGATCGAACTTCCTGCGTGTCTGTGACACCGCCCCTCCCTATAGGCGATGTCTCCACGGTACGAGGGGAAACGCACTCTTACCGACATCCACGGCCTCGGACTCGTCCTGGCCACCGCAATCCTCGGCCACGTCGGCGCCATCACTCGATTCCCCACCGCCGACCACTTCGCCAGCGACACCGGCACCGCACCACTAGATGCTTCCAGCGGCGACCAGATCTGGCGCGCCTCCCAGATTCCGGATAGGGGACCCAATAAGGTCCCTTCCGGAATGGGGGTTGATGGATGCAGGAGAAACGCCGAAAATATAGTCCTGAGTTTAAAGTTGAGGCGGCGCGGTTGGTAGTTGAGTCGTCGCGTCCTATTGTCGAGGTTGCGCGTGAGATAGGTGTTCATGAGGGGACTTTGGGGTCCTGGGTGAGCAAGTATCGGACCGAGCACGCCGGGGATGAACCGCCGTTGACGTTGTCGGAACGGGCGCGGCTACGAGAACTTGAACGTGAAGTCCGTGAGTTGCGGATGAAAACGGAGTTCTTGGGAAAGGCGGCGGCCTTCTTCGCCCAGGAGTATCGGTGAGCGAGAAGTACGCGTTTATCGATGCGGAGAAGGCTCGGTATCCCATTGCAAAAATGTGTGTTTGGCTGGAGGTGTCCGCCTCAGGTTATTACGAGTGGCGCGACCGATCGCCGTCGGCCACCGCGCAGCGGCGCAAGCATTTGACCGCGCTCATCCAGGCGATTTTTGACGAGTCCGACGGCACCTACGGGTATCGCCGAGTGCACGCTGCGCTGGCCCGCCAGGGACAGGGCTGTGGCCCCGAGCTGGTCCGCGACATCATGCGTGAGCTTGGCTTGGTGGCGTGCCAGCCTCGTCCGTGGCGGCCGACGACCACCCAGGCCGGTGAGGGCGGCAACGCGGTTGCTGACTTGGTGGGGCGCGACTTCAGCGCGGATGTGCCGGGCACGAAAATGGTTGGTGATATCACCTATTTGCCGACACGGGAAGGTTTCGCTTATCTGGCCACGGTCATCGACTGCTGCACCAAGGAATGCATCGGCTACGCGATCGCCGATCATATGCGCGCCGAACTGGTCATCGACGCGATCCGCATGGCCGCCCGCAACTACTGCCTGCAATCCGGAGCGATTTTCCATACCGATCGAGGCTCTCAGTATCTCAGCCAAGCGTTCACCGAGGTCGTCGATCAGCTCGATCTTCGTCACTCGGTGGGGCGGGTAGGGTCGTGTTTTGATAACGCGCAGGCAGAATCGTTCAATGCCACGTTGAAGGTCGAGCGAGTGAACCGAACTACGTACCCAACGCGTGAACACGCTCGCAAAGATGTGACACGCTACATCGAGTTCCGCTACAATACCAAGCGGCTTCACTCGGCGTTGGGCTACCGAACCCCACAAGAAGCTCGCGTCGAATACCAGAATCAGCGGCAGGCGGCCTAACAACACGAATAGGATCTATCCGGAAAACGCGAGGCAGCCCATCGTGGCTGTGCGCGGCGAACCCGGGTAGCGACGCAAAGCCAGAAGCTACCGCCTCTCACGCTAGCAGCAGACCAGGATCATCACAGGTCACCGGCCATCAGCTGAACACCCGAAACGATCACCAACCGTGGCAACCGCGAGGCAACCACATGACAACCACCGTCCACACAGGACTCGCTAAACAGCTATATCCGCAGCTAACAGTGGCGCGCCCGAAGGGACTCGAACCCCTAACCTTCTGATCCGTAGTCAGATGCTCTATCCGTTGAGCTACGGGCGCATGTTCGGTTATCGGCCAGCATGAAACTCCCGGCCATCAGCGGAGGCTCCGGGATTCGAACCCGGGAGGGGGCGTAACCCCCAACCGCATTAGCAGTGCGGCGCCATAGACCAGACTAGGCGAAGCCTCCCGGGGCCTGTCGAGGCCGCCAGGCAAGCAGGGTACACAGCGTGCACGTGATCAGGCAAAGCGGGTACCCGATCGACCGGCTCGTCATCGCCGCTGGTCAGCCCAACTGTCGCCAGACTGTCAGACCCCCGCCGTACGGTGCTGCCCATGGACGAACCACTGGTCGAGATGGTCACCGCAAAGCCGCAACCGCAGCTGAACCCCCTGGTCGCGGGCTACACCGGCTACCGAATCGAGGGTGCACCACCCGGCGTGCACCGCGGCCTACCATCGCGTTGCCTGACTTTCATCCTCACCCTCAGCGGCACGGTCGATCTTGCGAGTATGCCGGATCCGGCTCAGCCGCCGGCCTCGTTCACCACATTGATCGGCGGCCTGCATGCTGCCCCCACGCTGATCAGCCATGACGGCCACCAGCATGGCATCCAGCTGCACCTCACACCGCTGGGCGCCCGTGTCCTGCTCGGGTTACCCGCTGGTGAGCTGGCCAATACCGTCATCGAATTGGGCACACTGCTGGGGCCGGTGGCGGGGGAGCTTCTCGAGCGGGTGCGGTCGGCCAGCACGTGGACCGACCGATTCGGCGCGCTAGACCAGGTGCTAACCAAAATCGCCCGGCAGCGCGACGGTCCCGCGCCGAAGCTCGGCTGGGCGTGGCGCCGGTTGGCGGCCACCCACGGTCGCGTGGAGGTGGCCACCCTGGCCAGGGAGGTCGGCTGGAGCCGGCGCCATCTCAGTGCCCAATTCCGGCGCGAGTTCGGCTTGACACCCAAGGTGGCGGGCCGGGTGATGCGCTTTGAAGTGGCGCGCCATCTGCTGTGCGCGCCGCACCGGCCCGGGCTTGCCGACGTCGCGGTCCGCGCGGGCTTCTACGACCAGGCCCATCTGCACCGCGAGTGGCGCGAACTAGCCGGCTGCACCCCGTCGTGGTGGCTAACCGAGGAGTTCCCATCCGTCCACGACAGCCGACTAGATCATGAAGCATTCTCGACAACATGACACCAGCCTCAGCACCCAGCATCTGGCCCGCGCTCGCCTATGCCGACGCGCCCGCCGCCATCCGTTTCCTGGTCGAGGCCTTCGGCTTCGTCGAGACACTCGTCGTACCCGGCGAGGGCGGCCGGGAGATCGCCCACGCCGAGCTGCGATGGTCCGAGGGTGGCGGCATCATGCTCGGCTCCACCTCGGACGACAACGAGTTCAGTCGGCGCAAGCCGGGCATGTCCTCCATTTATGTGGTGACCGACGCACCGGACGCGCTATTCGATCGGGCTACTGCGGCCGGCGCGGAGGTGGTCCGCGGCCTCAGGGACGAGGACTACGGATCCCGGGGGTTCACCGTGCGCGATCCGGAGGGCAACCTATGGAGCTTTGGCACTTACCGCGGAACGTGAATCAGGCGTCCCGGACAGGAGCGTCGACGCTGAGGTCGGTCACCTTGTCGACCGATCGGACGGGACCACCGTTGCCGGACGCGGTGCGATCGGGTACGAAATCGCGCCCGGTCACACCGTCCCGGCGAGGGCCACCGTCCACCGGTACCGCCGGGCGCGCGGGGGCTTGCGGTGCAACCGCGACCTGGGCTCCAGGCGCGGGAACGGGCCCGGAACGCAGCAGCAACGCACCCAGCGCGCCCAGGGCGGACAGCCCGGCGGCGATCAGCAACAGGTCATCCAGCGCGCCGACAAACACCAGCATTTGCGTCTGGTGGTAGGTGGCATACACGCCCAGCCAGTCCGGGACGGCCGGGCCGCCGAGGTGCGGAGTGTCGGTATTGGCCGGAATCAACGCCGCACGTCCGGACATTTGCTCAGCCGACTGGTTGATGAAGATCGCGGTGAGCACAGCCAACCCCAACGCGGCCGAAGTCCTTTGTGCCACGTTGTTGAACGCGCTGGCGGCATTGACCTGCGCAGTCGGGATGGCCGCCAGACCGCCGGTCATGATCGGCATCATGCCGATCCCCAAACCGACGGCGCGCAGCATCAACCACCAGATGATCTGCTCACGGGAGGTGTCGATGGTCAACTGATGCATCAGGTAGGTGGCCACGGCCACGATCGTCACGCCGATGGTCGCCGGCCAGCGCGGTCCAATGCGGTCATAGAGCCGACCGGCGAAGGGCATCAACACGGCCATCACCAGCGCCTGTGGAAGCAAGGTGATACCGGCATCGAGCGCGCCGAACCCCTGCACCTGCTGCAGGAAGAGCGGGATGTAAAACAGCACACCGAACAAACCCACCATCAAGACAGCGATCAACAACAGGGAGTTGGTGAACGCCCAGTAGCGGAACACCCGGATATCCAGCAGCGGGTCGGCGACCTCCAGTTCGATCACGATAAATAACGCCAGGAGCAGCACGCTGACGGTGACTAGG
The DNA here is from genome assembly GCA_035276605.1 of Pseudonocardiaceae bacterium. Taxonomy (GTDB): domain Bacteria; phylum Actinomycetota; class Actinomycetes; order Mycobacteriales; family Pseudonocardiaceae. The sequence goes on along the minus strand of DATELN010000011.1, from coordinate 3,679 downwards.
CCCAGAATCCGGTAGGAGCCCCACCCCCAGGACTCTCCCTCTGACAGCGCCAGCAGCAGCGCGAACAAGCCACCCGCGATGGTGACAAAGCCCAGCACGTCGAACCGTCGACCGGGCACACCGGAAAATCTCGGCAACACCAGCGCCGCGGCCACCGCACCCAAGATTCCGACCGGCACGTTGATGTAGAAGATCAACCGCCAGTTCACGTACTCGACCAGATACCCGCCCAGCGTCGGCCCGATCGCCGGCGCGACCACGATGCCCAGCCCATACAGGCCCATCGCGGCGCCGATCTTCTCCCGCGGCACGATCCGGTACACCATCGGCAACGACACCACGGGCAGGATTCCACCCGGGATCGCCTGCACGATCCGGAAGATCACCAGGCTGTTGAGGTCCCAGGCCAGCCCGCACAGCGCCGATCCAGCGGCGAAGCCCACCAGCGCCACGTTGTACAGCCGGTCCAACCCAAACCGGTCCCCCAGCCACGCGCTGGCCGGCACCACCACGCCCAGCATCAACGTGTAGGCCGTGATCACCCACTGCACGTCGTCGGTGGTCACACCGAACTCGTTCTGCAAGGTGGGGATGGCAACGTTGACGATGCTGGTGTCGAGAATCGACATGAACATGCCGACGATCAGCACCACCAGCGGTACCCCCCAGCCGGCCCGGACAGCCGGTGCGGCTCGAGCGACCGCCCCGGCAGGTGAGCTCACCTGCGGCTCCCGGCCGGCTGTTGCCACCGCACCATCGGCTCGGGCCCGGGAGGCACGGCCGGCGCCGCGGAACGTTCGCTGTGCACGTAGGTGCCGCCGCGCAACCCGGAGGCGACGGCGGCGATGAGGCAGGCAGCGATGGCGAACCCGAAAGCCACCGCCAACCCGCTGGCAAACGGCCCCGAAATCAGCTCGGGGAAAAAGCCGCGGCCGGTCAGATAAGCAGCATTGCTTGCCGAGAGGTGTCCCAGCACGGTCGGACCTAGCAACGTCTGCACCGGGTTGTAACCCAGCAGCGACGCGAACAGCACTGTGACCGGGGGCAGCGCGGCCACCCGGCTTGCATCCGCCGCCGGCACGCCGTGCGCCACCAGCCCGCTGGTCAGCGCCTGCGGCAGGCTTTGCGCCAGCCCGAGCACCATGAGGCTGAAGAAGATCCCGATCGACAGCACCATCGCCGAGTTCTGGAACGTGGTGCTCATCCCAGCCCCGACACCACGTTGATGGGGCGGCAGGCTGTTCATGATCGCTGCCCGGTTGGGCGCGGCGAACAGTCCCATGCCAATCCCGTTGAGCAGCAGGACCAGCGCGAACTCGGGGTAGCTGAAATTCACCGGCAACAGGGTCAGCCACACGAAGCTGGCCGCGGCGAGAAGCATCCCGCCGGTGGCGAACGTGCGGGCTCCGAAACGGTCGGACAACGCACCCGAGACCGGTCCAGCAACCAAGAAGCCGATGGTCAGCGGCAACATGTAGATACCCGCCCACAACGGTGTGGACGCGAAGCTGTAACCGCGCTGCGGCAACCAGATACCCTGCAGCCAGATGATCAGAATGAACATCAGCCCGCCGCGGCCCAACCCGGACAGCAGGCTGGCCAGGTTCCCCGCGGTGAACGCCCGGATGCGGAACAGCCGCAACTGAAACATCGGCTCGGCGATCCGGGTCTCCACCACGCAAAACAGGACCAACACCAGCGCGCCGCCGATCAGCAAGGCCAGCACCAGCGGGTTGGTCCAGCCCATGGTGTGCCCGCCGTAGGGCTGGATGCCGTAGGTGATGCCCACCAGGACCGCGATCAGACCGGTGGCAAACGTGAGGTTGCCCCACCAGTCCAGCCGCCCTGGCAGGCGGATCCCGGTGTCGTGCAACTTCCAGTACGCCCAGAACGTGCCGAACACGCCGAAGGGCACCGACAGCAGGAACACCAGGTGCCACTGCACCGGGGCGAGCAACCCGCCCAGGATCAACCCCAGAAAAGATCCAGCGATACCGGCGACCTGATTCAGGCCCAACGCCAGCCCGCGTTGCTGCACCGGAAACGCGTCGGTAATGATCGCGTTGGAGTTGGCCATCAGCATCGCGCCCCCAACGCCTTGCAGCACCCGCATGATGACCATCCACAGCGCACCGGCGGTGCCGTGCATCCACGTCGCCGCCAGCAATATCGAAAACACCGTGAACACGGCAAAACCCGCGTTGTACATGCGGACCCGCCCGAACATGTCGCCCAGCCGGCCGAAGCTGACCACGAGCACCGCGGTGACCACCAGATACCCCATGATCAACCAAAGCAGCAGGCTGGTATTCGCCGGCGCCAACGGGTTGATCTGCACACCCTTGAAGATGTCCGGCAGCGCGATCAACAAGATCGAGGAGTTGATCGTGGCGATGACCACCCCGAGCGTGGTGTTCGACAGCGCAATCCACTTGTAGTGCGGGCTGGCGGTGTCGGCTAACGCTCGCGCCTGCCGTCGCTGCGCCCAGCGGGCCCGCGCCGACGCCTGTGTCGTGGCTGTCGGTTCCGACGTCCGCACCGAGGGCAACATTGGTTGCTTCATACAACTAACGGTAGACACGAGCGGGTGGCATCGCAAGCCACGCCGGCAGCGCATCGGCTGTAAGCGAATCCACCGTGCCGCGCTAGGCGGTGATGGCAGGGCCAGAGCGATGAAGGGCTTCCGCTTCTCGTACAACATCTTTGGCATTCACTCGCGGGACGACTTCGCCCAAAACTGCCGGCGTGCCGAGCGACAGGGCTACGACACGGTGTTCGCCGCTGATCATCTGGGAGTCACCGCACCGTTTCCGGCCCTAATCGCGGCAGCTGCGGCGACGCAACGGCTGCGGGTCGGCACGCTGGTGCTCAACGCTCCGTTCTGGAACCCGACGCTGCTGCCCGCGAAGTCGCCACCACTGATGTGCTCACCGGTGGCCGGTTGGAACTCGGACTGGGCGCAGGCCACATGAAGTGGGAGTTCGACGGCCGCGGCCGCGCTCGGGCAGCGCTTTGGTGCCACTATGTCCGCGGAGGAGATCTTGGCGACTCCGTTCATGTTCATCGGCACCGTCGAGCAGATGGCCGAGCAGGTCCTGCGTAACCGGGAGCGCTATGGCTTCACCTACTACTCCGTCCACGGACCGTTCGCCGATACGTTCGCTCCTGTCATCGAGCGAGTAGCCGCGATCAGCGCCTGAAGGAGCTTCGCTGGAAGCGCGTGCGGCGCGCCGGTCCAGCAGACTTGGCGGCATGTCCTTGACACTCCGCAACGCCCCGCTGTCCTCCCGCCCGCGCGACACCGTGAACTACCGCATCGACGGCCCCGGGCACCGGCTGCTGTTCGAGCCCTTCCCCCGCCGGGTACGTGCGGTCTTCGGCGTGGAGACGGTGCTGGACACCACCAACGGGATGCTGCTGCACGAAAGCAACCTGCTCCCCCAGCTCTACCTGCCACGTGATGACCTGCGTGACGACCTGCTGACTCCCACCGATCACCACACGCACTGCCCGTTCAAAGGAGACGCCAGCTACTGGTCGATCACGGTGAACGACCAGACTGCCGACAACGCGGTGTGGTCCTATCTCGATCCGCTGCCCGAAGCACGCTGGCTGCGCGACCATGTGGCGCTGTACTGGAACTCCATGGACGCCTGGTTCGACGAGGACGAGCAGGTTG
>DATELN010000010.1:0-17256 GCA_035276605.1 Pseudonocardiaceae bacterium | reverse complement strand
CTTGCCGTCCGCGAGACCTGCGAGCACGCTCGCGCCGAAGCCGCCCGCCACCCGGCGCCGAGGAACCCCGATCACCACAGCGATCTGACTACCGGCCGGATCGCCTGGATCACCAGTATCCGCGACAAGGCGCTGTCGGCCGCCAGCCAGGCCGGGATGGTTAACAACCTCAACGACGCCCTCGCCTGGGGTATCTTCCCCCTGCTGTTCGCTGCCCACGGCCTGTCCATTGCCCGGATCGGTGTGCTGGTCACCCTCTACCCCGCGGTGTGGGGATTCGGGCAACTGTTCACTGGCTGGTGGTCTGACCGGGCCGGCCGCAAACTCATGATCACCGCCGGCATGCTCCTCCAGGCCGCCGCCATCGCCCTGGTCGCCCTTGGCACCACCTTCAGCGTCTGGGCCGCCGCCCTGATCCTGCTCGGCGCCGGAACCGCCCTGGTCTACCCCACCTTGCTCGCCACTATCGGCGATGTCGCCCACCCCGCGTGGCGCGCCCGCGCGGTCGGTGTCTACCGGCTGTGGCGCGACGGCGGCTTCGCCGTCGGTGCCCTGCTCGCCGGCGCCCTCGCCGACGCCTTCGGCCTGGTCCTCGCCATCTGGGCAGTGGCCGGGCTCACCGCCGCCTCCGGCCTGCTTGTCGCGATGCGCATGTACGAAACTCACCCGCGGACCTGAACTGACGCTTCAACGTGCTGGTCAAGGTCCCGAAACGCGCTCTGATCAGCATGCGCGTTTGGCAGCGGTTACAGGCTGAACGCGATCGAGCGCAGGATCAACACAACGACGAACACCGCAGTGAACGCCAGATCGATCGATAGGCCGCCGGCTTGCATCGGCGGCAGCACCCGGCGGACCGGCGCGATCACCGGTTCGGTACCGGCATGGGTCAATGTGCGGGCCCGGCTTACCCACCGTGGGCTAGTGGTCAGCACACCCGCCCAGTCCAACAACATCCGGGCGATCAGCAGTAATACGAACGCCGTCAGGGCATACCCGATCAGGGCACCGATAAGGCTCATGCCGAACACCTCCGTGAGAGCGACACGGGGCCGTGTTACCGGTAACAACGCGGTCAGCTAGGTCGAAGTGCCGCCGTCACCTTGTTTTTGGCCGACTATGTTGTCCTTGCGTGACCCACCCGAAGCGCGCGCGGCCTGGGGCAGCTGGGGTGCAGCGCTGCGAATGATGTCCGGGTCGATCGCCCACACCTCATCAAAACCGTGACAGGTGGACCGGGTTCCCTGCCGTGCTGGCCAGGGCCCAGGGCCGACCTGTAACCCACGGGGCCAGCCGTAGCATGGGGGTAACGGGATTTGTTCTCGCTGGATCAGCGCGAGCATCGCCTCGGGTGACCAGTCGACCAGTGGTGTGTACCGGATAACACCGCTGCGGTCGTTCCAGGTGAGTTCCTTCGCCGGGCCATAGGAATAGTTGTTGCCGAACTGGCAGCGGGGGGCTTGCAGCAGCATGCCGAGGCGATGTTCGTGGTAGTACCGTTGCTGCTCCCGCTGCTGCACGAGAGTGTGCCAGTGCGCCGCGTAGATGCCGTGCGGGAACAGCATCTGCGGGTACTCGCGCAGCCATCGCAAAGGTACCTGGATCGTGACGGATTTCGCGTGGTGGAAGCCCTCGATGCCAGGTCGGGGCTGGCCGCGATGCACCGGGAGTCTGGTCAAGCCGTTCTCCCAGCGCGAGCTAGCCGCCCGGATCCGGGCAGTGCTGAGGCGAGCTCAACCGGACCATCCACCGTCGATCATTCGGCTTGGCTCGCTGTTGGTCGACACCGCAGTCCGGCAGATCAGTGCCGCGACAGCGCCAATCGCCTTGACCCCGCTGGAGTACGCCCTGTTGGCTTTTCTGGCGGGCTCACCCGCCCAAACCTTCTCCCGCAGCAGCTACTGGAACACGTATGGAACTCCACGACCCAACACTGCACTACCAGCGGCTGTTCGATGCTGCCCCATCACCCTGCCTGGTGTTGGACGCGAACTTGATCATTGTTGCGGTCAACGAGGCATATTTGGCGGCAACCGCTGCCGACCGCAGCGCCCTACTTGGGCGACTGATTTTCGAGGCATTCCCCGATAATCCCAACGATCCCACAGCGGACGGAGTGCGCAACTTACGTCGCTCGCTGGAAACCGTTCTGGCCACCGGTCGAGCCGACACCATGGCGCTGCAACGCTACGATATTCCGATTGACCGCAACGACGCCGGAGAACGCTTTGTCGAGCGGTACTGGAGTCCTGTCAATGCGCCCGTATTAGGGGCTGACGGACGACTCACTCATATCATCCATCGTGTCGAGGACGTTACTGAATTCGTTCAGCTTCACGGGGTGGACCGCAATCAACAACGCGCTGCCGCCGAGTTGCAGATGCGGGCGAAACGCATGGAGACCGACCTGTTTATCCGGGCGCGTGAGCTCCAGGAAGTCAATCAGCAGCTGCGCGAAGCGTATGCGGACTTGGCGACCGCGGGCAAGGCACTCCAAGAGCAGCAGGAGGCTAAGGACAGGTTCATTGCCACCCTGTCTCATGAGCTGCGCAACCCGCTGGCAGCAGTGCTGGCCGCCACTGAACTGCTTGCCCTGGACGTTAGCGACCATCCGGCTCTTGCCGTGCTGGAGCGGCAGGTCAACGCGCTCGTACGGATGACCGACGATCTGCTCGACGCGAGCCGGGCGCTGACCGGCCGGCTAGAGGTAGCGCGGCAACCACTGGATCTGCGGATCACCGTAGATGCTGCGGTGCAAGACATCCGGCCGGAATACGCCCGGACGGATCGAACGCTGCAGCTGTCGCTTCCGGAGCAACCGGTTCCGGTGGATGGGGATCACATCAGACTTTGTCAAATGGTTGGCAACCTGCTGAGCAATGCGCGCAAGTACACCCAGCCCGGCGGGATCGTAAGGGTTGAGCTGACCGACGCTGCCGGTGAGGCGGTGTTGACGGTGCGAGATGACGGCATCGGCTTTGATATCGCCGCAGCGGACAAGCTGTTCGAGGTATTTGCCCGCGCAGTACCGTCGGGAATGACCGATGCGGGCGGTTTAGGCATCGGTCTCGCTATTGTCCGCAGCATTGTCGAACTCCACGGTGGCACCGTCTCCGCTCACAGCGAAGGCGCCGGTACTGGCGCCGAGTTCCGGGTTCAGCTTCCCCTTACCCACTCGCTTGGCGCACGCTCACCTCGACATCCCAGCGCGCCTAAGACCTCAGCATTACGCACGCTCATCATCGAAGACAACGTCGACCTGGCAGCGACTTACCAGGCTCTACTGGAACGCCGAGGCCATCAGGTGACGGTCGTTCACACCGGTCACGACGGGCTGGCCGCTGCCCACCAGCAACGTTTCGACCTCATACTCTGTGACCTTGGACTGCCCGACATCACCGGATACGAGGTGGCCCGGCGCCTCCGCGCGGAGTCGAGTGCTCAGCCGGTCCGGCTCGTCGCCCACTCCGGGTACAGCCAGAATGCTGACCGCCAGCAGTCCCTGCAGGCCGGGTTCGACGCGCATCTCGCCAAGCCCTTGGCCATCAAGGATCTCGAACACGTTCTCGCCGAACCGGGGCCCGGTTAGCTCAGGACGTCGCGCTCGCCGGCGAAGTGACAGGCCACTGGGTGTTTGGTCGAGACAGCAGCCAGCGGTGGCGGTTCCTCGATGCAGCGGCGGCGCTCGGGCTCGGTGAGCTGGAGGTGCTTCCAGCAGCGGGTGCGAAAGCGGCAGCCGCTGGGTGGGTACGCAGGATTAGGCAGGTCGCCGGTCAGCAAGATCCGCTTGCGGTTGCGCTCCACCGCCGGATCTGGGATCGGCACCGCCGAGATCAACGCCTGGGTGTAGGGGTGCAGCGGCCGTTCGAAAAGCTCGTCGCGGTCGGCGACCTCCACGATCGAACCCAGGTACATCACGGCGACCATGTCGGAGATGTGCCGGACCACCGACAGGTCATGCGCAATAAACAGATAGGTCAGGCCGAAGTCGCGTTGCAGGTCGGCCAGCAGGTTGAGGATCTGCGCCTGGATGGACACGTCCAGGGCGGACACCGGTTCGTCGAGCACCACGAACTTCGGGTTCAACGCGATCGCCCTGGCGATCCCGACCCGCTGGCGCTGACCGCCGGAGAACTCATGCGGGTATCGGTCGGCGTATTCGGCAGACAGCCCCACGGTGTCCAGCAGGTCGTTGATCGTCGAGCTGGTCAGCTCACCGCCGAGCAGCGCATACTTCTCGGACAGGATCTGCCGCACGGTCATCCGGGGGTTCAGCGAGGCATACGGGTCCTGGAAGACGATCTGCATATCCTCCCGGGCCCGGCGCAGCTCGGCGCTGCCGAGCGCGGTGACGTCCCGCTCGCCGAGCCGCACGGTGCCCGACGTGGGCTCGACCAGCCGCAAAATTGACCGGGCCACGGTCGACTTGCCGCAGCCGGACTCGCCGACCAGCGACAGCGTGCCCCCCTCCGGGATCTCCAGGGACACGCCGTCCACCGCGCGCACCAATCCGACCGTCTTCTTCACGAACACCCCGGCCCGGATCGGGAAGTGCTTGACCAGTTCGGTCACCGCCAGCATGGGCCGGGCGCGCTCGCGGCCGACCGGTGGGGAGGGTTCGGAAGCGGCGGCAGCCTGGCTACGCCGCCCGTGCGCGATCGCCACCTGGTCGCTATGGATGCACGCCGCGGCGTGCCCGGAGCCGGCGGCCACCGGCAGCAGCGCCGGCACCTGCTCCACGCAACCCTCGGTGGCGAAGCCACAGCGAGGGTGGAACGGGCAACCCACCGGCACCCGAGACAGGCTCGGCGGCTGGCCCGGGATTGGTACCAACTTGGCCGGGCGAGCCTGGTCCATCCGGGTCAGGCTGGACAGCAGCCCCTGCGTGTAGGCGTGCCGGGGGTCGGTGAAGATCTCCTCGGCGTTCCCGGTCTCCACGATCCGCCCGGCGTACATCACCGCAATCCGGTCGGCATGGCTGGCCACCAGGCCAAGATCGTGGGTGATCAGCACGATGGCGGTATTGCGTTCGGCCTGCAGCTGCTCCAGCAGTGCCATGATCTGCGCCTGCACGGTCACGTCCAGCGCTGTCGTCGGCTCGTCGGCCAGCAGCACCCGCGGGTTGTTGGCCAGTGCCATCGCGATCATCGCTCGCTGCCGCATCCCGCCGGAGAACTCGTGCGGGTACTGCGCCGCGCGCCGGCCGGGGCTGGGGATGCCGACCGTGTCGAGCAGTTCGACCGCCTTGTGCTGGGCAGCGGTGCGGCCGACCTTCTGGTGGGTCCGGATCATCTCGGCGATCTGCTCACCGACCTTGAACACCGGGTTGAGCGCGGTGAGCGGATCCTGGAAGATCATCGCGATGTCCTTGCCGCGCAGCCGGCGCTGCTGCGCGGTGGGCAGGCTCAGCAGCGGGCGGCCATCTAGGAGCACCTCGCCGCTGGGGAATCTCGCCGGCGGGCTGGGTACCAGCCCGAGGATGGTCATCGCGGAGACCGATTTGCCCGAACCGGACTCGCCGACGATAGCCAGCGTCTCGCCCGGTTCGACCTGCCAGCTCACCCCGTCGACGGCTTTGACCACACCGGCGGGGGTGTCGAAGTGCACCCGAAGGTCGCGCACTTCCAGCAGCGGGGCGCTCACCCTTCGCCGCGCAGTTTCGGGTCCAGCGAGTCGCGCAGCCCGTCGGCCACCAGGGCAAATCCCAGCGTGGTAATGCAAATCGCGATCGCCGGGTACAGCCACAGGTGAGTCTTGCCGGGGACTCGCAGGAACGGGGCCGACTGGGAGATCAGCCGACCCCACTCTGGCACGTCCGGTGGGACGCCGATGCCCAGATAGGACAGCGAAGCCAGGCCGACCACGACGACCCCGATGCTGGTGAACGCGTACACCAACACCGGTGCGATCGCGTTGGGCAGGATGTGCCGGACCACGATCCGCCGACCGCGGGCCCCGATCGAGCGCGCTGCCTCCACGTACTCCGCTTCGCGCAGCGCGAGGACCTGCCCGCGCATCAGCCGGGCGGACACCGGCCAGGAGAACAGCGCCAGTGCCACGATCACCGGCCAGACTCCCTGGCCGGCCGCGCGGACCACCACGATCGCACCGACCAGCACCGGGAAGGCGAGGAAGATGTCGGTTATGCGCATCAGCACGGTGTCCGTGACGCGGCCGCGGTAGCCAGCCAGCGCGCCGAGTGCCACGCCAAGCACCAACGACAGCGCCACCGTGCTCACCGCGACGATCATCGCCAGCCGCACGCCGTAGACCAGTTCGGAGAACATGTCTCGGCCCAGCACGTCGGTGCCCAGCCAGTGGTCGGCGCTTGGCGGCGCGGTGGTGTTGAGCAGGTTCTGCTCGAACGCGTTGTAAGGCGTGAGGTAGTCGCCCACCACCGCGGTGACGACCAGGATGACCACGACGACGAGCCCCACCATCGCCAGCTTGTTGCGGCGGTAGCGAGCCCAGATATCGCGTAGTTGGCTCGATTGGCTCACGGTGCTCTCAGTCCAGTCGGATCCGGGGGTCGAGGTAGGCATAGAGGATGTCCACGATCAGGCTGAGCAGCACGAAGACCACCACGCTCACCACGACTACGGCCATGATCACCGGGGCGTTGTTGGCCTGGATCGCTCGGGCCAGCAAGTAGCCGACCCCGTTGTATTGGAAGATCGTCTCGGTGATGATCGCGCCGCCCATCAAGACGCCGAGCGAGATCCCGACGTAGGTGACCACCGGGATCACCGAGTTGCGCATGGCGTGCTTGCCGATCACCACCCGCTCGGGCAGGCCCTTGCTGCGTGCGGTGCGGATGTAGTCTGACCGCAACACCTCCAGCATCGAGCCGCGCATCAACCGGGCGATGAAGGCCGCATCGATGATCGCCAGGGTGAACCCAGGCAACAGCACCTCGCGCCACCAGGGCACCTGCACGGTGAAACTTCGCGGTATCACCGGGAAGATCCACAACCCGGACACGTAGCCGACCAGCACCAGGCCGATGACGAACGTCGGCACCCCAATGGCCAGCGTGGATGCCACGGTGACCAGCACGTCGGTGAAGGAGTATCGCTTGACCGCCGCGATCACCCCGGCGATCACGCCGATCAACACGTCCAAGGCGATCGCCACTAGCGCGAGCCGGATGGTGTTTGGCAGCGTCTCGGCCAGCATCGAGCTCACCGGGCGGCGCTGGTCGAAGTCGACGCCGAAGTCCAGGTGCACCAGGTTGCTCAGGTACGTCAGGTACTGCACCGGCAGCGGTTGGTCCAGGCCGAACTTAGCCCGGTTGATCGCCTGGACCTCCTGGGGGACCACCTTTTCACCGGTCGAGGCAAACGGATCACCGAGCGCGAACGTGGCCAGAAAGATCGCCAGCGTGGCCACCAGTAATACCAATACCGCTTGCCCGGCGCGCCGAGCGATGAACCTGGTCATCGGAGAGTGATCTCAGCCAGGGTCGGGTTCTCGGTGAACCCGAGGTACGCATTCGCGAACTTGATGGTGTTTACCAGACGGAACTGCTGGCGGAACCACAGCGGGATCTCCGCGAGGTCCGCGCCGATCGCCAGTTGCTCGGCCTGCTGGTAGAGCCCGATGCGCTGGGCTTGGTCCCGGGTCGCAGCAGCCTGGGCGAGCAACTGATCAAACCGTGGATTGCTGTAGCGCCCCCGGTTGTCCCCGGTGGCCGGCTGGCTGGGATTGGTCGCGCCGATCGCGGCGGTGGACAGCAGCGGCTGGAGGAAATTCCCCGGCGTGGGATAGTCAGCGCCCCAAGCCGCCCGGAAGATCCCGCTAGCTCCGGGCTGCTGTTCGTTGTTCAGCAGGTCGGTGAACGGCACTCCGCCGTAGTTTACGTTGAGCCCGAGGTTGCGCCGCAGCTGCTGGGTCACCGCCGCAGTCCACTCCTCGTGCCCACCGCCGGTGTTGAACTGGAAGTTGACCGTGGTACCCGGGGTCAGCCCAGCCTGCTGGGCGAGCTTTTTGGCCTCCGCCGGGTCGTACCGGCACGCGGTGCACACCCCGGACTGGTAGCCATCCCGCAAAGCCGGGGGCACGAACGCGTCGGCCGGCACCTGGGCGCCTTGGAACACGCCGCGCGCAATCGCTACCCGGTCGATAGCCAGTGAGATGGCCTTGCGGGCGGCCACGCTGTTCAGCGGCGGGGTGGTCACCATCGGCAGCAGGTAATTGGTACCGGCAGTCTTCTTGGAGATCCACTCACCGCGCGGCTCGTAGTTCGCGCGGGCCTGGGACAGCAGGGGCGTGGGCAGCCGGGCCCAGTCGAAGGTGCCGTTGACGAATCCGTCGTACTCGGCCTGCACGCCGCCTTGCGACGGCAGGATGGTGATATCGACTTCGTTGAGGTTGGCCCTGGGTCCGGCGGTATAGCCGTCGAACCGCTTGAGCCGGATGCCGCGGTCGTGCTGCCAGGGACCGTCCATCATGAACGGCCCGTTGCCGATCGGCTGGTCGTTGTAGGCCTTGTTGTCTGCCGGGCCGGCGACGGTGGGTACCGGCGAAAACACCGTCTTGTAGGTGCGCAGGTAGAACTCGCAGTCTGGATGCGCAAGGGTGACCACGAGCCGATCCGGTGCGGATGCGTCGACCCCGGACAGCTGCTCTGCGGTACCGGCCTGCATGGCGTCAAAGCCCTGGATTTCGTTCATGTGGTAGGCGACCTCGGAGGCCGCGCTGCGTGCGGCCGCTCGTTCCCACCCGCGCTTGAACGCCGCTGAGGTCACTGGTTCACCGTTGGAAAACGTGGTGCCCTGCTTGAGGGTGAAGGTCCATTGCGAGCAGTTGTCGTTGGCTGTCCAGCTGGTGGCCACGCCGGGGCCGACGGATCCGTCCGGACCGACGTTGATCAGCTCGGTGAACAGGTTCTCGGTGATCAGAGTGCCCTCGGACTCCTGGGCGTTGTACGGGTCGATCGCCGCCGGCTCGACGATGCCCAGCCGGAACACCCCGCCGGGCTTGCTCGGCACGTGCGGTGGAGGCGGGGTCTCGGGAAATCCGACCAGGGGCACGCCGCCGTACTGGGTGCCCACGTTCGGACGCTTGGTGCAGCCGGCAAGCGCCAGCGCCAACAGGGCGGTCAATGTGAGCACCATCCCTGTCTGGATCCTGCGCATCAAAGGCACCGCGTCTTCACCTCGCGCCCGCACATTACCTGCGGTGGGGGCTGGTGTTGCGTGCGGTGGGCGCGGATGTCATGCGGTCGCGGCTATGAAGCCGCAGGTCGTCCTGAGGCTTTCTGCCAGTCTGTAGCCCATGGTCAACACCTTGCGGTCACCGCTGCGGTCATGGACGACGATTGTGCCGTTGCTTGCGATCGCGGCGCTGGTCCTGACCTGGCAACGCGACCTGGTAGCTGGCCTGGTGGTTGCCGTGGCCGCGATCCTCGCCGGTGCCGTGCTGGCGGCGGTGCATCACGCCGAGGTGGTGGCGCTGCGGGTGGGCGAGCCGTTCGGTTCGCTGGTGCTTGCGGTCGCGGTGACGGTGATCGAGGTAGCGTTGATCGTCACCCTGATGGTCTCGGGTGGGCCGCAAGCGGCGTCGCTGGCACGCGACACGGTCTTCGCCGCCACCATGATCACCTGTAACGGCATCGTAGGTTTATCACTGCTGCTGGGAGCGCTGCACCACGGAGTGACATTGTTCAACGCCGAGGGGAGCGGCGCGGCACTCGCGACGGTGGCGACCCTGGCCACGCTGAGTTTGGTGTTGCCCACGTTCACCACGAGCCGGCCCGGTCCGGAGTTTTCCTCGTCGCAGCTGGTATTCGCCGCGGCGGCGTCGCTGGTGTTGTACGTGATGTTCGTGCTCACCCAGACCGTGCGTCACCGGGACTTCTTTCTCCCGGTCACGGCGGACGGTGTAGTCGAAGTCGAGCAGCATGCCGCACCGCCCCCCGGACGAGCGGCCGCGGCCAGCCTTGGCCTACTGCTCATTGCGCTAGTCGCGGTCGTGGGGTTGGCCAAGGTGGTGTCCCCGGCGATCGAAGCGGGCGTGGCGGCGGTGGGGTTCCCGTCTTCTTTCGTGGGAGTCGTGATCGCTCTGTTGGTGCTGCTGCCCGAAACCCTCGCCGCCGCACGGGCCGCCCGACGAAATCAGATTCAGATCAGCCTCAACCTTGGCTTTGGATCCGCGATGGCCAGTATCGGCCTAACCATCCCGGCCATCGCGGTTGCCTCGATCTGGCTCCAGGGCCCGCTGCTACTTGGGCTGGGTCCGACCCAACTGGTGCTGCTCGCATTGACGATCATCGTCGCGGTACTCACCGTCGTTCCCGGCAGAGCCACCCGGCTACAGGGCGGAGTACACCTGGTGCTGTTCGCCGCCTTCGTCTTCCTCGCCATCAATCCCTGACCTAAATCATCTCGCTGTCGGTGCACCCGGCCGATCCGATTCGTACTGCGGTCGTCGAGCGGTCCTGAGGCCGCCCACTGCGGCGGTGTCCAAACCGCGTCAGACCCGGTACTCCCGTTTCTTGCCGCTGTGCACAAGGCGTTGGGTCACCCACACGCGCCGCCGCCAAACAGCGCACCGCAGGGGTTTCGGGTCCGGATGACAGCCACCACAAAAGCGCTACCGTGGGGGTATGGGACAACGAGGGCAGCAAGAACAGACCGTGGTTCCCCCGTTGGTAGGCCTTACCGCCGTGGTGGCCCATGACACCGCGCTGGACGCCCACCTCCTCGCGGTCGACCAGGATCCCAGCCACTCGGCGACCGTGGCGGGCGTCGTGGCGGCACAGGAACCCGTCGCGGGTAGCCAGGTCGCCCCCGGCCACCGGGTACGAATCTGGGTCGACACCAACCCTGGTGACGATGGTGGCGGAGGCGGCGGCCAACCTGTGTCCAGCGGACCGACACCACTGACCACGTCCGGCACCAAGTAAGTAATTACCTGTTAGCTGCGTACCGGCATGCAGCCATCCCGTATCCGCAGTTCAGTGCGCAGGGCGCAGTGAGGTCGGCGGCGTGGCGGGCGCTGTCCTGCACCCGCTGGTCACCGTCACCGTGAAGCTGGTTGGCTGCCGGCGAGATCGGCTCCGGGGCAGCTGCGGGTGATCGCTGAGACGATGGGTGCGCTGCCGGGTGGGTGCCCGAGGCTGCTCGGGCGCAGGCCGAGGCCAGCTTGGCCGGCTACGCCCGCAACTTGTACACCGGCAAGGCTGGGACATCACCATTGACGGCGGACGTGTCGAATCCCACCCGACCCCGACATCGACCCTCACCGCCGACCCCTCACCAACCCACTCCGGCACTGACCATGGCTTCGAGTCGTGGTCCGCACCGACGACCGGTCGGGCGATCTCACTGCGCGGCACCTGGAGCTACGCGTTGACCCAAATGTGTCCAGGATTTCTTGTTTACAGACGGTGAAGGTGGGTAACTGACTGCTACCGCTGCGGTGGGTGACCGGAGCGGGTTTCGGCCGTAGCCGCTAGGCGATCAAGGAAAGGACGTTCACCATGGAGGCGTTGGCGCACAAGCTGGATTCAGCAGTCAAAGATGCGTGGTCTGCCACCAAGGACACGGTGCAAGACAAGATCGGACAGGTCACTCGGCACCTGGAGGACGGCAAGCAAACCGTGCAGAACTCGGCCCAAGAGGTGACTCGGCAAGCAAAGAGCTTGACAGGCCGGGCGCAGGCACAGGTCGGTGAGCCGGTGGCTGGGCGTATTGACCAATTGACTCAGGCGGTGCGGCAACGGCCCGTACCCGCGGCAGCAATTGGGCTTGCCGTACTCGTGCTCTTGCTGCTGCGGCTATTCCGTGGGACCGCCTAATCATTGCTGAGCATGAAATAAAGGGCTGGGCCCGGCCAGACGGTGGCGGTAGGCGGTGTCCGTCTGGCCGGGCGGTTCCCGATCCGGACGACGCGGTGGGGTAGGACTCGTCCGGCCGGGTAGCTCACAATGGGCGTGAATGCACGCCGTGAGTACAGCCTGTGGAATTACGCTGGCACGGGCATAACCGCGCTGAGGTACTCATGATCGAGTAAAGTCACTTCAATCCAGCCGTGGCCGCACGGCGTAATGCGCACTCCGGGCACGTCCATACCTGCGGCGATGCGGTGCGCTTCGGCTTCGAAGTCATCGGGGACCTGGCCGGGCAGCATCCGTACCACCAGCTTCACCGGCGGACCCGGATCTACCGACTGCACCTGCGGTGCCACCATGATAGGCAGCCTGCTCGCGGTTACGGTGTGGTGCGCCAGGTCGGTGCTGTCCATCGTGTCGTTCCACTGCCAGACCATCTCGCTGGCCCACCGCGCCAATTCATCAGCTTCTCGTCGGCGTTGCAGCCAGCGCGGTGTCCACCAGGAACCACGATGTTCGGTGCGCTGATTGATCCTCGTATTCACACCGCTCGAAATGAGCGTCATGATGATTCCCTCCTCAGTAGTCTACGGGGCGAACTGGTGGCTCAGTAACGCGAAAATACCCTTCAGTCACCGACCCAAACGTACTCGTCAAGGGTCATTGACTATTCAAGGCCTGTGGCACGGTGTCGGCGAAGCTGAACCGTTCCCGTAGGCCGGTCACGTCGATGACCCGATTGACCATTACGGAGTTGCACACCAGCCGTAGCTGACGGTTTTCGCCGATAGCGAGCTCGTTTACTTTGACCAGCGCGGACAGCCCAGCGGATCCCATAAATTGCACCCGGTCAAGGTCCAGCACCACGAGCGGGACAGCGGCCAGCTGCGCGGCCACGAAGGTGGTCAGTTCCAAGGCGGTCAACGCATCAATCTCGCCTCCTACGGTGACCACCCGAGCGTCGGGACCGTACTCGACAACGTCGAAGTCCACGATGGTCGAGCACAACGGCCCTGCTTTGCCCAGGGTGCCCGGTAAGAGCGCCATCGCCGACTCCCTTCTGTTCGGTGGCGCCGCTGGGGCGCCGGGACCGTAACTGCACGGTTGCGCACAGTTACCCGAAACGCGCAGGAGTAAAACACTGGGTGGCCCGCAGTGGCGTGGCCACCGCAAAGGCCCTGGAAGGGAGAGGCAATGAGCGAGACGGGTCGCCCGGGCTGCCCATCACCCAAGCTGCTGGACTAAAGCCATGCCGCATCGCTTGCCGCTGCTGCTCCTTGTCCTGGCCGTCCTTGCGGTGCTGATCTGCGCGGGTTCGGCGCCGCAGGTCCAGGCCTCCAGGCCTCGATCGACCGCGCCGGACCTGCCTCGCGACACCGCCATGGACCTATTGCCGGGGATGCCGCCACTAGCCAATCCCGACAACGTCTACGCCGACGCTGGCGCCGGGATGCTGTCGGCTGCGGTACAGGCGGACCGGCCGCTGGTCTATGTGCCGCACACCAACTCCGGTGATGTGTGGGTGATCGACCCGGTGACGTTCACAGTGATAGCCCGCTACCCGGTGGGTCGGGAGCCGCAGCACATCGTGCCGTCCTACGACATGCGCACGCTCTATGCCACCGACGATCGGGGCCATCACCTGCTGACCTTCGACGCAAGAACCGGGCTGCCCGGCCGGCAGATCCCGGTCATCGACCCGTACAACATGTACTTCACGCCGGACGGGCAGTACGCCATCGCGGTGGCCGAAGCTCACCGCGAGCTGATCTGGTACGACCCGCACTCCTGGGTGCAGCGCGACGTCACCCCGACCCCCACCTGCGCCGGCATCGACCACGGAGACTTCTCGGCCGATGGTCGCACCGCCGTGTTCAGCTGCGAGTTCGCCGGCGCCATCGCCGTGGTGGACGTTGCCTCCCACCGCCTGCTCCGGGTCATCCCCATGCCGGTGCGGCACACCCACATGGGACCCCAAGACGTCAAGCTCGCTCCGGACAACTCGGCCTACTACGTGGCTGACTGCGACGCCGGCGGATTATGGGTACTTAACGGTGCGGCGACCGCAGTGCGGCGGTTCATCCCCACCGGCCGCTGCGCGCATGGGCTGTACCTGTCCCGTGATGCGAAGCGACTGTTCGTCACCAACCGCGGAGAAGGCAGCATCAGTGTGCTCAACGCCGACACCGGGGAACCGGTCACTAAGTGGCATATTCCCGGCGGCGGTAGCCCTGACATGGGCAATCTCACCGCTGACGGCACCCAGTTCTGGATTTCGGGCCGCTATGACAACGTCGTGTACGTGCTGTCCACCGTCGATGGGACTCTCATCAAGAAGATTCCGGTGGGGAAGGGTCCGCATGGACTGTCCGTATGGCCGCAACCAGGACGCTACTCCCTGGGACACACCGGTATCACCCGCTGACCGCAGGCTAGGGGTGACATTTAAACGGTGGCAGCACCGACAGCGTGGGAGAGGTGCAGATATTGGTGAGGTGGCGGTTAGTTTCCTGGAGCTGAAGGTTGATGTTGAAAAGGTCTTGCTCCGCGCCGATAAGCGAGTGGTTGATGTCGTTGACCTGCGGGGTGATCAACGCGGTGCCTCGGCTGTCCGCGTTCTGGATCGACTCCAGGCTGCCGTCGATGGATTGAGCAATCCCGTGCACGTTGAGCAGCACGTTGGAGGTGTCCACCAACGACGTGGAGATCGACCCAGCCGACTGGGTCACACCCACCAGCGTGCCAGAGATGCTCACCAAGGCACCGGAGGTATTGATCAGCGACTGGGAGGTGTCGGTGAGCGAGGCGTCGATGCCGCGCGCGGTACCTCTGATCGACAGCAGCGAGGCGGTGGCGTCAGCGACCTGCCCGCGGATGGGCGTCAGGGCGGTATCGATGTCGGCCAGGGCGGAGTTGATGTCGTGGATGTAGTTGGGCAGGGGTTGGACGTTACCGGTGGCGCTGGCCGCCAAATTAGATGACGTGAACAGCCCGTTATCGATCGATTCGAGTGCGCGGACGATACCGATCAAAAAGCCGATGACGACCACTATGACGATCACGCCGAACGTCGTGAAAATCCACAGAAACCGGGCGAATGAACTCGATGTGTCCGAATTCGCATAGTCGCGGTGAATGCCAGCACGCCAGAAGTTGCGCGGATCTGGGCTGGCAAGACGCCAGTTGCCTGATCCCAGGCGCGTCATGGGCAGTCTCATCACTCTCCGACCTCCTACCGCGGTAATACCGGCGGGCTGCTCGCCTGGGGATGGGAACGTAACGCCGATACAAAAAGCTTGTTCAGTACCGATTGCTTAGTTTTCGCACCACGGGCGGGTCATCCCGGAGGCGTGGCCTGCCGGGGGCAGGTCGGTTGCTTACTCACGGTGCGACACCGTAAAGGTGCGCCGACGAGGGCAGCGTCCACATCGTGTGGACAACTAGTCGTGACTGTGCACCAGTAGTGGAAATCCTGTGTGCGAGCTGTGGATGAGAGGGGAACGAGCGGAATCTCTCTAGCCTGCCCGACTGCGTCGCGCAGTACGCATAACCCACAGCAACATCATGAGTCTGCGTTGATTACGCAGCGCCACAACTTCGGTCCGCGACACGCGCTCGGCAGGGCCAACCTCTGCCCCAAACGGTCTGTCGCGACCGCAACCTTGACACTGAACGGAGTTCGCCCAGCAAGTGGCCGGACACTGCACATCCTCGCGCCTGCGCCTTCATCAACAACGGAGGCGCGCCGGGACGAGGGTGGGCAGCACGTTGGAGTCGCGCGGCAGGTCTTGCTGGGCCAGGGTGGTCATCACGCACCGCGGATCGGGGCGCTTGACGTCGATGCCGACGTCGCCACCCGTCAATTGGCGGTCGACCCAGGAATTTTCGACAAATCCCGAACCGGTCGTGGCCACAATGACATTCATGCGGAACCGGCGCTCGTCGATGGAGCTGTCCGGTACCAGCTCGCGCAACCGATCCAAGATGGATGTGGTGAGCACGGAAAGCGGAAACAGGTCGAAGAAGGCGCTGTCGGAAACCGGTGAGGGCAGGCCCTCCTCCGCGAACCACGCCGATCCGATCAGGGCGTCGGCTGTCGTGTCGCGGTGCCCGGCTGGGTCCAACCCGTTGAGGTCGGGGTGGTACTGATCGATGGTCATGTCCGCGGGAGCTGTCCGGGCCAGCAGCATCTTGCGTGCGAAGAAGGCGGAAAGGACGGTGTCAACATCGGATGCATCACTGGTCACCGATGTGCCGTCGGCCAGTGTGATCAGTACCGGTGGTGGCTCCTCGCCGATACGGGGAGGTTCGAGAAACCGCGCGTGACAGTTAAGGATATTCGGCCACAATCTCGGGTTTTCGCGCTCACGACCTTGCCTGTCGTGGCGTCTATCAGTGCGTAAGCGCGGTCGCCGGCAAGGCCGGATGCGCTCACCTCAATAGCGTCAAGCTGCTCGCCCTGCATCGACTTGACCGGAAATCTCCACAGCGCCTCAATCGTGCCACGTGTTCGGCCATTGTCATTCCCCTTGAGCCCATGAGGATGCATTCTCAGTACTGAGTGGGCCCCGACGTTAGCAGCGCAGTCATCCCCAGTCGATCAATTATTTCCTTTCATTCTTCCGCAAAAGCGGAATTCGAGGCGTGCTCCACTCGCAAGTGCGTAAGTAGCTGCGGCGTGTCGCCATGAACTCGACGCTACCGACGTTGTCGGGCAACAGGAGGTCGGTGGTGTCGAGTTCACGGCAGGTACCGGCGCGGTGCGGGATTTGAATGGAGGGTAACGGGGGGCCGAGTGTGCGCGATGACATGCGTGCGCAGTTCCAATGCCGGGGGACCACAGACCAGAACAAGGGAGCCTTTAACTATGTCCGCACGCAGATTTTCCGCTGTCGTGTGCGCCGCATTGGCTGTGACATTCGCCACCAGTAGCGCGGCACTTGCATACGCTAGCACTGGCTCGTACGCCGACGATCCATGCCACAGTCCTGGCGCTATTCGTGGCACTAGTGGGAACGACACGCTCAGTGCGCCGCCAAATACAACCACACCGGTAGTCATCTGTGGATTTGGCGGCGACGACGTTATTACCGGCGGTAGCGGCAACGACATTCTCATCGGGGGCCCGGGGAACGACACCATCCGTGGCGGTGCCGGCAACGACTACATCGAAGGACAAGGCGGCAACGACACCATCTATGGTGAGGACGGCGACGACACTATCCTCGGCCAAACTGGGCAGGACACCATCGAAGGCGGTGCTGGTAGCGACATGATAGACGGTGGTACTGGCACCGATCAGTGCGGCACCGACGACGGCGACGCCTACCACCGCAACTGTCCATAAGCCGATAACAGGCTGGGAAAGGTGCTCAAGCATCCATAAGACCGTTGGCGCCCCGGTAAATGGATGCACAAGCATC
>DATELN010000009.1:0-43208 GCA_035276605.1 Pseudonocardiaceae bacterium | reverse complement strand
GACGTCCTCATCGTTGACATAGACGTTGATAAAGCGGTGCAAGGATCCGTCCTTTACCAGCCTGCTCTTGATCCCGGAGTGCCGGCTCTCCAGGTCTTCTATCACCTCAGCGACCGTGGAGCCCGACGCCTCCACGGACTTCTCGCCTCCGGTGTGGCTGCGCAGGATAGTGGGAACGGAGACGGTGACGGCCATTCTCGAATCCTCCTGTAAGGTATGGCGGCTCACCAGTATGACTACGCACAACCGAGCCCGGGCATTCCGAAGACTGCGCGAGCCGACGCGCAGATCACGGCGCGTCGGGGACGTCGTCAGCACCGGTATGCGAGAACATGTACGACTCGACGACCTCCACCGGCTCCTCGGTGACCTCACCATCAATGATCCGGAAGGAGCGCAGCTCGTGAACGTCTGGATCACGGGTGGAGATCAGCACGTAATGCGCCTCCGGATATCCGGCAATGTTGACATCGGTGCGTGACGGATACGCCTCGGTAGCGGTGTGGGAGTGATAGATCACTACCCGCTCTTCGCCTCGGGCATCCAGATCCCGCTCGAGCCGGATGTCTTCCATCGAGTCGAAACGGTAGAAGTTCGGTGACCGCTCGGCGTTGATCATTGCGATGAACCGCTCCGGGCGCTCGGAAGCCACCGGGCCGGCCAGCACTCCGCACGCTTCGTCGGGATGGTCGCGCCGCGCGTGGTCCACCATCGCGTCGACGAGATCACGGCGGATCCTCAGCACCTTGCCCATCCTACGTGCTGACCAGTGCCTGGATCAGAGACTCTTGCACCCAGGTCAGCCAGTGGTACACCGCCAGGTGCGGCGCACGCGGGTCCTCGGATCGAAGCTCATCGGGCATGTCCTCGGTGACCTCGAGCACCGTACCCAGGGCCAACCGGACATCATTGAGCGCGGTGAGCCAGGCTTGCGCCTGCTCCTCGGACAGCCGGACCCGCCCGCCCCCCGCCGGGCATGTGTCAAGGACCACCCCGGCCGCGCTGTCTTTGGTAGCCACCAACTCGGGTTCGTGCAGCGCCCGCATACCGCCCGACAGTGCGGTGTCCTCGCGGTGGAAATCGGGCAACAGCCGGGCTAACACCCGATCGGGAGGTGCGGTGGTGGGGCCGGCGATGATGCCGGTAAGTTCGGCCAGCTCATCCTGCGGGCTAGCGGCAACCCGAGCCGCGAGCAGGTCGCGAATCTGGCCGACCATTCCCCGCAGCAGCCCGGCTTCCCGGCCGGACAGGGTACCGACCAGCAGCTCGCCGCGCCGCCGCCAGCCGTTCACGTGTCTCGCTGCATGGTCGCCCAGAGACCCGCGCCGTGCAGCTTCGCCACGTCGATCTCCACTTTCTCGCGAGATCCACTGGTCACCACGGCCTTACCCTTGTGGTGCACGTCGAGCATCAACTTGGTGGCCTTGTCGCGGCTGTATCCGAAAAGTTGTTGGAAGACGTAGGTGACGTACGACATCAGGTTCACCGGGTCGTTCCAGACGATCGTCAACCAAGGCCGGTCCTCGGTGACCGTCTCGTCTGCTACCAGGTCTGGCGCAGGGTCGACCTGGGTCTGTTCCAGTTCGACGGGTGTGGTCATGAACCAATGTTCCCACCACCGCCGGCCAATAAGCTCCCCAGATGCCACCCTGCCTGTCCAGCAGCACTGCGTTTCTCACCGACCACTATGAGCTAACAATGCTCGCCAGCGCGCTGGCCGACGGGTCAGCGTCGCGGCGATGCACGTTCGAGGTCTTCGCGCGCGGGCTGCGCGGCCACCGCTACGGCGTGCTCGCCGGTGTCCCCCGGCTGCTCGACGCGCTGGATCAGTTCCGGTTCGACGGTGAGCAGCTAGCTTTCCTGCGCTGCATGCTGGATCAGCGCACCGTGGACTGGTTGGCCGGCTATCGGTTTCGTGGCGACATCGACGGCTACCCGGAAGGCGAGCTGTACTTCCCCGGCTCCCCAGTGCTGACGGTGACAGGCAGCTTCGGGGAGACGGTGCTGCTGGAGACACTGGTGCTCTCAGTGCTCAATCACGACAGCGCGGTGGCCACCGCCGCAGCCCGGATGGTCACTGCGGCGGGCGACCGGTCGTTGGTGGAGATGGGTGGCCGGCGGACTCACGAGCAAGCCGCCGTGGCGGCCGCTCGGGCAGCCTACCTAGGAGGTTTCAGCGCCACCTCCAACCTCGCCGCCGGGCAACGCTACGGCATTCCGACTACCGGCACTGCGGCGCACGCGTTCAGCTTGCTCCATGAACGGGAAGCAGACGCGTTCGCCGCACAAGTCGCGACGCTGGGCACCGACACTACGTTGCTGGTGGACACCTACGACATCACCCAGGGCATCGCCACGGCGATCGAGGTCGCCGGGCCGGGGCTACGGGCCATCCGCATAGATTCGGGCGATCTCGGGGAGCTGGCCCGGCACGCCCGTCAGCAACTCGACCAGTTGGGTGCGCCGAACGTGAAGATCGTGGTGTCGGGAGATCTGGACGAGCACTCGATCGCTGCACTGCGTGCCGAACCGGTGGACTCCTACGGGGTGGGTACCTCGGTCGTGACCGGATCCGGCGTGCCGACCGCGGGAATGGTCTACAAGCTCGTTGAGGTGGACGGGCAGCCGGTGGCCAAGCGCAGCACGGCCAAGGTTTCCCGGGGCGGGGTCAAAAGCGCGCTGCGCCGGTATGACGACAGCGGCTGCGCGGTGGAGGAAGTGGTGTTCGTCCGAGGCCGGCAACCCGCGCTCGATGGGCATGACCGGTTGCTGCCGGTGCCGTTGCTTCACGACGGCCAGCCGGTCGGACAGCTGCCCTCCTTGAACGACGCTCGCGACCGCCTCAAAGCCGCACTGGCCACCCTGCCCCCCGACGCCCGCCGCCTCTCCCCCGGCGACCCCGCCATCCCAACCATCTTCCTCTGAACATCTACCCCGATATGTCTCCATATCGGGGTACGGGCGGACGCACGCGGTAGCGTGCGCGGGCGTGGCTGAGCTGAGGGCGTTGCTTGCGGCGGCGGTGCGGGCCGTGGGGGGCACCCAGCGGGCCGGTCAGATCCTGATGGCTGAGGCGGTGGACCGGGCGATCCGTACCGGCGAGCACCTTGCGGTGCAGGCTGGTACTGGCACCGGCAAGTCGCTGGCCTACCTGGTGCCGGCGATCCGGCACGCTGCGGAGGCCGGCACCACCGTGGTGGTCTGCACTGCGACCATCGCGCTGCAACGTCAGCTCGTCGATCGCGACCTGCCGCGGCTGGCCGCGGCGCTGGAACCGGTGCTGGGCCGTGCCCCGACCTTTGCGATCCTCAAAGGCCGGCGCAACTACGTGTGCCTGCACCGGCTGCAGACCGGACCTGTGGACGAGGGCGACGACCTGTTCGACGCCGCTGCCGCAGCCTCCCCCACGTCGATGCTGGGCCGCCAGATCGCCCGGCTGCATGAGTGGTCCACCAAGACCGACACCGGTGACCGTGATGAGCTAGTGCCCGGCGTGACTGACCGGGCCTGGCGGCAGGTGTCGGTCAGTGCCCGGGAATGCCTCGGGCTGTCGCGCTGCCCGGTCGGCATGGACTGTTTCGCCGAGCAGGCCCGGGCCCGTGCCGGCCGGGCTGAGGTGGTCGTCACCAACCATGCGCTGCTGGCCATCGACGCGATGGGCGATCGTCCGATCCTGCCCGACCACAATGTCGTGGTGATCGACGAAGCGCATGATCTGGTCGACCGGGTCACCAGCGCGGCCACCGAGGAGCTCACCGCGTCGATGGTCGAAACTGCGGCCCGCCGGTGCGGACGGCTGATCGATCAACAGATCGCCGACGGGCTGGCCGCGGCTGGCGACGGGCTGGCGCTGCTGCTCGGCGATGCAGGTGTGCAGCGGTGGGATACCTTGGGCGACGCGGTGGCCGCTGGACTCGCTGCGGTGCGCGATGCAGCGCACCACTGCATCACCGCGCTCGGGCCTGACCGGCGCGAAGATCCGGATGAAGCCGCCCGGCGCCGGCTCGCACTCGCCGCGTTGGAACAGGTGCATTCGGCTGCTGCGCGCGTCTTGGCTGCCTTCCCCGACGAGGAGACCGACCGGCGTGACGTGGTGTGGCTGGCGGACGAGTCGGTCCGGGGTCGAGTCCTGCGCGCGGCGCCGCTGCGCGTCGCCGAGCTGCTGCAACAGCGGTTGTTCGGCAAACGCACCGTGGTGCTCACCTCGGCCACGCTCACCTTGGGCGGGAGCTTCGACGCGCTCGCCGCTCAGTGGGGCCTGCCACGGCAGCGGCCGATCGGCCCAGCCGCCAGGGGGACGGCTACCCACCGCCCGCCACCAGCCGATGACGACGCAGGTCCGGCCTGGACTGGTCTAGATGCAGGCTCGCCGTTTGATCACCGCCGAGCAGGAATTCTCTACACCGCCGCGCACCTGCCCACCCCCGGCCGCGACGGGCTAGCATCTGCCTACCTGGACGAGCTCTGCGCACTGGTGACCGCGGCCGGCGGGCGCACCCTGGGTTTGTTCTCGTCGATGCGGGCCGCGAAGCAGGCCGCCGAACAACTGCGCACCCGGCTGGACGTACCGATCCTGTGCCAAGGCGACGACGCCACCGGTCTGCTGGTGCAGCAGTTCGCGCAGGACGAACCGACCTGCCTGTTCGGCACCCTGTCGTTGTGGCAAGGCGTCGACGTGCCGGGCCGGTCGCTGTCGCTAGTGGTGGTTGACCGCATCCCATTTCCCCGCCCGGACGACCCGCTGAGCTCAGCGCGGCAACGCGCGGTGGCTGCCCACGGCGGCAACGGGTTCCTCGCGGTGGCCGCAACGCATGCCGCGTTGCTGCTGGCGCAAGGCGCCGGGCGGCTACTGCGCTCGACCGAAGACCGGGGCATGGTGGCGATCCTGGACCCTAGGCTGGTCACCGCCCGTTATGGCGCCTTTCTGCGGGCCTCGCTGCCACCGTTCTGGCCCACCACCGACCCCGCCGTGGCGCGCTCCGCCCTGACCCGCCTCGTCAGCCGCTGAAATCCTCCCGCGCAAGGCCGCTCCCCTAAGACCCCGATATGTCTCCATGTCGGGCTATGCGGGGGCTGGTGGGAAGTGGGCGGCGACGGTGACGGTGCCGGGGGGTACTTCGGTGAAGCCGGCGTCACGCACCAGCAGGATCCCCCGCTGCTTCCAATCGCCGGTCGTTAGCTCAACCCACTGGGACGCGCTGGCGGCGCGCACCGCGCAACGGTAACCGCCGGCCGCCCAGTGCTGGAGCTCCATCACCCGTCGGTCCGCGGTGAGCTGCGCCGCCAGCAGCACGCTGGCATGCCCCACCTGAGCCGCCGCCTTACCCACGGTCATCAGCGGGTGCGGCGGCAGCCACAGCACCGGCAGCCCGTCCGGTGGTGGGCCGGCATCATCGGGCGGCACGTCAGTGCCCCCCACTTGAAGCCTCGTCACGAGGCGCGGCGTCTGGGCGACCAGCCACGGCAGCAATGCCCGAACCTGGGCGCCACGGTGTTCAACGGTGATGCCGGGCAGTTCGGTGACCGCGACCCAGTGCGCGCCGCGGGCTCGGCGAGCGACCTTCCGGATCCGACCGGCCAGCCAGGGCTGCACCTCGGGCCACCACGGCCCACCCGGCTGCGACCGGTCATCGCAACACAGCGCCACCGCCGCCGATGCGGCCGCCTCTAACAGTGCGCTGCGTGCGGGCATCGCATCCCGCTCCATACGCAAGATCAGCGGCATCGCACGGGTGAGCGGCGGTGGGATGAGCGGCGGCTCCGCCGCGGCCGCTTGTGAGTGGCTCTGCTGGTTGCCGGCGAGCCGGTAGCCCGCATTGCCACTCACAGGGGCACCCTCCGCAGCACACCGTCGGCTGCGTCGGCGGCCTCCACCTCGTCTCGGGTCACACCGAGCACGAACAGCACCACGTCCAAAAACGGTTGGTTGATCGCAGTGTCCGCGACCTTGCGCAGCGCTGGCTTGGCGTTGAACGCCACACCGAGACCGGCCGCGGTGAGCATGTCGATGTCGTTGGCGCCGTCTCCGACGGCGACGCACTGCGCCAGGGGGACCCCAAAGTGGTCGGCCGCCTGCCTTAGCGCGTCGGCTTTCCCCGACCGATCTACAACCGGCCCAATGACATGGCCGGTGAGTTTCCCATCGCGAATCTCCAGCTCATTGGCGGTGCAGAAGTCCAGGCCCAAGTCGTCGGCCAGCGGCTCCACAATCTGAGTGAAACCCCCCGAGACGGCTCCGCAGCGAAACCCCAGGCGTTTGAGGGTCCGTACCGTGGTGCGCGCCCCTGGGGTGAGTATCAGCGAATTGGTCACCTCGGCCAGCACGCCCACGGGAAGGCCCGCTAGCAGCGCCACCCGGCGACGCAACGACTGGGTAAAGTCCAGTTCTCCGCGCATGGCCGCCTCGGTTACGGCGCGCACCTCCGCCCCGCAACCGGCGTGCTCGGCCAGCGTCTCGATTATCTCGCCCTGCACCAGCGTGGAGTCCACGTCGAAGACCACCAGTCGCTTGGCTCGGCGGGCGATACCGACCCGTTCGACAGCGAGGTCGACGTCACCGCGCGCGGCGAGGTCAAGCAGCGCCGAGCGCAGCGCGGCATCGGCGGCATCGGGGTTGCCGTTGCTGGGCACTGACACGAGCAATTCAAGGCCGGTGACGGGGTAGTCCGCGATGCGCCGGATAGCGTCTATGTTGATGTTCAAAGCGGCCAGCGCGCGAGTCGTCTCGGTAAACGCCTGCGCTGTCACCGGGCGGCCCAACACCAACACGACGTGCGTCGATGCGGCCACCATCGCGCCGTTCACGCCAGCGCCGACCTCTACTTCCAGATGCATGCCGATACTGGCCATGGCATGTTCGGCGGCCTCTTGTAGATCCTCGGGATCAGCCGCGGTGGCCACGAGCACACCCAGGATGATCCGACCGCGGATCACCACCTGCTCAACGTCGAGAATGTCTACGCCATGTCGGGTGAGCGCGGAGAAGATCACCGACACGACCCCCGGCTTATCCCGCCCGGTGACCGTTACCAGCAGCGTGGTCCGTTGTCTGACGGTCACTTTTCGCGCGGGTCATCTACGTTGGTCGCGCCTTGCTGCACGGCATGGGCGGCCTGCTCGCTCGGCGCAGCCGGGCGCCCATGACCGATATAGGCCTCATGCCGCATTCGATCCGACATGTGTGGATAGTGCAGTTCGAATGCGGGCCGCTCAGAACGGATGCGCGGCAGCTCGGTGAAATTGTGCCGGGGTGGCGGGCACGAGGTGGCCCACTCCAGCGAGTTGCAGTAACCCCAAGGGTCGTCGACGGTGACCGGCTCGCCGTATCGGTAACTACGGAACACGTTCCACAAGAATGGCAGCGTTGATGCTCCTAGCACGAAGGCACCGATCGAAGACACCATATTTAACGTGGTGAAGCCGTCACTAGGCAGGTAGTCGGCATACCGGCGCGGCATGCCTTCGTTACCAACCCAGTGCTGCACCAAAAACGTCAGGTGGAAGCCGATAAAGGTAGCCCAGAAATGGAACTTGCCCAGCGGCTCGTCAAGCATCCGACCAAACGTCTTCGGGAACCAGAAATAGATCCCCGCGAAAGTGGCGAACACGATCGTGCCGTAGAGCACATAATGGAAGTGCGCCACCACGAAGTAGGTGTCGCTGACGTGGAAGTCGATCGCCGGAGCGGCTAGCAGAACGCCGGTCAGGCCGCCGATCAGGAATGTGATGAGGAAGCCGATCGCGAACATCATAGGGGTCTCAAAGGTGAGTTGCCCCCGCCACATGGTGCCGATCCAGTTGAAAAACTTGATACCGGTGGGCACCGCGATGAGGAACGTGGTGAACGCAAAGAACGGCAGCAGCACCGCACCAGTGGCGTACATGTGGTGTGCCCACACCACCACGGACAGCGCGGCGATCGCCAGCGTGGCGAAGACCAGCGTCTTGTAGCCGAACAGCGGCTTGCGGCTGAAGACGGGGAAGATTTCCGAGACGATGCCGAAGAACGGCAACGCCACGATGTAGACCTCGGGATGACCGAAGAACCAGAACAGGTGCTGCCACAGAATCGCGCCACCGTTGGCCGGGTCGAACACGTGCGCACCCAGCCGGCGATCGGCCTCCAGCCCCAGCAGCGCCGCGGTGAGGATGGGGAAGGCCAGCAGCACGAGAAGAGAGGTGACGAAAATGTTCCAGGTGAAAATTGGCATCCGGAACATAGTCATCCCCGGCGCACGCAGGCAGACCACCGTGGTGACCATGTTGACGCCACCGAGGATGGTGCCCAGGCCGGCCAGTACCAAACCCATAATCCACAAGTCGGCGCCCGCACCCGGCGAATGGATCGCGTCGGACAGCGGTGTATAGGCAAACCAGCCGAAATCCGCCGCGCCGCCGGGTGTCAGGAACCCAGACAGCACAATCAGCCCACCGAACAGGAACGCCCAATAGGAAAACGCGTTTAACCGCGGAAACGCCACGTCCGGCGACCCGATTTGCAGGGGTAAGACTAAGTTGGCGAAAGCAAACAGAATCGGCGTGGCATACAACAGCAACATGATCGTGCCGTGCATGGTGAACAGCTGGTTGTACTGCTCGTTGGATAGGAACTGCATTCCCGGACGAGCCAGCTCAGCCCGCATCAGCATGGCCATGCTGCCGCCGATGAAGAAGAACACCATCGACGTGACCAAATACAATATGCCGATCACCTTGTGATCGGTGGTCTGCAGCAACGAGAGCAGGGTTGAGCCCTTGACCGTAGGGCGCACCGGACGCGGGCGGGTGGCGATCGGCTGGGGTGCAACGGCCGTCACAGGTTGCCTCCTGGTTATCCCCGACTGACCCTGCACGCTACCGGCCCAGGGCAACCGCGGTCATCCCACAGTCATCATTGTCCCACGCTGATCCTAGCGCCCGCCCTCCCTCTTGCCTCCCCGACCCCACCCGCAACCGCGTATCGGCGGAACGGGAAACCGGTGTTTACCGTCAGATGAGATCGGGTAACTCACAGCTAACAGGAAATAAGACGTAAAGGAGGCAAACGAGAGATGCCGATCATCCGCACAGCCGGAATCGCCGCGCTGACGGCCCTGGCAGCCGTAGGTGTGGTGCCTGCCGGATACGCCAGCGCGGCCGTCGCGCCGAGCGGTGTGCCGTGTGGGGCATCGGCGCGGGCCTGCGTCGACTTGTCTTCCCAGCAAGCATGGTTGATGAGCGACGGCAAGGCTACCTACGGTCCGGTTCCCGTCGCGACTGGCAAAGCCAGCGCACCAACCGCGCCGGGCACTTTTCAGGTGTTCTGGAAAGACCTGCATCACCGCAGCAGCTTGTTCCACAACGCTCCCATGCCCTATTCGGTCTTTTTCAACGGCGGTGACGCCTTCCACCAGGACAGCGTGGCGGTTCGTTCCAATGGCTGCGTCCACTTGACCTCGCAAGCGGCCCAAAAGTTCTACAACACCCTGCAGGTCGGTGACGTAGTCCAAGTCGTGCCCTGATGCATGGCCATCCGACACGGCGGCTCGGTCGACCAGGGACATCGGGGACGATTTCGATGTGGTGAAGTGGACGCGATGACTGCTTGGCGGGAATGAGTAGCCCGGCCACCGCCGAGGATGTGGCGTGGCTGCTACTGGACGAGCTGAGCGGGGCGGCCGTGGCGCGCCGTGCCGCTGAACAGCTTGCCCAGCAGATCGGGCTACCGCCCGCGCGGGTGGCCGAAGTCGGCTTGGCGGTCACCGAGCTGGCCACCAATGTTCACCTCCACGGCGGCGGCGGAGCGATCCTGCTTCGTTCGGTCCGCGCCGGCGCGTCGGCCGCCATCGAAGTGGTCGCGGTGGACAGCGGCCCGGGCATCGCCGACGTCGGGATCGCTCGCCAGGATGGTCACTCGACGGCCGGAACACTCGGCATCGGGCTCGGCATGGTCAACCGCCTGGCTGACCAGCTCGATATCGCCTCTCGGCCCGGCCGAGGCACCGTGCTGGTGGCGCGCTTCGAAGCCGACCGTCGGGCGCGCCCGACACTGGCGGCCGAAGCCACCGGTCCGCAGGCCGCCGGCATCTGCCGGGCGCTCAGTGGCGAAGCCGTCTGCGGCGACGCGTACGCCGTACGCCACGACGGGCCCAGGATCTCCCTCATGGTCTGCGAGGGGTCCGGGCACGGACCGCTGGCTGCAGCAGCCGCACGGAAGGCGGTGCGGGCGTTCACCGACATCGCCGAGCCCGTGTCCCCACCGGAGACTGCTTTGCGTCGGATTCATCGAGCCTTGGCCGGCAGCCGCGGCGGCGCGGTGGCAATCGCCGAGCTGGACCCGGAGATGCACCGACTGCGCTTTGTCGGAATCGGCAACATTGCGGCTGCTGTGGTCAGCGCACACGAAAAGCGCGGCCTGGTGTCGATGGGCGGCATCGTGGGATGCCGCGAGCCCACGCTGCGGCCCTGCGACCATCTGCTCCCGGCAGACGCGGTGGTCATCCTGCACTCTGATGGTGTGAGCCGGCGGTGGAGCTCCGACGAACTCGATCACCTGATCTCCGAGACGCCGCTGGTGATTGCCGCGACGCTGCTGCGCGACGCCGGTATTCGCCACGATGACGCCTGCGTGCTGGTGGGCAGGGCCAAGCGCTGACTACCCCGGCCTGGGATCCGCTGCGCCCTACTCGTGTTGCGCCGGTCCCAGTCCGGTCACCGGCAGTGTCCACTGCATGTGCACCGTCGTTCCCTGCGGGCTTTGCCGGACCTCTGCCTGGTGGGCCAGCGCCTTGATCATCAGGAGACCGCGACCGCGGAATCCTGGATCGGCCGGCGGCGGGCGCCACCGCCCGCGGTCGCTGACCGTGACCAGCAACCGGCCGTCGGTGGTGCGCGCCGCCACCAGATCTACCGGGCCCTGACTGGATGGGTAGGCATGCTCAGCGGCGTTGGCCAGCGCCTCGTAGGTGGATAGCACGAGATCGGCCATGCCGGGCGCGGGCAGGCCGGTCCCAGCGACCCAGCGCTCCAACTGGTGACGTACCTCGACCAGCTGACCGGCCTCGCCCAGAATTCCGGTACAGATCAGCGGTGCGAGGGCCGAGTCGACCTGCACTCCTGGGTTCAAGCTTTCCACGAGCTGCGAAAAATGCTCGTCCGGTCCCCGCACCTGCACGGCTACGACGTTCGTGGCGCCGGAATTGAGTCCGGTCCCACGACGACGGCGTCCCCGCACCGGTACGACTGGATACTCAGCAGCATGTTGGCGGCGACGTCGGCAGTACTTCCACGGTTTGTAAAGCTGTGTTCCAGGGGAGGGCAGGAGCCAGAAAACGGGGTATCGCTCAACGTCACGCCTCCAGTCGCAGAGACAAGTCACGCGGGACGGGCATCTCCCAGCCTACGGCCCATCACGACGCGCAGCGATCCGAGCCTTTCGAGTCCTTCCGACGCCCGAGTCCGGCTCACCACTGGCCTGCTGAGCCCGATATGTCTCCCTGGCGGGGAGCGGGCAGGGGCAGGCCTGGGGCGGGTTCGCCATGGGGGGTTTCGCCGCGAGCTACTGCGGCGGGGGCAGTTTCCCTGCGAATCCCGGCGGCCTCGTACGCCTGGTCCTCGTCGAGGGTCTCCCGCTCTAGCAGCTTGTGCGCCAGCCGGTCGAGCTGGTCACGGTGCTCGCGCAGCGTCGCGATGGCCTCCGCGTAGCAGTCGTCCACGATCCGACGAACTTCCTCATCGACCAGCTCCTTGGTCGCCGGAGCGACACCGTCCTGGCCGAACGGCGCTTCCTGTCCCGGCGGCGGCAGCACGGAAACCGGGCCGATGGCGGAGGACATTCCCCATCGACCGACCATCTGTCGAGCGATGCGGGTGACCTGCTCCAGATCGCTCTCCGCACCCGTCGTCATGTCGCCGTAGACGATCTCCTCGGCGGCCCGGCCGCCGAGGGCGCCAACGATCCTGCCCCGCAGGTATTTCGCCGAGTACCCGTACCGGTCAGTCTGCGGGCTCTGAAACGTCACCCCGAGGGCCTGGCCGCGCGGAATGATCGATACCTTGCGTACCGGATCTGCACCGGGTGTCAGCATGCCCAGGAGCGCGTGCCCCGACTCGTGGAACGCAGTGCGTTCCTTATCCTCCGGCGAGAGCATGATGCCGCGCACCGTGCCCAGCACGATCTTCTCCAGAGCATCACTGAAATCGGCCGCGGTGACGCGGTCGTGGTTGCGCCGAGCGGCGAGCAGAGCCGCCTCGTTGACCAGGTTCTTCAGGTCTGCGCCGACCATTCCCGGTGTCGAGGCCGCCACATCATCGAGGTCGGTATCCGGGTCCAGCGGCACGCCACGAACATGCACGTCGAGGATCTGGCGGCGCCCAGTGAGGTCGGGCGGACTGATCGTCACCCGCCGGTCGAACCGGCCCGGGCGCAGCAGCGCCGCATCGAGAATCTCCGGCCGGTTGGTGGCGGCGAGCACGACGACCCCCTCGTTGCCGGTGAACCCATCCATCTCAGTGAGGATCTGGTTGAGGGTCTGCTCGCGCTCGTCGTGACCGCCGATCGACTGCGCTCCCCCACGGGCGCGTCCAATGGAATCGAGCTCGTCAATGAAGATGATCGCTGGTGCGACCTTTTTGGCCTGGTCAAACAGGTCACGCACCCGGCTTGCGCCTACGCCGACGATCATCTCGATGAACTCCGATGCAGACATCGAGAAAAACGGCACATTTGCCTCGCCGGCCACCGCTCGGGCCAGCAAGGTCTTGCCCGTTCCCGGCGCCCCGGACAGCAGCACGCCGCGCGGGATTTGCGCACCAAGGCGCCGGTAGCGGCCGGGATCACGGAGGAAGTCGACGATCTCCATGACCTCGTTTTCGACCTCATCAATGCCCGCCACATCGTCAAACGTCGTGCGCGTCCCAGTCTCAGGCTGGTAAAGCTTCGCCCGCGAGCGGCCGATACCGCCGATGCCACTGAGCCCCCCGGCTCGGGCACTGCGCCGGAAAAACCACACGATCAGGCCGAGAAACAGCAGCGTCGGGCCAAAACCGAGCAGCACCTGCTGCCACACCGGCGGCCCTGCGTCCGGCGGCTTGGCGTTGACCACCACGCCGTTCGCCTGCAGCTTCTGGAACAGCGCATCGTTGGCGAACGACGGCCGCTGGGTGCTGAACCGGTCAACCCGCTTGGCGTCCGGTGCACCGGGCGGGTAGGGCACCTCCCGTTTAAAAACACCTTCGATCCGGTCCGCAGTCGAGGTGATCTCCCTGACGTTGCCCGTGTCCACCTGCTGCATGAAAAACGTGTAGGACACCGCCGAGCGCGGTTCCGGGCTAAGCAGCAGTGCGGAGACGATCCAGTTGAGGGCCAGCAACCCCAGCAGTACCCACCAGAACCGTGACCAGTTCGGCCGGCGTGGCGGTGATGGGCCGCCGGCCCGCTCCGGCAGGCCTTCCACCCGCCATGGCGGAGTCTCTGGCGGCTCCCGACGCAGCCGCGACCGCGGGTCAGACATAACCAGCATTTTCCCCACCGGGAACGATATTGAACATCCGTTCCCGAGTTGCCCGTGGAGCGCGGGAAGGCGCGGGAAGGTTAGGTCACCGGCGCGGGCGTTCCACACGAAGCCAGCGGCAGCCATACCGCCCGAGCTCGAGGTTCACTGAACCGTCCTTGGCCACCCGGCCGGACCCGTCGCCCAGCACGTCTTTCAGCACGCAGGAGGCGTCCAGTCCGGCCAGTTTCAGCTCGGCCCTGGTAGGTGCCGCGCCGAAGTTGTGCACCGCCACAACGGTGCCTCCCTCGGTGTCACAGCGGTGCGCGAATACGGCAGTGTCGCCCGCGTCGAGTACCTCGTAGCGTCCCCAAGCCAGCTCAGGGCACGCCCTGTACGACTCGATCAACAACCGTATCCAGGACAGCAGCGACTCCGGGTCGCGGTCTTGGGCGGCGACATTGACCCGCTGCGGGCCATACTCGCCATTCGGGATCGGACCGGGCAGCTCGGACGCCTCGGCGGTAGAGAACCCACCATTGCCTTCAGCTGACCACTGCATCGGTGTGCGCACCGCGAGCCGACCCTCCGCCTGCAGAGCCTCACCCATACCGATCTCTTCGCCGTAGAACAGCACGGGCGTGCCGGGTAGGGAAAACAGCAGGCTGTAGACCATCCGGATACGGTCTCGGTCGCCGCCGAGCATCGTCGGCAGCCGCCTACGCAGCCCGCGTCCGTAAAGCTGCATCTCCGGATCTGGTCCGAACGCCCCGAACACCTCCTGGCGCTGCGTGTCGGTGAGCTTGTCCAGCGTCAGCTCGTCGTGGTTGCGCACGAACGTTGCCCAGTGCGCGTCTTTGGGCGGCTCCGGTCGTTCGCGGAGTGTCTCGGCCAGCGGTTCGGCGTTGCCCCGAGCCAGGGATAGATACAACCGCTGCATGCCGACGAAGTCGAAGCACATTGTCAGCTCGTCGCGGTCGCCACCGAAGAAACTCATCGTCCCTGGGTAAGGCAAGTTGACCTCCCCCAGCAGCACGCCCTCACCGCTGCGCCGGCCAAGAAACGCCCGCAGGTCGGCGAGGTAGTCGTGCGGGTCAGGCAGCTGTCCCGCGTCGTCCTGGCCGGCAGTCTCCAGCAGGAACGGGACGGCGTCCACGCGGAAGCCTGACAGCCCCAGCTGTAGCCAGAAGCCAATGATCCGGGCAATCTCGTCCCGCACCGCCGGGTGCACGACGTTGAGGTCGGGCTGGTGCTTGTAAAACCGGTGCAGGTAGTACTGCCCGGCGACCTCATCGTAGGTCCAGAGACTGGTCTCCTGGTCCGGAAACACGATGCCCTGCGGACCGTCCGCGGGCGGCTCGTCCGCCCAGACGTACCAATCACGAAACGGCGAGTCGCGGCTGCTGCGTGCGCTGCGGAACCACGGGTGCTGGTCGGAAGTGTGGTTGACGACGAGGTCAGCGATCACCCGCAGGCCGCGGTCGCGCGCCGTGCGGACGAACTCGACGAAGTCTCCGTGACTGCCTAGCCGCGGGTCCACCCCATAGAAGTCGGTGATGTCATAGCCGTCGTCGCGGTCCGGCGACGGGTAGTACGGCATGAGCCAGATACACGTCACGCCCAGGCGGTGCAGGTGATCGATGCGCTGGATCAGCCCGCGGAAGTCGCCGTGGCCGTCACCGTCGCTGTCCTGGTAGGTCTCGACATCCAGGCAGTAGATGACGGCGTTTTTCCACCACAGGTCGGACGTGCGGGTCAGCCTCATGACAGTTCCGGCACCCTACGCTGGTCATTGCGTCTTCGCACCCGGACCTCAATGGCGCCCCTCCAGGCC
This sequence comes from Pseudonocardiaceae bacterium, assembly GCA_035276605.1. Lineage (GTDB taxonomy): Bacteria > Actinomycetota > Actinomycetes > Mycobacteriales > Pseudonocardiaceae. Next base: position 27,905 of record DATELN010000009.1, on the reverse strand, counting down.
GACGGCCTCGCGCAAGCGGTCCGCGGCGTCCCGGAGATCAGCATCCTGACGTGATGCCGAATGCATCAGTGCGGCCAGCGCCTCTGCGATGACGTTGAGCTTCTCCTGGGCGGCCTCTTCTGCGCGGCGACCGGCGTTCTCGAGCAGCGCCACCAGCAACAGCGTGAGAACACTGGCGACCGTGTGAATGACCGTCTGCCATTCCTTGTGGTCATTCCACAGGGGAAGGCTGGCCAGCCAGGCCACCACGATGCAGACACATATGACGAAGAAGGGCGCCCGGCTGACCTGGTGGTAGGCCGCCTGGACAAACCGATCAAACAGCGAACGGCGATCCCCCTGCCTGCGGGTCGTTGCGGCCTCGCTGCGCTTCACAGCCAGCAGCCTAGTGTTGATGCGGCTACGCTCGGCCGCTTGGCACATCACGGCGACATCCAGGTGCGCACTCGGCGCCGCGCTATCGGCGGACGAAGAGGAACAGCCCGTACTGCCACACGGCGTCGATCCACTCGGCGTCCACCTCAAAGCCAAAAGCGCACACCGCGTCGACAAGCTCCGGCCGGTGGAACTTCACCGAGTGCCCGTGGCAAATCGGCTCGCCGCGGCGCAGGGTCAGCGTGTGGTCCAGAGCCCGCAGCGTGACCGTCTGGTCCTCGGTGGCGTACAGATGACCCTCGACGGTCATGGTCTCCGCAACATAATGTGCCCGCGGGTAGAAGCGGTGTAGCACCACGTCGCCATCGAAGCACCGGCTGAAGTGAGCGAGCTGGTTCAGCCGGAAACGAGCTTGGGCCGACGCCCCCGGCGGGTCGTTGTAGGCCGCGTCCAGCACGGGCGCCGGCTTAACCAGGTCCGCCGTGACGAGGAAGCGATCGCCCGGTTCGAGCGTGTTCGCGATGTCGCCGACCAGCGCGGCGCGTTCGGCCGAGGTGGTGTTGCCGATATTGCTGCCCAAAAACACCACGGTCAATGCCTCGGTGCGGGCCGCACGCAGGTACGACAGCCCCGCTTCGTACCGACCCCACAGCCCGTGTACCGCCAGCCCGTCCAGCTCGGCCGGGAGGGCCGTGGCGCTGCGCTCCAGCATCTCCCGACTTACGTCGATCGGCAGGTACGTCGTCCGCCGGCGCCGCAGGCACGCGGACAGCAGCAGCCGCGTCTTCTTGGCGCTGCCGCTGCCCAGCTCCGCCACGCATGGCCCGAGCCGGTCGGCAATCTCGCCGGCGTGCTGCTCCAGGAGCGCGAATTCCGCTCCGGTCAGGTAGTAGCTCGGCAGTCTCGAGAGCTCCTCCCACAGCTGCGAGCCGACCGCGTCGTACCCGTACCACGCAGGAATCCGCGGGGGTGTCTCCCGGAGGCACTCCAGCACGACTGAGCGATCGTCCCAGAATGCTGCCTCGTCGTCGACCGGCTCGACCCGGCCTTCGCTCACCATGGGTGGCTCAACGCGTCAATGTCGCCATCCGCTTGCGGGCGTCCCAGCGCCCGCCACTTGACTAGTTCGCGGCGGCCGCCTTCTTCTGCCGCGCGGCGCCATGCGTTGCGACGCGCTTGGGGGACTTAGCGCTGCGCTAGGCGGCGTCCTGGAATGCTTGGCACCGCGCTTCTTGGCCTCGATCAAAAGCCAGGCGATTCGCCGAAGGGGCATGCGCACATGTTCCCATGCCCGCCACACCGAGGTACCGGAGCCGAGGCCGGATCGACGCCCAGACCGTCACGGAAGGTGGCATGTCGGGGCGCTCGCTATGGTCAGCCTCGGCATATCGGAGGTGGTAATGGTTGATTCGAGCGCTGAGCGCGACTCCCTGCCGGACGGTCATGCAGCGCCGAGGGTCGTTGCAGACGTCGATCAAGTCTACAGCGCTCGTACCGCCTTGAACTCGACCGGCGTGCACGTGATACCGGCAGCCATCGTAAGGCAGCGTCTGCAGTGGGACCATGCGCAATGGACTCGATTCGCCGCGCACTGGGAGGATCTGAGGCCGGACAAGTACGCGGCCGAATCCGGCACCCGACGGATGCGTCGCTACGGGCAGTTCGTCCTCGCCAGAGACGGAGCCCGGCGTCTGCTACCGCATGCAGCGTTTCGGCAGCCGACCAACACCAACCGGCTGTTCCCCGACGCGAGCCGTGATTTCGACCCCTTGACCGACACTTTCGTCGCCGATCCCATCCTGAATGCTCTGCTGTCGCTGTTGAGGGAGATCGCTGCGGGGATCGAGGACGCACCTCAATGGATGGTCCACGTACACCCGTTCCGGGTCATAGCCGCGACCGACAGTCGCGGCGACGCAACCCCCGAGGGGCGACACCAAGACGGTGTCACCCTGGTCTCGTCCTTGTTGGTCGCCCGCCGAAACGCCTCCGGCGGGCAAAGCTCGGTGTTCGATCCGGACGGGCGGAAAGTGCTCACGACTACCTTGAGCGAGCCGGGAACACTGCTCGTGGGCGATGATCGGCGGACCTGGCACAGCGTCAGCCAGATCCGACCGGTCGACATGGACGCTCCGGCCTTCCGGGACGTGCTCGTGGTGACGCTCGCAGCGTCCTGAATATCAGCATGCAGTTTGGAGGCAGTGCTGCGTTCCAGATGGGCAGTGGCGGTTGTCATGCTTGATTGATGACTGCCGCTCGCTGCGTCTGGCCTTCGGTGGCCTCGGCGTTCGCCGGGTACCGGTTTCCGCCGGAGGTGATCACTTCGGCGGTGCCCTGGTAGTTGCGGTTGCAAGCGCCGCTTGCAGACCGCTTGGCCGCCGCGGCCCGACCAACCTGCGTAAGCCCCCACGGCTTAGTCACCGACATCGCGATGGCCGCGATCAGTGCGATCAGTGCGCACACCCGCGCGGCCAGCACTGACAGGGGGTCAAGGGCTCCGCTCAAGCTGGTAAGCCCAGCGGCGGCCACTACTGCGCTGATCCGCACTTTGGCGACGATCCAGTGATGGCGCCGCAGTCCCCAAGGTCGGTGGGCAGCAAGCACGAATCCGGTGCCCAGCGTGATCGCTGCCGACGAGGTCAGCACCGCCGCGCCGATGGGCGCCGGGATAGCCGCTTGCGCTGCCGTGATGGCGGTTAAAGCGGTGTCCATGCCCAGCCAGAGGGCCGCAGCCGTGATATGTGCCGTGAGCAAGGCCATGCGCACCCCGCGGGGCAGCGCGGCCCTCATGATGTGTCTCGCCGTATCACGCATCGCTTGTAGCACGGTTGCGGCACAGCACCGGGGTTGCCGCGCCGGAGGATTTGCGAAAATAGTCCGATTTTGGTGGCGCACCCACGACCGAAAGGTCACTTTGGTAATTTCAATCTGACGTTTAGGTTGCCGCAAGCGTCGCAGTCAGCCACGCAGTGCGCGGTATAGAGTCGAGCGGCCAACGGACAGCATGGCGCAGACCATCGTGACCGGTTCGCCCGCCGGAAATAGCAGGCGGGTCTGTGAGTGATTCCGATGACGGTTCCTTTCGGGCATTCATTACGACCCGAGGGACACCTACGCACGGTCAGCGGCAGAAGAGGACATTGCGTCCGATGATTCGTCCTGGCTGACCGGTGCACCGCGGGTGTCGCCATTCAGGTTCCGAGCCACCGCGCACAACACGACCTGCGCGGCCGCCGCTACATCGGCGTCGTCGGTGGCGTGGTCGCAGACGCTGATGCGCAATGCGGTCTTGCCCTGCCGCACGGTGGTGCCCAGCCCAGGTCACTGCGCTGGCCTGGACCGCGGCTGCAACCGCGCGCGTGCGCTCGTCGTCGTCTCCGATGCGCACCAGCACCTGGTTGAGGACAACGTCGTTGAGAATGGCGACCTCGTCGTTGTGGACAGGATCTCGGCAAAGCGACGCGCTTGGACGCAGCAGCGTTCAACAAGGTTGCCGACACCTGTGCGACCGAGGCTGCGCAGCGCGGCCCACACTGCAAAGGCGCGGGCTCGACGCGAGCTTTCGGGCGTCCAGTCGGTGCCGTCGCGGCTGCCGGTGCGTGTGAGGTAGGCCGCGGGCAGCGTCATCGCCGCTCGGTGGCTATCAGGGTGTGCGCACAGCACGATGCCGCAGTCGTACGGCACGTTAAGCCATTTGTGGGCGTCGGTCGCCCAGGAGTCGGCGAGCCCTACACCGTCGAGTAGGTGCCGCAACGAAGGCGTAGCCGCCGCCCACAGACCGAAGGCACCGTCTACGTGCACCCAGGCGTCGTGGTCGTGGGCGATCCCACAGATCTCGCGCAACGGGTCGAACGCCCCGGGGTTGACGTTGCCGGCCTGCGCACACACGATGGTCGGTCCGTCACCGAGAGCGTCGCGCAGCGCCGCAGGGCGCATGCGGCCCTGATCGTCTGCTGCCACAGCCGTGATGTGCCGCTTGCCCAATCCCAGCAGGCGCAGCGCCCGATCCACGGTGGCGTGCCTTTCCTCACCCACCACGACGGTGATCTCCGGTGCCCCGAACAGACCCTCGGCATCGACATCCCACCCCGCCGCAGCCAAGACATGACGCACTTCAACCGCAAATCCCGCGAAGTTGGCCATCTGAGCCCTGTCGTGAACCCAGCCGAGGAGGAGCCCGGCAAGCCAAGCAGCTCACACAGCCAACTGCGGCACACCTCCTCAGCGGCGGCGGCAGCTGGTGACAACACGAAAAAAGCGGGGTTTTGATCCCAGGCCGAGGTGAGCCAATCAGCCGCCAGCGCCGCGGGAACAACACCACCCTCAACGAATCCGAAGTAGCGCCCAGCGTTTGGTGACCACCAGACCAACATCGATGTCACGAGCCAACGACTCGATCACCTCCCCCCGGGTCGGTCGGCCCGGCCGGCAACGGCCCACCAAGCCTCGCCACCAATTGCTCCAAGGACACATCGCGAGCCACAGTGCGCTTACCGGCGGTTCCCAGGTACCGCAACGCAATCTCAGCGGTGCCTGTTAAGAGATGACGAAGATCGATCGTCATGATGCTTGCTCCCGACACCGGCTGGACCTACAGCAAGGAAAAGATGCCGTCGATCACTCCCAACAAGAAACCAGGGCTACCCCAAAACGGTCTAACCAGCAAGATCGCCCTCTCCACGGCCCGTCTGCGCCTCTAGCATGTGATCGACGGTCGTGGTCCAGGACAGGGACGGCCGCCGTAGATCGGATCAAGGGCAGCCAGCTGCACCACCACAAGGAGCTGGGAAATGGTGCTGCCCGACTCGGTGCAGCCTCGCGTCCAACTCGTCCATCGCCCGCCCTAACGCCTGTGCCCGGGCCCACTTCCCTGCGATCACCCGCGGTATGACGAAGGAGACCGACATGTCGTTTCTGGCCTACCCGCCACCTCGCTACGGCGGCACGAAGGGACTGATCAACTCCTCGTTTCGCCCCGCGGACACCGAACCCGACTTGGTCTCAGCGGGCGACGACGGCGGTGTCACCGGCGCCAGCCGCAGCCAGCGCACTCACTATCTCGCCACCGGCCTGTCCACCGGCGGCGAATTCGGCCTGTACCGCATCGATATGCCCGCCAGCGGCAGGGGACCGAGCACCCATTTTCATCGAACCATCTCGGAGTCCTTCTTCATCCTGTCCGGCACGATCCGGCTCTTCAACGGCGAAAAGTGGATCGATAGCACTCCCGGCGACTTCCTCTATGTCCCCGTCGGCGGGCTGCACGCCTTCCATAACGCCTCCGACGCCCCAGCGTCGATGCTGCTGTTGTTTACTCCTGGGGCGCCACGCGAAGGCTATTTTGAGGGATTCGCTCAACTTGCAAACATGAGCGCCGAGGAACAGCAGGACTTCTACCTGCGCCACGACAACCACTGGATATGATCGGTCATCAAGGCGGCCTCACGCCGAGCCATGGTGGACGCAATTTTGTCCGGCCTGCTAACCGACTACGAACGTCGCATCATCTGTGGAGCTGACGGGACTCGAACCCGTGACCCCCGCACTGCCAGTGCGGTGCGCTACCAGCTGCGCTACAGCCCCGATGGGATCACCACGGGTCGGGCCGCGGTGCGTAGGCCACCGTACACGAGACCCGGGATGATCCCCTATGCAGGATCAGCGGTGGGCGCCGCTGAGCGCCTGGTCCAGCCATTGGCCCTCGGCTGCATCTTCGACGACTGCACCGTTTACCAGCACAGTGGGAGTGCCGAACATGTGATCCGCCCGTAGCCCGCTGATGTACTTGCTGGCGTTGTCCGTGGCGGTAGCGATGCGCTGATCGGCACCAGCCTGCACGCAGTTCGCGAACCCAGGGCCGGCGCCGAGGGTTGCACCGAGCTGCTGGAGCTGGGCTGTGGTCCAAGCGGGATCGCCCTCAGTCGGCTGGCTGGCGAACAAGCTGTCGTGGAAACGCGGGAAGATACCCGCTTCAGCCGCGCAGAACGTCGCACCCGCCGCCAGCGTCGAGTACCCGGCCGGGATGGAACGCGAGTCGAGGATCGCGACGGGGTGATAGATCACCTTCGCCTTGCCGTCTGCGGCGGCTTGGGCCAGCCGCGGATGGTAAGTGTGCTCGAACTGGCCGCAGTGCGGGCACAGGAAGTCCTCATAGATGTCGATGGTCACCGGCGCCTGGGGGCTACCGGTCACGATGGTGTCGCCCTGCACGGTGACCGGGTACTGCGGTCCGGCGGCCGCGACGGGGATCGACACCCCGAGCTTTTGCGGCTGGTTTCGGTGCTGCAGGAACAACGCACCCCCGACGACGACGGCGAGCAGCACGATGATGGCAATCCCAGCGATGACCATCCGGCTACCACCGCCGCCAGTGCGCGCGGCTGCGACCGCATCAGCGCCCTGCCGGGCGCGCTTGTCTTTAGTCTGTTCGGCCCCGCTCACAACTTGTTCCTCCCTGCTTATCTCGCCGGATAACCGGCTCCACCCCACCCTCTGTCCTTGTCCGCGCGCAGCCACCCGTCGACGCTCAGCGCCGTCCGGGGCCGCAGCAGCAGCCACAACGCCAGCAGTAAAAACCCAATGTCACGAGCCAACTCCTGCGGGTACCGCGTGCTGCCCTTCGCAACCGCCCCGCCCCCGCCGAAGCACCCGCAATCGATGGACAGTCCGCGAGCCCACGCCTGCACCATCCCAGCCATCAACACCAGCAGCAGCAGCCCACTGGCGAGTGCGACCCACCGGGTGAACGCACCTGCCACAAGCAGGGTTCCCAGGGCCAGCTCCACAAGAGGCAATCCGGTGGCGACCGGGCCGACCAGATCCGTCGGCAGCAGCTCGTAAGCGAGCACCGCGACCCGGGTCTGCGCCGGGTCGATAATCTTGATAACACCGGAAACCAGAAAAACCGCAGCGAGGCCCAGCCGCACCACGGTGCCGAGGGCGTCGACAACGGGGCGGGATAGCCTAAGCATTCACGCAGCGTAGTAGATCGGCCTGTCGCCGACGCCTGGGGTGCACGTCAACAAAGCATGCCAACTAATCAGGTCAACTAAAGCTCGGCGTGCCGATCGGCGCAGGTTGCTCATCCGCGCGCGGCCGCGTCTCGGGCGAGCGCAGCCAGACCGCTGCGGCGAGCAAGACGACAGCGCCGGTCAGGATGAACGCCGCCGGGTAGGACAGGTGATCGACGAGCAGGCCGGTGGCGATCGGGCCGCAAATCGATCCGATATCGGCGGTCATCTGCACCACGGCGAGCACCGGGCCGCCCTTGGCCCGGGAGCCGACCACGTCAGCCACCGTGGCCCCTTGGGCCGGCGTGACCAGCCCGGTGCCGGCGCCGGCGATCAGCGCAGCGGCCAGGAACTCCGGCACGCTACGGGTAAATCCCAGCCACATCGTCGCGCCACCGGTGACGGCCAGACCCACCAGCATCGGTAACCGGCGCCCGACAACATCCACCAACCGGCCGGAGAACACCAGCACGGTGACGGTGCCAGCGGCAAAGACAGACAGTGCCACCCCGGCCAGTGCCCCCGGTCGGTGCAGCACTTCGACAACGAATAGCGGTACCAGCGACACCCGCACGCCATAGACCGCCCAACCGTTGGCGAAGTTGGCGGCCAGCGCGGCGCGGTAGGCCCGGTGTCCCCATGCTTGGCGCACGGTCAGCACCGGAACGGCGTCGGCCGGCACCGCACCGATCGTCGGGCAGCGCCGCAGCCACAGCCACGCCACCGCGGCGGCGACAAACAGCGCCACCGCATACACCACGAAAGGTGCGCGCAGCGAGATTGCGATCAGCCCGCCGCCGAACAACGGGCCGCAGATGCTACCGAGCAGGAAACTGCTGGACCACAAGCTGGTGGATCGACCCCGCAGCGTTGGCGGAGTGAGCCGGATCAACAACGCGACCGCGGAGACGGTGAACATGGTCGATCCGATGCCGCCCAGTGACCGCAGTACCAGCAGCTGCCAGTAGTCAGCGGCGAATGCACAAGCACCGGTGGACAAGCCAACCACAGTGATGCCCCAGATGTAGATCGGTCGCTCCCCCAACGTCGACACCAGCTTGCCGCTAACCGGGGCGAACGCCAGCCGCATGAACGCGAAGGCACTGATCACAATCGAGGCAGCGGTAACGCTGACGTCGAAGCTCCGAGCAAAGGTCGGTAGGGCAGGCGCGACGATGCCGAAGCCGACAGCGATCACGAAACTGACCGCGACCAGCACCCACACTTCGCCAGGCAGCCGCACCACAGGCGGTGGTGCCGGTTGCAGCTGTGCCCCCACCGGCAACTACCTCGTCGATCTTATAGCGATCCTCACGACACCGCTAAAGCTCAACCAGTGCGGCCCCTCGACTCATTCCCCGGGTTAAGCCGCGTTGCGGGGGTCGGGAGCGAATCTGGGTGGGCCCGGCTCGGCCGCGGTGGGGTACAGCAGCACCCGGACGGTGACGTTGTCGGCGGTGAAGTCGACCTGCGTGACATCCACGTCGATGTATCCGTCGTCACCGAGGGTGGCGTTCACGCTGACGAACTGACCGTTAACTTTGTGTATGCCACACAATGTGCTGGCGACGAGTCGAGCAATGGACTGCACGCTCAGGCCGGAACTACCCGGAGAGTCGGGGGTCGACGCCTGGGGCGGCGCGGTAAAGGTGTTCATGGCAATTCTCCTTCGGTTCGCCCCCACCACGTGACCTATTTCCTCACAACGCGCGCAGAATTGAAATATCTTCAGCGCCGGCCGGCCACTTCTGAGTGAATTTCGGTGCCACTTTCAGGAACCGTTAATAAATGCGCAAGCGGATAGCAACGAACGGCGAATAAACGTAGGGATCAGCGTTTGTATGCCAAGGGCGACACACGCACGTGGATCACGAAGCGGCCGAGGCCAGACCGAACGTCGTATCGATGTCGGTGGCGAGCTTGTCGACGTTGCCGGCGAAGGGCGGCTTGGTCGCCCTAGCCCGCACTGCGGCCTCGAGCCCATGCAAGCTGTTGAGCAGGTGGGTGCCCTGCTGCGCGGTGACCCACGGGGCCTGCTGCAGCACCTTGGTCAGGTCGTCGTCGGCGCGCTGGAGCGCCAGACCGGCGCCCGCGTCCCCGCCAGCTGCCAGCGACGCGGCGTTGTCCTCGAAGTGCACCGACAACACCCGTAGCTGTGACGAGGTCTGCCGCGCCTGCTCCCGTACCGATGCCACCCGATCTGCCGGAGTCGGCGCGAGAAGCCGACCCGCGAATCCGCCCAACAGCCCCCCGAGCAGGAACGCTACGACAGTGAAGATCAGCAATTGCCGGCGGCGCTGAGCCTGCGGGGTGTAGATGGCCATATCTACGTTCTACCCGCGCCCGACGATGACCGCGGCAGCGCCAGCACTGACGGTGGCTTCGATCGCATCCGGATCGGCCAGCTCCTGGATCCGGCCCTGCTGCACCACCCAAGTAGTGGGCTGCACCGTGACCGGCCCCACATGCCGGACATGCCGGGAGACCACCGATCCGATCGCCGCGCGCAGGGGCTCGCCAGCTGTCTCATCTACCAGGATGGCTTCCCCCTGCACGTCGAGGGCCGGGTCACCGAACCGGTCGAGCAGCAACACCCGGCCGTCCAGACGGCTCAGCCAGAACCGCCCGACCGGGTCGACCTGCGCTGAGGCGCCGGCGGCGCGGGCGACCTCAACGATCGCGTCCCGGCTCAACGGCGGCCGCCCGGGTATCACACCGGAGCCGAGCACGAGGGCACCCACGGCCACCGCGCGGACCGTGCCGCGCTCCCCGACCTGGGTAACCTGAATTTGCAGCGAGTTTGGCGACGCGCCAGCGGCCAGCGCTTCGGCTTCCACCTCCGCGATGAGTGCGTCGACCTCCGCGGAACTGGCCCGAGACATCGTGCGTTCCCGCTCGGCGCGAACCAACGACAGCGCGTCACCCATCGAGGAGATCACTTCGGCGTGCGGGGGTACCTGACAGTCCAGCCCGAGGGCACCCGCTAGTGGTCTGCCGAGCACGCTGGCGCCGCCACCTACGGCGATCAGGGTCGGCCGGCTCAGGCGGTGCTGGGCGGCCACCGCGGTGACGAGGTCGGCGAGCGCCTCGGTGGATGCCTGCATCATCCGGCGGGCAAGCTCGGCACCGGTCAGCCTCAGCGCCTGGGCGGCGATGTCCATCGCCGTGATCGCCGAACGTGGGTGCCCGGCGGCGTAGTCGCCCTCCGGAACCAGCCCGAGCGCGTTGGCTGCGCACGTGTTGGTCAGGGCGGCCAGCGTGCCGTCGGTCAGGCGGAGCGCCAGGTAGTCGGCCGGGTCGCCGGGTCGCGGCGCGAGTGTCTCCGGGCGCGCGCCGGCCAGCCGCTCGGGGGTGAGGAAGCACGAGTAGGTCAGCCCGGCGATGTGCGCGCTGCGCGGCCCAACCCCGTAGAGCCGCCGCCGGCGAACCCGCAGCATCGATCCCCCGGCGACCCCGGCAACTTGCACATCCAAGGCCCGTACCGCAGTGGCCTGCCCGGCGACTCGGACATAGGACAGCGCCGGGCGACCCGCGGTGATCGCCGCGACGTTGGTCGACGTTCCACCGACCTCGATGATCACTCCGTCGCCGATGCGTAGCGTGCGTAGCGCTCCGGCCACCGACGCTGCCGGTCCAGAATACAGCGTGCGGGCCGGCGCAGCGCGAAAGCCGGCCAGGTCGGTGGCGCCGCCGTCGCCGCGCATCACCATCACGGGGCAGGTCACGCCCGCCGCAGCCACGCCATCCTCCACGACCTCAGCGGTACGCAGCGCGATCGGCAGGATCGAGGCGTTGAGCGCGGCGGTGACCGTGCGCAGTTCCAGGCCATACAGACCGGTCAAGCCCGACGAGGTGGTCACCGGCAGCTTCAGCTCGGCCGCGAGCTCAGCCACGGCGTCCTCGCAGGTGGAGTCGTCGGGTGCGAACGCCTCGGCAACGCAGACAGCCTTGGCTCCAGCGTCGGCTAGCCGGGCCAACGCCTGCCGGGCGGTGCCGGCGTCGAATCCCGCGGACAAATCGATGAACTCGTGCGCGACCGCTCTACTGATCATGGTCCGATTACGGGCCTTGCGCAGGTACGGCGCCCGAGCCATGCCCAGCACGCCGACTGGCACAGTGTCACCCTCCAGCAGCGCGTTCACCGCCTGCGTGGTGGAGTGGGTGACCAGCTCGATGGTGTCCGCACCCACCTCGGCGACCAGTTTCGCCACAACCTCGACCACACCAGCCGACACCCCGTCGCGGTGGCCGTGGGTGGTAGGCACCACGGCGCGCCCGACGAGCTCACCCGTCACCGAATCGATCGCAACCGCCTTGGTGAAGGTGCCCCCGACGTCGGCACCTACCCGGACGCCCATCTGGCCTCCCGCATGCGGCGGGGCCGCACTATCAACAACCACGTCGCGCCCAGCACATACACAGCCACGAGCACCGCCTGACTGGTCAGGGTCTGCACGCTGGGCCAGTAACCCAACGCCTGAGACAGGAAGATCGGTGCCCGGGGCAGCGCGTCGATGGGCGTGAGGTCGACCAGGTCGGCTGTCTGCAGGCTGCGCACCGCGTTGCCGAGGAACGCCACCGAAGTTGCCATCAGCAGTACCACCGCGGCCACCAGGAACGTCTTCACGGGCAGCCGCCGGCCTAGCCGGAAGATCAGGTAAGACACCACCGCCAACGCTGCCAGCCCGACTAGCAGCCCAAGGAGGATCCACCAGCCCAGTCCCTGACCGAACTCGACCAGCGCCTGGTAGAGCAGAGCGGTCTCCAGCCCCTCCCGGTACATCGCGGTGAAACCCACCAGCACCAGCGCGGTCGTCGACCCGATCGACACCGCGTTGAACAGCCGGCTACGCAAAAACTCCATCCACCGGCGATGCTCCAACCGGGCGATCAGCCAGAACGAGATATACAGCAACACCGCGACCGCGGCGGCAGCGACGACCGCCTCCAGCACCTCTCGTCCAACGGGCAGTACCGCCAGGATCGATCGCAGCACCAGATAGGTCACCGCGGTCGCGGCGAGCCCGATGATCACGCCCCAGGTGATCGGCTTGCGGTACTGGGTGGCCTTGGTGGCCTCCAGATATCCCAGCAAGGCCGTCAGCAGCAGCACCGCCTCCAGGCCTTCCCGGAAAATGATCAGGAAGGACTGCCCGGCCACCACGGCAGCGGCGTCGAAACCGGTGTCGGTCAGCCGCCGCTCGGTGTCGTCGATCAACCGCCGCAGCTCGATGATGTCGGTGCGGACGGCGTCGACTGGCGCGTTGTCCTTGATCAACCCGCGAATCTCGGCGAATTTCGTCTCCGCCTCAGCGGTTAGATCAGGCGCCACGACGCGCAGCGGGATTTCGACGTACTCAAAATGGTCCAGGTACCCCGCCTTGGCTTGGGTGTAGGCCTCCTCGATCTTGCCTTGCTTCACCAGCTCAAGGGTTTGATCGATCGACGCCCGCACCACGGCCAGCTGGCGGATGGCCTCCTCGCGGGAAATCGTCTGCTGTGACGTTGCGACTTGCTGGGTTGAGATCGACTGCGGTGCCGCGGCGGCAACGGGGCTACCCAGCCAGCCGGCAACGGGCACCAACACGGCCAGCGCTAGCAGCAGCAGCCCGACCAGTCGGCGCCGGATCATCCTGAGTACTTCGCCAGGTAGTCCTGCACCGTCGACGAGATGGCGGCAGAACCCTTGGTCGCCGCCGCGGCATTTCCGTCGTCTGCCGCCTTCTCCAGCACCGCGAAGTTGTCCTCCATCGCGAGGTAGGTGTTCTGGTCGTTGGCCTTGACGGTGTCTTCGATGGGCTTCCAGGTGGGCTCAATCTGGCTGTCCAGGCTGGCTGCCCTGGCTTTGTCGGTACCTGCGGAGGCGGCGATGTCCTTGGCCAGCTGGTCGATCTTGCGCATGCCCGTAGCGACCTCGGCGGCACCCGCCGACTGAGCTTGCGGCGCTTCGGACGACGAGGCAGGTGGCGCAGGGGCCACGGACCTGTCGCCACCGCTGGAGCAGCCTGCGAGCCCCACTGTGCCGGCGGTCAAGCCGACGAGCATGAGCATCAGACTCCAGTTCCGCCACCCACTGGTCAACATAAAACCCTCCGATTGCCAGGTACCCGCCAGCCTATCGAGTGAGAGTTAGGTTATGTATGCCTAACGCAAACTACAAGTAGCCGCCCTTCCAACCGCCGGTATGGCCGAATAACCACCCATATAGCCGATGAGAGTGACGCGCCGCCGAGCAATCGTGGTAGATCGACTACAAAAAGTAACGATCCTGCCTTCTTATGGTCGGTACGTCCCTCGGCTTATTAGTGTCGAACTCGGCGACAGGACTGCGCTGGCGAGGGGATCGGCAGCGGAGGTTGAAAATGGGGCTACGACGCAGGATCCGGTGGGTAGTTCGACACGGCCTCATCAGACGAACGGTGCAGCGACAGATGCGGGCCGGCGACTTGGCATCGCGCCTGATGATCGACCCGGCGATCCGCGAGGATCCCTACCCGTACTACGACCAGATACACGCACAGGGCCCACTCGTGCGCTCCGAATTCGCGCTGATCTCAGCACACTATGACATCTGCCTGGCGGTGTTGCGCAGCCCGCACTTCGGGCAGGTGCGTTTAGACCAGGTGCCCGGAGTCCTGCGGCTGGGCATGAAGATCGGCGGCCGGGCAGTGCTGGGGCCGATAGAACCACCATCCATGTTGGTCGCCAATCCGCCTGACCACACTCGGTACCGCAAGCTGGTCAACCGGGCATTCAGCGCGCGGACCATCGCCGCGCTGCGCCCGCGCATCGAACAGGTCGCAGAGGAGCTCCTCGACACGATGGCCCGCTCAGCGACTGGCAACTCGATTGTCGACCTAGTAGCGCACTACGCCAGTTTGCTGCCGGCCACGGTGATCGCTGAGATCCTCGGGGCACCAGTGGCGATGCGTCGCCAGTTTCTCGACTGGGGCGCAGGTGCCGCCCTGTCGCTCGACCTTGGATTGAGCTACCGCGATTTCCGGCGCAGCGAGCTTGACCTCGCCGCGCTGCACCGGTGGATGCTCGGCCACTTCGCCGAAATTCGCCGCGCTCCACGAGACGACGTGCTCAGCGCTCTGGTGACCGCCCATGACCAGGAATTCCAGCTGACAACGGATGAGCTGAGCAGTATCGCGATGTTACTGCTTGCCGCCGGCTTCGAGACCACGGTCAACTTGCTCGGCAACGGTGCCGTGTTGTTGATGCGCCATCCCGATCAGCTGGATCTGCTGCGCGCCCAACCACATCGATGGGTCGATGCGGTGGAGGAGATCCTGCGCTATGAGTCGCCTGTGCAACGCACCGGGCGCGTCGCGCACCGGGACACCGAGGTGGCCGGATGTCGCGTGCCGGCCAGTTCGTTGATCGTCCTGCTACTGGGCGGCGCAAACCGTGATCCCGCGGTTTTTCTAGACCCCCACCGGTTCGACATGCAACGCGCCAACGCCGATCAGAATTTGGCGTTCTCTAGCGGCATCCACTACTGCATCGGCGCCACCCTGGCCCGCTTGGAGGGCCGGATCGGCCTCGAGGCATTGTTCCGCAGGTTCCCTAATATGACGCTTGCCGATGCGCCGCACCGGCGCCCTACCCGGGTCCTGCGCGGGTACGACGCAATACCGGTACACCTGCGCAGCCATGTCACCTCATCTAGGGCCACTACGTAGCGTAATACTCCGCTACGCTACATGCATGGGGTTGGGGGATACCGAACGGAACCGGGCGGCCGTGCATGAGGCCGGGCACGCCCTTATTGCTCGTGCACGTGGCCTTGACGTCGCCGTCATTGAACTGCACGGCATCGACGGCGAGGGCGGGATGCGGCTATACGAAGAACCCTCCGTGCTTGACCGCGTGTGGGTGTTATACGGCGGCCCGTTCGCTGAAAAGGTGGTTTTCACAAGACTGGCATCAGCCGCCATACCACCCGAGTCCGACGAGCTGTTGTTGGCGCATACCCTGTGCCGGCAAATAGGAATCAGTGACACGATCGGCATCATCGATCAGGTCGAAGCATATCTTCGGGAGCATCAGGATCGGCTGGAGTTCGTCGCCGCCCGCCTGTTAGAGACCAATATGGTGGCGGGCCCGGAGCTTGATCAACTGTTGAGCGCCGAGCAGACCCAACGGCAGTTGCTGGATGCGGTCACTGCCCGCTCAGGGTGACGACGACCTTGACGTCGTCTGGCTGCGCTTCGAACGCGTCGCTGGCGCGCTCCAGCGGCACCCGCCGGGTGATCAAGCGGTGGAGCCAATCCAGATCGGCCCGAGCCAGAGCGGTAGCGGCCAGGTCGTAGTGGTGCAGGTTCGCGTTGACCGATCCGACGACCACGTTGTTGTCCAGCACCATTTCACGGTTGAGCGCGCCGCCGTCGAGCGTGATGGCTTTGCCGGCGGACGAAACGCCGGTGAGGCAGACGATGCCGTAGGACGCGGCGGCGCAAATCGCATCGAAGACCACGGAGGACACCCCGGTGGCGTCGATGATGACGTCGGGCTCAGCATCCCGGGTTGCCGAGGCAATACCGTCGTGGTGATAGGTGGCGCCCAGCGCACGCACCAGGTCCGGCTTGGGGCCTGAGGTCACGATGTCGAGCACATGCACATCCAGCCCTCGCTGTACCCCGAGCAACGCGGCGAGCAGGCCGATGGGGCCTGCCCCGGTTACCAGGATCCGCTGGGGCTCGAACCAGGACCGCCGGCCGACCTGTTCGACCTGGTCCCACGCCTTGGCGACGACGCTGGTTGGTTCCATGAGAACGCCCACCTCAGCCAGGCGGGAGTCGAGCCGGACGGCATAGCTTGCCTCGACCTGCCACTGCTCGCTTGCGTAGCCGTCGAGATCCTTGATGCCCCGCTCGCTGTATTGGCCGTTGCGGCACATGTCGAACTGGCCGTGCGCGCATGCGCCGCACGGCACCGGGTCAGGCCTACGCACCACACCCGCCACCAGATCTCCGACGGCGAAACCGGACCCGGTGGGTGCTGCGCGTACTCGACCCAGCGACTCGTGGCCCAGCACCAGCCGATCGCGACCCGGAGGCGCCCAGCCGTACTCCCCAGCGGCGATCTCCCGATCCGTTCCGCATACTCCGACCGCAAGGCCGTCGACGAGCAGGTCGTGCTCACCGGGGATGGGTTCAGGCACGTCGACCACCTGTGGTGGACCCGGCCGGCCAGGCTGCACGGTCAGTGCTTTCATGATTGGCTTCCCGACCGGGAGGGCACCGGGTGGTGCTCGCTAACCGCGGTGCCGAGGTGGCGGGCGGTGTTGACCAGCCCGACGTGGCTGAATGCCTGCGGGGTGTTCCCGAGCTGGCGATGGGCCACGGTGTCGTACTCCTCGCTGAGCAGGCCGAGATCTTGCGCACGGCCACCAACCGTTCTAACAGCGCCTGCCAGGTCGACAACTCGCACGGCGCCTTCCGGAGTCTCCCATTCGGTCTCAGCACCAGCGAGTTCCCGCAGTAAAGCCGCCGGGTGCAGCAGCGCCGTGAAGCAGGCCGGCGAGTCGAATCCGACAGGCACAGCCAGTCGATGGACCGTCCCGGCCAACCAGCGCCGCGGTGTGCAGGTCACCGATCAGCCCATAGTTGTCTAACTGGCTGTGGCGCGCTTGATCTCATCCGCGGCCCGGGATTTTTGGGAGACGCGGACGAGCGCGGAGGACAGCCGCGCCAACTCCGCCGGGGAGTCCACCAGCCCGGCCAGCTTTCGCGCGTCTGCGGGCAGCCCGACCTTCTCCGCTCCCCTGAGCACGCGATCGTCTAGGTACGGCGCGACCTGGGACCACACCGCCTGCACTTCCCGAAGGAAGATGTCTGCGCCCACCGGTCCGATGCCCTTGAACTCAGTGAGCAACTTCGCGATCTGGTGCGGATCGGCATCCGCATCGTCGCGAAGTTTACGCAGGTCACCCTGCCAGCGCTCAAGCACCTGCGCGGCGGCTTCACCCAGCATGGTCGAGGTCCGCTCGTCATAGCGGCGGTAATGGCCACGGCCCAGCGCGTCCACCCGATCTTGCCAGCTCGCCTCCTGCATCCGTTGCGGTGTCTTGTACCCGGCGGCGAACAGCTCTTTGGCTGCCGCCACCGCGACATCGCCGGAGATCCGCGCACTCAGCAGCGTGGCCAGCACCAGCAGCTCGTACAGCGGTGACGGCGTGTCGGCAAGGCGGATGCCGGCCTGCTCGGCATACGTTTGACCAAAGCGGTCGAGCAGTACCTTCAGAACGGATTCATGACTGGACGCCATCGGTCTACAGCTACCCCGTAGTGCAGCGCACCAACCTTTGCCCGGGGTCTGTGATTTGGGGTCACCTGCTGCGGCGCACCGAGCGGCGGCCACCGATCACACCGCCGATGATCATTGTGATCAGGAACAACACACCGGCTACCACGAAGAGCCAGAACAGACCCTTGACGACGAAGCCAATGATGCCTGCCGCGACATAGACCAGGATGAGGAAAAGGATCAGCGCGAGCATCGTGGCCTCCTGGGTGATTCACAACTAGTACCCAGGGCGGGGTGCCCGAAAAACAGGGTCGTTAGGCCACTCAGTTGGTTGGTTTACGCCATGCGCACTGGCTTGTCCCGGCAGGCTGGCTAGCCAAGGCGCGCGTGCCGCCGAAACCGATCATCGGCCGGCCACCGGTCCGGATGTCCATATCCCCTGGGCCGCAACCATCGACGAACCCGCCGACACCGCCGCGCTCGCGCTGCGAGAAGCGCTCTCCTGCTGGTTCGGCACACCCCTAAACACGAGTGCGGTCTGCGGAAGAGGCCGCCGTAGGATCTAGTGACTGCGGTCTTCGGGGTTGAGGTAGCCGTCGTCGAGAAGGCCGTGCTGTCGTACCACGCTGTTCAGGGCGGCGACCCAGTGCTCGTAGTACTCCCACCTGCCGCGGGTGTCGGTGGGAGTCTCCTGCCATGAACCGATGGCGGCGATTAGCGCCTGCTGAAAGTCGTCCCAGCGGTAATGGCCGAACTCCGCAAGCGCCACTGCCAGCCCGAACGCCCGGCGCTGCCAGTCTTCGTCGAAGGTCGGCGCCTTGAGGTCAGTGACGCAGGATGGGTGAAGTTTCGTCTCCGCCACAGCAATTAGCTCTCTGCAGGTGTCTTGGCGAGCGCAACACCGATCATCGACTCTGTCGTGACCAGCTGTGCGAGTTGAGCTTCGGACATCCCCTCAGTGCCCGCGGGCCGCTCGGGTACGACGAACCAGCGGGAGTGGCCGCTGGAGTCCCAGACACGGATCTCGGTGTCAGGTGTGAGCGGTACACCCAGCTCATGCAGGACGGCGCGCGGCTCCCGCGCGGCACGAGCTCGGAAGGCCGGGTTCTTGTACCAGTACGGCGGCAAGCCCAGCACCGGCCACGGGAAGCACGAACACAACGAGCAGATCACTAGGTTGTGGACTCCGGGCCGGTTCATGACCGCGGCCAGGTGCTCTCCCTCCGCGCCTGCCATGCCCTCTGGCAGGTCGAGTTCCGCCACCGCGGCCGGCGTGTCGGTCACGAGACGACGAGCAAAATCGGGGTCCGTCCACGCGCGTGCGACGATCTTCTTGCCGTTGAGAGGTGTCATTTCGGAGTCGAAGTAGCTGAGCACCTTGTCCACGGTGCTGCTGGTGATGACGCCCTTCTCGATAAGGAGCGCCTCTAAGGCGCGAACCTGAGCGGCGCTGGACTGCTCGCGGTCGCTGGGATAGCTGAACTGTGCAGTCACTGGCTGTCTTCCTGTGTGGGACAGAGGTACACCTCGTAGAGTTCCACGAACAGCGGTCCGGCGTTCGGCTCGGCTCGTGGTCCCCAGACATCCACGGGGTCGAAGCGGACAACGTAGACAGGACAGGGTTCTCCGAGTCCGTCGGCACCTGTGGAGCAAAAGTAGGCGTAGTTACCTTCAAATACCCTTTCGACGGTACCGCTGCGGCCACGCAAGTAGCCGGGAAGCCGGGTGTGGTCTTCTGCGGGTGGATTCCGGACGGTTACCTGGTCGCCCACCGCGAACGCTGGGGACGCTGGGCCACGCCGCGGCGAGTCACCCTCATGCAGATAACGGATGACCTGGTCGTCGATCGCCTCGCTGTCGAACTGCGGAAGGAATGCGGCAGGGTCGTGGCGGTAACGCTCGCGCACCGCGTCAAGTTCACGCGGTGTGAGGTAACCATTGTCGATCAGGTAGGCGGTGATGCCGCCCAACCATTTCTCGTAGTAGCGGTACTGGAAGTACGCGAACGGATTCATCGCCTCGGCACCCTTGCGCAGATCCGCCCACGTCCACGTCGAGGTGAACGCAGTGGGCACCTTGTCGAGGTCGTAACCTGGCAACGCGTCGCGCAGCGAACTGCTCAGCCCCATTAGCGCGACATGAATCCCGAAGATCCGTCGCTCCCAGTCCTCGACGAAGACTCGTTTCTCGAAATCGAGCGGACCATCCAGCCCTTCGAGACCTCCCAGGTAGTGCTGAAGTTTCACGCGGTCGTCTCCTGGGATAGCAGCGCTTCGCGTCCGCGGCACAGCCGTTTCGCGACTATCTCCGCCAAGATACCGAACAGCTCACCTAGCGCCACAACACTGCGGGTTCTCGGTGAAGGTACTACCGCTTACTTGCACTCGGCACAAGCCACAGACAACGCCAGTGAGTCGGCATAACGGTGAGATCCGAGCCGTGAAATGCACCAACAGCAACCATGACCGCTCGATCGTTTAGCCCGAACTCCCACGTGTCTGCCTCGCGGAAGCCACGTCACAACCCACGGCGGCAGGCCCACTCAGGAGCCGATCAGGTCGTCGATCTGGTTGATCGACAACGTGGCGCCCTCGACCACGCCCATGTCCAGCACCTGCTGCAGCGCCTCGGCGGACTCATAGGTGCTTACGTAGGTCGCACGAGTGCCGCCGTTGTGCTCGGTGAAGGTGAAGACGTTCTTGGAGACCGGCATTCCTGGCATCGGGTTGAAGTCCAGGTCGGCGAATCCGTCGTCGAAGGAGAAGCTCGTTGGCTCGTCGACGGCCGTGATCTGCCAGTATCCGGCGTGCTTATCGCCTTCCGGGCCGGTCATGAAGTAGGTCACGCGGCCGCCGGGCGTGAGGTCGTGGTCGACCACGGTCGCCGGGTAGGTCGGCGGACCCCATATCTTCTCCAGCTGGCGGGGGTCGGCGTAGATCTGCCAGATCCGCTCCACCGGCGCGGCGAAGTCGGCGGTAATGGTCAGGGTCAGGTTGTCGAGGTCCTGCTGGACGTCGGTCACAGGCATGGATTCAGTCCTCCTCGTCGGTGTCGGATGCGATGAGTTCGTCGACGCGCGCGATGCGGCCGCGCCAGACCTGCTCCAGCTCAGTGAGCATGCCCGCCACTGACCGCACCGCCTCCACGTCACCGCTGGCCAACTGCTCGCGACCGCTGCGTCGCTTGGTGAGCAGGCCGGCCCTCTCCAGCACAGCAACGTGCTTTTGCACCGCGGCGAAGCTCATCTCGTATCTCGCCGCGAGCGTGGACACCGAGTGTTCGCCGGCCAGCACGCGGCGCATGATGTCGCGCCGGGTCCGGTCGGCGAGGGCGTGGAACAGGGCGTCCGCCCGGTCCTCGTCCTCCTCGGTCACCCCGCCAACATACAACCAATTAGTTGTACAATGTCAAGGTCGTCTCTGCCGGGAGGACTACACCTCCTGGACCAACGAACGGATGACCCTCAAAGCGCATCAACCGCATGATCGAAGAAGCGGCCCACGACCCTGAAACCGGCATCGGCAAGCCTGAGCGACTGTCCCACAACCTGTCCGGCTACTGGTCCCGCCGCAGCAGCGGGGAGCCGTCGCTAGAGGAGCGGGTTCGCCGACTTGAGAACCTCGTCCAACGCAGCGCCGGGAGCGCCTCCTGACCAGCGCGAGCGGGACACGTATCACGACTCTTACGAAGCGGCACAAGAGAAAGGACTCGCGCACAAAAACATCAACGCCCGAGCCAGGGACGCCTGGGCGTGCTCAGTGGAGGTGCCGGGAATCGAACCCGGGTCCTCCGTCGCCTCATCAGGGCTTCTCCGTGCGCAGTCCGCTATGCCGCTACTCGGATCCACCGGTCCCGCGGACTAGCCGGTGTGACGATCCCAGTCGCTGTAGGTGTCCCGCTCAGGCCCCGCGACCGGGCCTGGTGGTGAAGTCCCCTAGCTGATGCCGGAGTCCGGGGCGGGGACACCCCCGGTCCGACAGATCCGCTCCTCGCTCAGGCGGCGAGTGCGAAATCACTACGATGCGCGTTGGCGCTTATTGGTGTGCGATGACGCTTACGGTGGTCTCTCGCCTGCACCGGCACGCTTCCCACTGACTCAACGTCCGGAGTCGAAACCGTTCACCCCCTTGTTGGGTTGGACAACCGATCCAGCATAACGCCGAGGGGTCCGCCGATCATCCCCGCAGTAACCGCTGTGGGGTGTCATGCAGCACCGCACGCAGGAAACCGATGCCCAGCCGGTCATCGGCGGCCGCCCAGCCCGCGATGGCACGCAGCTGGGTGGCGTAGTCATAGGGGATGTTCGGGAAGTCGGTGCCAAGCACGATGCGGTCCGCCACGTCAACCAGCCGGGCCGGCCAATCGGCCGGCAGTGGCGCGAACGACTCGGTGAAGGGCACCCCGACCATCGTGGTGTCCAGGTGCACCCGGGGGTAGCGCCGCGTCAGCTCCAGGGCCGGCTCGTAGTCGGGCAGCCCGGCGTGCGCCAGCACGGCAACCAACCGGGGATGGGCAGCGAGCACCGACTCGAACACATCCAGCCCGGTGTAACGCCCGGGAACTGGCCCGTGCCCGCAGTGCACCACCACCGGCACACCCGCCTCGGCCAGCAGGCCCCAGGCCTGGTCGAGCACCGGGTCACGCGGATCGAAACCACCTACCTGCACGTGCACCTTGACGCACCGGGCGCCGGCAGCCAGCGCCCGTTCCAGGTATCCGGCAACGCCTGGTTCGGGGTAGAGCGTCGCGGTGGGCACCGCAGCCTCCACCGCGGCGGCGAAGTCCGCGACCCAGCCATTGAGCCAGTCCGCCATGCCGGGTTTGTGTGGGTACACCAACGGCGCGAACACCCGCACGTCCAGCGCGCGCAGCACCGCCAGGCGGTCATCCTGAGGCAGCCGGTAGTACACCAGCCAGGGCACGCCGTAGTGCTTGGCGGCTTGGTCAAAGAACGCCCAAACCTTGGCCATCACCTGGTCGGGCAGGAAGTGCACGTGCAGATCGACCAGGCCGTCCAGCCCAAGCGCGGCGGTCCAGGCCGCGACGTCGGCATCGTCGACGGGCGGCGCGGTCAGTGGGTCGCGGTTCACCCCATACCTTTGGCGCGCCGCCCCAAGGCCCGCGCCACCTCGCGCTGCGCGTCGCGCTTAGCCAAGTCGGCCCGCTTGTCGTAGGACCGCTTGCCGCGGCCCAGCGCGATCTCCACCTTCACCTTGCCGTCGGCGAAGTACATCGACAGCGGCACCAGCGCCAGCCCCTGCTCTTTGGTCTTTCCGATCAGCCGCAGGATCTCCTTGCGGTGCAGCAGCAGTTTGCGGGTGCGCCGTGGCTCGTGGTTGGTCCAGCTACCTTGGGTGTACTCCGGAATGTGCACGCCACGTAGCCACACTTCACCGTCGTCCACACTGGCGAAAGCGTCGGCGAGGGAGGCACGGCCGGCGCGCAGCGACTTCACCTCGGTGCCGGTTAGGACGATGCCGGCCTCATAGGTGTCCAAGATCTCGTAGTCGTGCCGGGCCCGCCGGTTCGACACGATCACCTTGCGGCCGCGCTCCTTCATAGCGCCATCATGACGCCCGGTGGGCGCCTTGTGAGTGGTGATGCCCGCTATAGCGGGCATCACCACTCACAAGCGCATAGCGCCTCATGTTCGCACGTACAGCCGCAACGTCAGGTACCCGGTCAGCGCCGCGACCCCTGCACCGACCAGGAGTAGTACCGGTGCGACCGAGAAGATGTCACCGTAACCCAGCCGGGGCACGATGGCCGCCTCGAACACACCGGCCAGTACCCGGTCGATGAAGGCCACCTTGCCGACTATCAAGCCGACCACCGCGAGCACGGCGCCGACCACACCGGCGACCACCGCCTCAATAAGGAACGGCAGCTGGGTGTACCAGCGGGAAGCACCGGTCAACCGCATAACGCCGACCTCGGTGCGGCGGGTAAAAGCGGACAGCTGGATGGTGTTGGAGATCAGCAGCAGCGCCGCGAGCGCCTGGATCAGCGCAATGACGAACGTGGCGTTGCGCAGCCCGTTGAGCGCCCGGAACAGTTGCCGCAGGTACTCGCCCTGGTCGGTGACGCGGTCCACGCCGGGCTTTCCGGTGAATGCCTTGGCGATCGACGGGAAACGCGCCGGATCAGCCAGTTGGACCCGTAGTGACGCCGGTAGCGCCTCGGGTCTGGCCAGCTGCAGCAACTCCGGCTGGCCCTGGAAGATCCGTTGGAACCGGGCGAACGCGGCCTGCCTACTCTCGAAGATCACAGACTGCACGCCTGGCGTGGACTCCAACTGGCCACGCAGCGCCGAGCAGGTGCTCGACGTGCAGCCCGTATCGTTCGCGGACAGATCGGCGCTGAGGTACACCACCGTTTCCACGCGCTGGTAGTAGTCCTGCTGCATGCGGTCGATGGTGCGGACTACGAGCAGCCCGCCGCCGAGTAGACCGAGCGAAATGGCCGTCGTCAGGATCATCGCCACGGTCATCGTGACATTGCGGCGTAGGCCGGTCGCGACCTCGCCGAACACGAAGCTGGCTCGCATAGGCAGTGAACGTTCCTCAGTCGGTGGTGGGGGGTAGCAAGGTATTAGCGGCCGACGCCGTAGACGCCGCGGCTCTCGTCCCGGACGACCTGCCCGAGGTTGAGCTCCACAACGCGGCGCCGCATGGAGTCGACGATCGCGTGGTCGTGGGTGGCCATCAGGACCGTGGTACCGGTCCGGTTGATCCTTTCCAGCAGCAGCATGATCTCGTGGCTGATGTCGCGGTCCAGGTTCCCGGTGGGCTCATCGGCCAGCAGCACCAGCGGCCGGTTGACGAATGCCCGGGCGATTGCCACCCGCTGCTGCTCGCCACCGGACAGCTCGTGCGGCATCCGGTCCGCCTTGCCCTCCAACCCGACCAGCTCCAGTACCTCCGGAACCACCTTGCGGATGGTGTGCCGGGGCTTGCCGATCACCTCAAGAGCGAACGCCACGTTCTCGGTAACGGTCTTGTTGGCTAGCAACCGGAAGTCCTGGAAGACGCAGCCCACCCGCTGCCGCAGCTGCGGGATGCGGCGTGGGGAAAGCTTGCTGACGTTCCATTCCGCCACATAGACATCGCCTTTGCTGGGCACCTCCTCACGCAGCAACAGGCGCAGAAGAGTCGATTTGCCCGATCCTGACGGTCCGATCAAAAACGCGAACTCGCCCTTCTCCACCTCGACGGTGACGTCGTCGAGGGCGGGTCTGGTCGAAGTCCGATAGGACTTGCTGACGTGGTGCAGCCGGATCACGACCGGCGAGTGTACCCATCAGGTCTACCGGCATAGTGCCGACATGCCGATGGGTCACAAAAAGATCTCAGCTGACGACCCGCGCTTGTTGCTGGCGACGCCACCGGATACCGGCTTCCAGGAAGGCATCGATGTCCCCGTCGAGCACCGCAGCTGGGTTGCCCACCTCGTACTCGGTGCGCAGGTCCTTGACCATCTGGTAGGGATGTAGCACATACGACCGCATCTGGTTGCCCCATGAGCTGCCCTCACCCTTGAGGGCATCCAGCTGCGCCTGCTGCTCCTGACGTTTGCGCTCCAGCAGCCGTGACTGCAGGACCCGCATCGCGGCAGCCCGGTTTTGGATCTGCGATTTCTCGTTTTGGCACGACACCACGATGCCGGTCGGCAAATGGGTGATTCGTACCGCGGAGTCGGTGGTGTTGACGCTCTGCCCGCCGGGCCCGGAAGATCGAAAAACGTCGATCCGGATCTCGTTTTCCGGGATATCGACGTGGTCGGCGGTTTCGGTCACCGGCAGCACCTCGACGCCGGCGAATGACGTCTGCCGGCGACCTTGGTTGTCGAACGGTGAGATCCGGACCAGCCGATGGGTGCCCTGCTCCACCGACAGGGTGCCGTAGGCGAAGGGCGCCTTGACCACGAACGTCGCCGACTTGATCCCGGCTTCCTCGGCGTAGGAGATGTCGTAGACCTCGGTCGGGTAGCCATGCCGCTCGGCCCACCGCAGGTACATCCGCATCAGCATCTCGGCCCAGTCGGCAGCGTCGACCCCGCCGGCCTCGGAGCGGATGGTCACCAGGGCATCCCGCTCGTCGTACTCACCCGACAGCAGGGTCCTGATCTCCAGTGACGCGATCTCCTTGCGCAGCCGGTGATGCTCGACTTCGGCCTCGCCGTGGGCGCCCGCATCAGCGCTTTCCTCGGCCAGGTCGTAGAGGACCCCGACATCTTCCAACCGCTGCCGAAGACCAAGCACTCGCCGCAGATCGCCCTGCTTGTGGGCGAGCTTGCTGTTGACCTGCTGGGCGTGCTCGACGTCATTCCACAGATCGGGACGGGCGGCCTGCTCTTGCAGGTCAGCCACCTGAGCCCGCAACTGGTCGATGTCCAGCACAGCCTCAATCCCTGCGAGGGTGGTGTCTAGATCTTTGAGGTCGGCGGCCACATCGGCGTTCACGTCCAGCCAGGGTAGTCGCCCCTTCGCCGGACTGACGCCGGCATCGCCAGCGCCGTCATGTCATGGCGACGCCCCACCAGAGCAACACGGTGGAACCCGCCACTTAGTCGGTGGGGATGGCGTCAAGCAACTTGAGCACCGCACGCTGGTGGGCGACAGCGAACTCAGCGACCGCCTTCAAGTAAGGATTGCCGGCGGCCTTCACGTCGGCCCTGGCTTCGTCGAGGTAACCGTGGAACTCGGCTCGAGCGTTGCTGACCAGGTTGGCCCGCTGCTTCGGGGTCAGCTGACCAGCATGTACCAGGCGCAAGATCAAAGGGCTGCGCAGGTGCTCCGATCCCGACGTCGAGTTCAACCAGGACTTAAATGCACGCTTACCGGCGGCTGTGAGCACATACTGCTGGCTGGACCGTGCTCCTTTCTTGCCGAGCCGGAGCAGGCCGGCGTCGGTGAGCACCGGCAGCTCCCGGTACACCTGGCTGCGAGTGACACTGAAGAACGACCCGAACCGCTCGTCGGCCGCCGCGACCAGTTGACCGCCAGTCATCGGCCCCGAGTGCAGCAGTCCCAGCAGAGCGGCCGAGGTGGCGTTCAGGTCGCGCACCCCCTCACGGTGCCACCCCGCCCGGCCCTTGTCCACAATGGCCGCGTCTCACTGTCCACAGTGGCCACCCCCCGGGAATGCGATCAGGCGAGGTCTCGAAGCCACTCGATGAGGTGGATGCGGTCGGCAACCGAGGCGGCCATGGGGGTTACGGTCAGGGTGGTGACACCGCAGGTACGCAGCAGTTCGATGCGCTCGCGGACATATCCCGCGGGGCCGATCAACGAGGTGCCGGCAACCAACTGGTCGGGCACCGCAGCTGCGGCGGCGGCTTTGTCGCCCGCCAGGTAGCGGTCCTGAATCAGATCCGCCGCTGCCCTGAAGCCGAAGCGGCAGGCCAGGTCGTAGTAGAAGTTGCGCCCCCTTGCGCCCATGCCGCCGATGTACAGCGCCAGCATGGGGCGGACGGCGTCGAGCAGCCGTTGGCCGACGTGCTCGTCGTCGGTGACCGCCAGCGGGGCGTTGACCACAACGTCGAGATCGCCCAGCAAGCGATCCCGCTTGGCCCGACCAGCCGACAGCGAGTCGCCCCACACCTCGTCGGCCAGCTCAGGTATGTAAAAGATCGGTTGCCAGCCCTCAGCGATCTCCGCGGTCAGCGCCACGTTCTTTGGTCCGATAGCGGCGATGATGATAGGAATCCGCTCCCGCACCGGGTGGTTGATCAGCTTCAGCGGCTTGCCCAACCCCGTCCCGCGCTGAGCCGTACTAGCTTGGGAGGGCAGCGGAATCTGGTAATGCCGCCCCTGGTAGGTCAGCCGCTCCCGGCGCCATACCGCGCGGCAGATCTCCACCAGCTCCCTCGTTCGACCCAGCGGCGCGGTGTAGGGCACGCCATGGAAACCCTCGATCACCTGAGGCCCGGAGGCTCCGATGCCGAGGGTGAACCGGCCGCCGGAAACATAGTCCAGGCCGGCAGCCGTCATGGCCGTCAGCGCCGGGGTCCGGGTATAGATTTGCAAGATCCCGGACGCGATCTCCAACCGCTCGGTGCGAGCGGCGATGAAACCCAGCTGGCTGACGGCGTCGAAACTGTATGCCTCGGGGACAAACACGATGTCGAGGCCGGCCTTCTCGTAGTCGGCCAGTTCAGCGACGGTCTCGGCGAAGCCATCGCGGTAGTTCAAGAGCATCCCAATCCGCATGGTGCTATTCAAGCTCGTGAGTGGCATTCGGTGCCCAGGCACCGAATGCCACTCAC
>DATELN010000008.1:0-12861 GCA_035276605.1 Pseudonocardiaceae bacterium | reverse complement strand
TCCGAGCTGGGCAGGACCGTTGGCCGGGGTCCAGTTGGGCCTCCCCGTGTACCACATCCTCGAAGACGAGGCGCGCGACGCAATCCCTTCCGAAGTATGGGAAGACCAGGTTGGGCTGATGGTCGACGTCCTGGAGGTGGACGAGATAGCCGAAGCCGTGCGCGAGTTCCGCGAGCAAGCGCCGCAGTAGTCTCGTGAGTGCGTAACAGTGTTCTGACACTGTTACGCACTCACGACTCATGACC
Source organism: Pseudonocardiaceae bacterium (assembly GCA_035276605.1). Taxonomy (GTDB): domain Bacteria; phylum Actinomycetota; class Actinomycetes; order Mycobacteriales; family Pseudonocardiaceae. The sequence continues at coordinate 12,616 of DATELN010000008.1, read as the reverse complement.
TGGGCAAAGTGCCTACGACGCCCTTGACGAGGCAGCGGATGCTGTTGACCTGGTCGTAGGTCATGGTCTGGCCGGCGGGGACGAGCACCGTGCCGTCCTGGCAGTAGATGGGGCCGGCGAACACCGAGGCGCCTGGCTGCTTTAGCGCGGTCTGCTCCGCTGTGATCTTTGTTTTGACGTCGGCCGGTACCGAGGAACCGAACGACGCCAACGTCAGCGGGTTGTCGTCATGGGCGAAGGTGCCGACCCAGTTGCCGCGTTGCGCCGCGGAGGTCGAATCACAGTGCGCGCCAGCCCGCCGCGGCCTGCCACAGCGCCGCGTGTTCGGCCACGGTGAGCCCAGGGACGACGACCTCGCGCAGCGGGTCACCCGCGACCGGGATGACCCCGGCCGCTCGGAAGGCGCGCGCGTCCCCGGTGGGCATCGGGCGGGAGGCGATCAGGACCGTGCCCGCGTCCGCGCAGGCCGCTCCGGACAGCAGGTCGGCGAGTTCGCGCTGACCGTTGCCGGCGATACCGGCTACCCCCAGGATCTCGCCAGCGCGCACCTCCAGGTCCAGCCCGCGCAGCCCGACACCACCCTTGCCGCTGACTAGCCGCAGTCCGCGGGCTTGCAGGAACGGCTTGGGGTCGGTGTCCTGCCCGGGGTTGCGGCCCACGCCGGCGCTAAGTGGGGGCGTCGGGCAGAGGAATACGTAATGAGGGTCGGCCTGCGGCCCAGTTCTGCTGGAGCAGGGCGGAGAATCGGTCGGAGAGCAGTGTGGCGGCCTGGATGCCGAAAACCACGTCAGCGCCGAGCTCGGGCTCGGCGGCGAGCAGTGGGGCGATCACGCCGCGCCGGACGAGTTGTTCGTGCACGGCGTCGGCTTCGACGTGTTCGGCGTAGAACTCGATCGCCGCAGGCCCACAACGTAACCGGCGCATCGCGCGGACCAGTCGGTCTGAACCAGGGGAGGACGTCAGCTCCACGGTGGCGAACTGGCCGACGAGCGCGCCCCGCAGTCCGCGGTGCAGGCCGGACAGCGACATGAAGTTGACCTCGGCCAGGGTGGCGGCCGGCGCGGCATCGAGGTAGGCCCCGTACTCCGGGCATAACCCGAGTTCAGTCATCATGTCGGCGAACAGGTCAGCGTGCATACGTCGAGGGTCGCCCGAGCCATACTCGTCGTGCTCCACGGTCACCAGCGCCGCCTTGGCCGGCCCACTCAGCCGGGGAATCACCCACGCTTGCGGATCGGCCTCTTTGAGGTGGTAGAGCGATCGGTGCGCGACGTACTCCCGCAGTTGCCACAGCTGCCCGCACCGGCGCAAATGATGCGAGATACCGCCGGCATCCGGCGTCTCCACCAGCAACGCATCGATCTCGCCGGTGACGTCGGCCCCGCCCGGCACGTCGGCCCGCAGCGCGGCCAGAAAGGCTCGTTCCAGGTCTCGGCGTAGGGCGAGCAGTTGCGGATCCCATTCCAGGTCCGCACAGACGTCGGCGAAACCGCGGTAGTGCAGCTCGTAGCAGCAGTACAGCGCCAGCTGCAGATCCTCCCCGTACGGGTCAGCTCGCGCTACGGCCGCCGAACCGATCTGGCTGCCGGGTGAGCCGCCCAGCGTGTCCAGCACCGCCACCGACAGCGGACCCCGCGGCGCCGGAAGGTCCGGCGCAACGACAGCTGGTGCTGTGATCGACATTAGTTAGTGCGCGCCTGTCGCCGGTGGCTGGTGTCGCAGAACGGGTACCGGCGACTCCAGCGACAAGTACACACCGCGGTGACCGCTCGATCAGAGATCACCGTGCGGCCGTCGGAAAGCACCACCTCAACGGGGCCGTGCACCAGCACGGGTCCGTCATCCGTGATGGTGACTCGGCGTCGGACGGGCTCAGCGGACACGTGGGCCTCCAGTGGGCGCGTGCGCTGCGATGACGACAAGCTCCTCGTCGCGTTGGCCGGGCTGGATGAGTCCTCGGGCTTCGAGCATGGCGGCCCGCAGACGCATGACAGGACCGAACGGGATGGTGGAGCGGGCCAGCACCTCGGCGCGGACGCCAGCGTCGTTGAGACGGCGTACCGTGACATTCTCGTCGCAGACTGCTGAATGGACGATCAGCATCATGCCGTCCGGGGCAAGCAGCCCGGGCCCTTCGGTACAGAGCCGGTCCAGCACGGCGCGCCCGTTGATTCCACCATCCCAGCACCGGTTGATCCGGTGCCGGCTCACCACGTCGGTGGTGGCGGGAACGTACGGCGGGTTGGCCAGAATGAGGTCGAAGCGCTGGCCTGCTACTGGTTCGAAGAGATCGCCGCGATGCACTGTGCACTGAACACGGTGGATCCGGCAGTTGACCCAAGTGGCCGCGATCGAACGCATCGAAAGGTCGACCGCGGTAACCGCGGTGGCACCGACCCTGGCGGCGGCCAGCGCAAGGGCACCCGTGCCCGTGCCGATATCCAACACGCGACGTCCCACCGCGTAACTCCCAGCGATCATGACGTCGATCAACAGGGAGGTATCACTGTCGGCTCGATAGACCCCTGGCGGTCGTAGCAGAAACACAAGATTCGGAGTACCCCGGGCCCGAGGTGCGAAAACTCCGGCCGACGGCCTCAGCGGTCGGCTCGATGCCACCGAGTTGTGCCCGGCTACGATCTCGACCTGCCTTGCCGCACGGTGCAACGGCGCCAGCACGTGCCCGGCTGAACAGGAGTGCTCTACCCATGACCGCCAGTTGTGCGCGGCACTGCATCGTGCCGCCGGGCCTGCTGTACCGCCTGGCCCGTTCTGATGATGAGGCGCTGCGCAATGCCGCGCTGCACACGTTGGCTTTAGACGGGCGCTTCCGGCTGGCCCGCGCTGAGTCGGCGGCCATCCTGCGCCGCCTGCCAGCGCCGGTCACGTTCGCCCGCGTCGGGGGCCAACCGCAGCGGACGATTTACGATCAGCAAGGTAGCGAGTCGCAGACACCTGGATCGGTCGTCCGGGTGGAGGGGCAAGCGCCATGCCAGGATCAGCCAGCCAATCAGGCCTATGACGGTCTCGGTGCCACCTACTCGTTCTACTGGACGGTGTTCGAGCGGGATTCCATCGACGCGGCTGGTATGCCATTACTCGGCATGGTGCATTACGGGCGGCGTTACGCCAATGCGTTCTGGGATGGTGCCGGCCACATGTTCTTCGGCGACGGCGATGGGAAAATACTTACCCAGACCGCCGCGGGTATCGATGTCATCGGGCATGAGCTCACCCACGGCGTCACCCAGCATGAGGCGAACCTGACCTACTCGGGGCAGTCCGGCGCGCTCAACGAGTCGTTGTCGGACGTATTCGGGATTCAGGTCAAGCAGTACGCACTCGGCCAGGATGTAGACAGCTCCGACTGGCTCATCGGGGCAGATATAGTCGGTCCCGCGTTGCGTCCGGCGTTGCGGTCGATGAAGCAGCCCGGCACCGCCAACGCCTATGATGACCAGCCCGCTGATATGAACGGCTACGTCGCCGGTGGCGACGTGCACACCAATTCAGGAATTCCCAATCGCGCCTTCTACGTCGTCGCGTCCACCCTCGGCGGTCATGCCTGGGATGCGGCGGGGCCGATCTGGTACGCCGCACTGGCAGACCCACAGCTTCGATCCCACGCGACATTCCGTGACTTCGCTCAGATCACCTTGCGCCAGGCCCGGCAAACCTATGGTGCGGGTAGTGACCAAGCACATGCGGTGCAACAGGGATGGGAAGCCGTCAAGGTCGCTTTGTGACCGGCTGGCGCTGCGCTGCTTTGCGGGGCTGTTGCTGGGACATGTGGCCGGGCCATGTTCCCGGGCCCAGCCACGCAGGACACTAGAGGGATGCGCGTCGACGTGACCCGCCGTGGTGGCCTTGCGGGGGTTGCCCTGCACGCCGTGCTCGATACTGCTCAGCTTGCCACTACCGACGCCGGTTCCGTCGAGGCGGCGCTGCGTGAGCTGCCCTGGGATCGACCTGTCACCGGACCGATCGAGCCGGATCGCTTCCGCTACGAGATGGTCACTATCGAGGGCGACCACGAACGGCGTCTGATGCTGGGCGAACGCGAGGTGCCGGAGGCGCTGCGTCCGCTACTGGCGTTGCTTACCGACCGCGGGCAGATCCGTCCAGCTTCGGGTTGAGTGAAAAACCCATACTTGGGGTTAAAGATCGCGCACCCGGATGCATCAGCACTTTCCGTAACGAGCGCGACGCGGTAGCGTCTAGCGTGGACCGCGTACGGTGGGTGACGTCCCCGCTCGCCTCAAGGTCCTGATCGGGCGGTTGGTGCGTTGCTGCCTGCCGGTCGCCAGGGCTTGCGCGATCTGCATGACACGGGGGTCAAATGGGGGGTAATGGGGGGCAAGCATGATTCAGCTTGAAAACGTCACCAAAGTCTATCGGATGGGCAAAGTCGAGGTTCGGGCACTCGAAAGTGTTGACCTGACGATCGATGATGGTGAATTAGTCGCCATCATGGGCCCTTCCGGATCAGGCAAGACCACGCTGATGAATATTCTGGGTTGTCTGGATGTTCCGACCAGCGGACGCTACTTGCTTGACGGCACCGACGTCAGCCGGCTATCTGACAACCGGTTGGCCAAAATCCGCAGCCGCAAAATCGGCTTCGTATTCCAGTCGTTCAACCTGGTGGCTCGCACGAGCGCGGTCCGTAACGTCGAACTTCCGCTGGTCTATGCGGGAGTGCGGGCTCGGCGTAATCCGGCCCGGGTCGCGCTGGAACAAGTCGGGTTGGGTGATCGACAGAGGCATCTTCCCAACGAGCTATCCGGTGGCCAGCAGCAGCGGGTGGCGATTGCCAGAGCGCTGATCAATGACCCCGCGCTGCTGCTTGCCGATGAGCCGACCGGAAACCTCGATACCGCCTCCAGCGCCGAGATTCTGAAATTGCTCGGTGCGCTCAACGACGCCGGCCGCACAGTTGTGATCATCACTCATGAGGAGGACGTCTCTCGGTTCGCCAGGCGGGTCGTGCGGATGCGCGATGGCCGCATCGTCAGTGATCAGGCGCAGCGGAGCCGGACGGAGGTGAGCGCGTGAACCTCAAGGAGGCGCTGCGCATCGCGCTACGTGGATTGCGTGCCAACCGGCTGCGGTCCGCATTGACCATGCTCGGCATCATCATCGGTGTGGCCTCGGTGATCCTGCTGGTCGCTCTTGGCAATGGTGTGCAGACGTCGGTCAATGAGAAAATTCAGCCGCTGGCCAACTTGATTACTGTGGTGCCCTCGGTCGGTAACGTCCCCGGCGGTGCTCCGCCGAAGGATCTGATCGACGCTGACGTCCTGGCGCTGGCAGATAAGTCGCTTTCGCACGACATCGCGGCGGTGATTCCGGCCACCAGTGGTAAAGCGCTGGTGGAGGGCGACTCCTTCCGTTACCGGGCCAACGTGGTGGGCAGCACCGAGCGGTGGCTCGAGGTCAATAACCAGGATATGGCGGCCGGGGCCTTCTTTGACGAGGCTCAGGTGCGCTCCACGTCCCGAGTGGTGGTGTTGGGCTCGGCGGTGGCCAGCTACCTGTTCGGTGATGATCCCGGGACCGCGATTGGCAAACCCGTCCGGATCAACCGGCAGACCTTCCGAGTTGTCGGCGTCATGCAGTCCGTCGGTGAGCCGGGCGACGGCGTCGTCGCCATGCCGCTGCCTACGGTGCGTCGCTACATCTTCGGCGGCGGTGACAAGGTCAACCAAATAATCGTCCAAGCCGCGGAAGCAAACACTGTCCCCGCGGCCGAGAACGATGTGATTCGCATCCTATCCGAGCGGCATCACATCAAGGACACCGCCAACCGGGATTTCGAGGTTCAATCACTGCGCAGCCGGCTTGATACCTTCAACCAAATCTTGCGGATTCTCACCCTGTTCACCGCGGCCGTCGCGGCGATTTCTCTGGTCGTCGGTGCTATCGGGGTGCTCAACATCATGCTGGTCTCGGTCACCGAGAGAACCCGTGAGATCGGTATACGGAAGGCGATCGGTGCGACTCGACGAGCAATTCTTGAACAATTTCTCATCGAGTCTCTGGTGTTGGCTGGCCTGGGCGGTTTGATCGGTGTCCTGGTGGGGGTTGGGTTGTCGGTGCTCGGCGCCAATGTGGCGCCGTCGTTTGGCCCGACGTTCGCCACCTTCGCGCCCGCTGTGACCATCCCTTCGGTAGTGCTCTCGTTCGCCATCAGTCTGGCCATCGGGCTCGTCGCCGGAGGATACCCGGCCAACCGCGCGGCGCGGCTTCGACCCATCGACGCACTCCGGTACCAGTAGCCCACCAGGGTTATCTGGCCACCGCGCGGGACCCCGTAACTCCCTGCCGTCTGAGGCGTTGCATGTCGTGAAGCCGAAGACACAGGGGGACATCACTGTGATCAATTTGCTGACCAGCTCGTCGGCGCAGTCTCCAGCCCGGTGCTCAGGCGTCCGGGTCACGGTGTCGGTTGGGCTTGTCGCGGCGTTGGGTTTGGCGGCGGTTGGCTGCGGCAACGAGCCGACGCCGCCGCCAACCGGCCGGGTGGAACGCGGGACAGTCGTGACCAAGGTGTCCGCTTCAGGCTCCCTGTCGGCTATCAAGGAGCAAAACCTCGGCTTCCCCAAGGGCGGACAGCTCAAAGAGCTTCTGGTGAAGGTCGGGGATCGGGTAACTCCGGGTCAGGTGGTGGCCAAGCTCGATGACTTCGCGCTCCGGCAGACCTTGAACCAGCTACAAGGCCAGTTGAATGCCCAGCAAGCACTGTTCGGCAAGGCGGTAAATGCCACCACGGTGCAGGGTGCCAGGGACACCTTGGACCAGGCCCATCAAATTCTGACCGCGACGCAGAAGTCGGTTGATGCGCAGCTGGCTGCGGATTCATCGGCGGTTGACCAAGCGCATAGGCAGCTGGATTTCGACAATTTTTTGCTTGACAAGGCTCAGCAACAGCTGCGCTCCGATCAGGCCTCGTGTGCGGCCACCGGGGGTATTCCTGCTACCCCTGCAGCACCCGGCGGCGGTATATCCGGCCCAGTGGCTGGTCCCGGTGGGGGGCCGAGATCGTCGGTCGGGGTCGGGCCAACTGAGGCAGGGGTGGAGGACCCCGCCCGGGTCGGCCCGGTCTACGCGGGCAGCACTAACGGGGGTCCGAATGGCGCCGGTGGTGGTAGCGGTGGCGGTGGAAATCCAGCGTGTAACCGGATCGCGCAGGACCGGACCAACGTGGTCAACGCCCGTCGCACAGCGCTGATGGACAAGTCCACGCTCGACGCTGCTCAGCAGAAGCTGACCAGCGATCGCGCGACTGGGCAGGTCTCGATCGAGAATGCCCGCCAAAGCGTGGTTACCGCCCAGAACACCCTTGAGGCTGCGGCCACCGATCGTCCATTCGACATCGACCAGCAGGTTGCTCTGGTGTCTAGCATTCAGGCCCAGGTCGCTTCTGCCCAACGCGATGTGGACAACACCGTGCTGCGCGCACCGGTCTCAGGTACTGTCTCGGTGGTCAACGGTGTGGTGGGGGAGTTCCTTCAACCCAGCTCCGGCGTTAGCCCGCTGGCACCTGGTTCCACGGCTCCCATTCCCGGGCTCAACGGTGTGACGTCGAACAGCAGTACTTCGTTGGGAAACCCCGCGACTGGCGCTGCGCGTCCCGGTGGCACGCAGTTCATGGTTCTCGATGACGTCAACACCTTCCAGCTGGTGGTTCCCTTCGAGGAGTCTGACGCCACAAAGGTCGCTCCTAACCAAAAGGTCAACGTCACATTCGACGCTATTCCCGACCTCACCCGCGCTGGCACTGTCGTTTCGGTGGCCCCCTCGGGCAGCAACATTTCCAGCGTTATCAACTATTACGTCACTGTGGTTCTCACTGAGCTTGACCCACGACTAAAGAATGGTCAGACTGCTCAGGCACGCGTGGTAACAAACGAGGTCGATGACGTATTAACCGTCCCCAACGCGGCCGTCCGCAAGCGCGGTGACCAGAGCACTGTCACCATCATTGATGCCGCCGGAAACCAGCAGCAGGTCAGGTTCCAACCCGGGCTCGTCGGGGATGACCGTACCCAAGTCATCTCTGGCCTGCGGGAAGGCCAGCAGGTTATTCTCCGTCAAGGTGTCTGACCTTATCTGGAGAAACGCGCAGATTACGTTCCCGGCGAGTTGAGGACGCCTGCTTGGGCATCGGAATTAGCAACGCAGACTTCGCCTTTAAGGCCATCCGGATTCCGAAAGAAAACGCTCAACACGGGGCCGAAATCTGTGACGAATCCGTCGCTGGCGTCGCTGTCGATGAGTCGTCGGCGCATTTCGGCAAAGGCGTCCAGTGAGGCTGCTTGAAGACCCAGGTGGTCGATTCGGCTCCGCCCGAACATCGGTGTCTGGCGCTGCGCCTCGGCGTTACCGTCAACTTGAAATACGTCCAGTTCAGTATCTGGACCGATGTCGATGAACGACAGCCGCATGCCGGGCTCAATCTCGTCATCCCGGGACGCGGTCGCGTCGAAGATCTCCCGGTAGAAAGCCTGCAGGCGATCGGTGTCGTTGGTGAGCAGTGCTACGTGGTGCACTCCGTTGAGCAGCAAGAACTGCAGCGTACGTAACCTGATCCGCGCACTGCCTGGCGATCAGCCCGGATTGTTGCCATTCTGGTGGAAACCTGCTCGAGACGCGCCGTCGACGTCCACAGTAGGCACGCCACCAGCAGTGGTGTTGTCGATTACGGTGCAGCCCGTCGAGCCGTCGGTGATTAAAATAGCCCGGTCGAGGTGGGGGCCGGAGAACTTGTTGTTCTTTATTTCGGCGTTGGGCCAGCGGCGCAGATTGATCGCCTGAGCACCGTTGGGAGCGCAGGTGTTGTCGACGAACGTAATCGACGGCACTCCGTTGGGCGCATCGCTGTGGCCTGGCTGGTCGTCGGTGGCGATCAGGCATTGCGCGTCAACGTTGCGGCAGGTGTTGCCCGAGATCACCACGTCGAAGGTGGACGGATTGTGATCGAATGTCTGGAAGCAGTCAGGGTGCGGCGGTGCCCGGTAACCCCGGTCGGATATGTCGCGGATGGTGTTGCCGGTGATCCGGTGACCGGTCCCGAAAAAGCGCATGCCGTCAGCGTCGCCATCGTCTACCGCAACCGTCTCGCTGATCGTGTTGTCGCTGACGGTGATCCTCTGTCCAGAGAGGTAAATACCGACCGTATTGACATGCTGCACGGTGTTGGAGGCGATGGTCGAGTCTGAGCACGGCGCACAAGCGATCCCGCCCCGCCGAGTGTCATGGACTGTGTTGTGCCGTGCGGTGATCCCGGTTCCCTCAAGCGTTATCCCATCTCCGCCGGCCACCGTGAAACCTTCGACGACCACATTATTGGCGGTGACGTGAATATTCTCGACGTGGGTGCCATCGGCGATGAGTTTGATCGGGGAGTCGGTGGTGCCCGATTTGGTCGCCGTCAGGTTGGCGTCGGTCAGGTCATCACCCGTGAAGCACACCGTGTTCCCTGGAGACGCGGCCTGAAGAGCAGCCTGCACATCCCCTGATCGAGTGATCGTTTGGGTGCAGTCGCGCGGCAGGCCCTGGCCCGGCTGGCTTGGTCCGGGCGAGCCGGTGCACGCGCCTGCCAGCAGCAGGCTCAACGCCAAAGAGCACAGCGACAGGGTTCGGAGACCGCCTGGGATTGTCACTGTGTCAGGATAGGCGGTTTACCGTGAGGCGTCGTCGCCGGATATCACTGTCTGCATGAGCTTGGTTACATTCGGTCCACACATACCGGCGCGGCCCAGCCGGTGAACGAATGGTTCAGAAAGGCAGCGGTAAGGCTCATCGTCTGGCGTAGATGGCTCCAGCTCAGCGCCGGCAGGCGCAACGGGGTCCGCTCGCCTCGCATCATCACCTCATAGCCCAGCAGCCAGGTGTATGGCACCTCCTTGCCGTCCATGGCGCGGACCCACCGAGGGAAATGGGCGGCGGCGGCGAGGACCTCGGCGTGTGCCGAATCGGGGCCGCGCAGGGCGGTGGGACGCACATGGCGGCCGGGTATGAAGCCAGCGCTCAGATCCACGGTCACCCGCCGGATGCCGGGACGATGCACCAGGCCGTCGATCAGCCGTACCGGCTTGGGGATGTCCTGCCAGCTGTCTCGGTACCAGTCCCAGGACCAGCTATGTGGCTGCTGTTCGGCAGCCACGCTCCACAGCTCCTGACAGGTTCGGATCACTCCATTGCACTCAGCGGTGCTGGCCAAATAGACCGCGAGGACATCAACGACGAGCGGGTCGTTTCCGGCTTTCGGCGTGAGATCGACCGAGTGGAAGTCGTCAGCATCAAGGCCCCAACGGCGCTCGGCGTTCCACCGCCGAATATTTCCCAGTTGCTCAGTCAGAGACGTGAACATGGCCCCTGGCGGTCGCAGTGCCATCCGCGCTTCGCGCGCCGCCACCCGGCCGTTACCCACGATGGCCATAAACCCTGCTCGCCTTCGCCATCTCGACACCGGACTCCGAACGCGAGGGTACGGTTCCCGCGTCGTGGGTGCAGCCCAGCTGGTTAACCGCGCGGAGTAGCCAGCGTTTCCAATGCCGCCGAGTCGGGGCTGGTCGCTGCCCAACTGTCGGGCACCGAGATGACGGCGAGGCTGGAAGTCTTCAGCGGCTCCACGGCGCCGGTCAGCAGGGTCAGAAAATCCTCGAGTCCGGGATTGTGGCCGACCAGCACCGCCGTTGATGCGTCCGGCGCCAGCTTATGGGTGACTGCCAGCAGGACCGCAGCGGAGGCACCGTAAAGCCGCTCGTCGAGGCATGCGGGCGGCGTGGTGGCTAGCTGGGCCGCCGCGAGGTCCCAGGTCTGTACCGCCCGCACCGCAGGAGAGCACACGACACGGTCGATCGTGGCGATGTGCGCACGCAGCCATCGACCGACGGCGGGGGCATCGCGGCGCCCGCGTTCGGCCAGTGGGCGCCGTGCATCCGGGATGTCCGCCGGCCACGCCGACTTGGCGTGGCGGAGCAAGATGAGCCTGCGCGTCAGTGTCATTCCCGGGGCATTCCAGGGCCGTTCTGGGGCCGTTCCGAGCGTCATTCTAGGGCGAGCGTGCGCAGCACTAGCCGTGCCGCGTCACCGCCGGATTCCTCCGCGATGGCCAACGCGGAGGGTATGTCGAGATCGTTCAGCAGCGCGGCGAGGATCGCGTCGGTTGCGGTGGGCGAGGTCCGCGCGGTCCCTGCAGCTGAGTACAGCCGCTCCAGCGTCTGCGCCTGGGCGTCGATGTCTGCGTCGTGGAACTCCCAGGTCTGGTGCCAGGGCCGGTTGAGCAATAGCAGGCGCACTGCCGCGGCGGGGTGGTGGGTGAGCAGGTCGGACACCAGGACAAGGTTGCCCGCTGACTTCGCCATCTTCGCGCCGTCGACGGTGACCGTTCCGACCCCGAACTCGACCCGGGCGAAGGGACCAACGCCGGTTGCCGCCTCCACCATGGCGGCCTGATAGGCGTGGTGCGGGAAGGTCAGATCCGTTCCACCGGCGAGCACGTCCACTGCAGGACCAAGCACGCCCAGCGCGATAGCGGCGCATTCGGCGTGCCAGCCTGGCCTGCCGCGACCCCAGGGGCTGGGCCATCCCGGTGCCTCGTTGGCGGACGGCCGCCACACCGGGACGTCGAAGGGGTCGTCGCGATGCTGATCGCCGGGTCGGTCCCCGAATTCGGTTGCGAGCTCCGTGGCGCGCTCCAGCGTCAATCCGGTCTTCGCCAGGATGTCGCCACCGCGGAAGTACACCGCACCGTCGCGTTCGTAGCCGTGGCCCGTCGCCAGCAAGGCCGCGGCCAACTGTACGACTCGGCCGACGTGGTGGCGCGCTCGCGGCTCGTGCTCGGGACGGCGCACCCGCAGCGCGGCCATATCGCGACCGAACAGGAACTCCTGCTCGAGCGCGAACTCGTCGTAGTGGCGACCGCGTTGCTCGGCGGCACGAGTCAGCACGTCGTCGACATCGGTGACGTTGCGACAGGTCATAGTCTCCGCACCGGCCAGCCGGAACACGGCAGCGGCCGCATCAGCCCAGACGAAGGTGTTGGCGTGGCCCAGGTGCGTCACGTCGTAGGGCGTGATGCCGCAGACGTAAAGCCGGGCCGGGCTGATGACTGGGAGGGCGCAGCCGCCTAGCCGGATCCGGTCGGTGTGCTCGTGACCGCCACGGTGATCCATGGTCCCCATCCTGCACTCTTGGTCGTGGTGCTGTCGCCGGCGACAGCGGGCGACAGGAAACACCAAACGGGATCCGTTCTCGTCGGCCATCATGGAGAGGTGGGTGACCGGGACCGGGACCGCGGTGGCAGGCCGCGCAACGCCCGTCCCCGAGATGCCATGGGCCGGCCGCTGCCCTATGGCTCGCGCGGAGTCGACCCCGTCCCTGAGGACGTCGTGCTCAGCCCGGACGAGGCCCTGCGTCAAGCCCAGCGGCTAATCGACGATGGATACCCCTTTTATGCCCACGAGGTTTTCGAGGGCATGTGGAAATCGACCGCAGGCGCCCACCGCCAGCTGTGGAAAGCGCTGGCGCAGCTGGCGGTCGGGCTGACGCATCTCCAGCGGGGCAACGTCAAGGGAGCTGTCGCGCTGCTGCGCAGGGCCGCAGACCG
>DATELN010000007.1:0-33317 GCA_035276605.1 Pseudonocardiaceae bacterium | reverse complement strand
TGGGCAGACTTTCAGAAGTGGGTCAGCTCGCTGCCACCACCAGATCCGAAGGTGCTCAGCCAACTCAACCAAGTCGTAGACAACTGTTTCGACGTCGCCGAACGGGTACTGGCCACCCAGCGGGAGTTCACCAAATACTTCGTCGTTGCCACCGCGTCAGTGGCAACGAACGTTGCCTCCGCAGTGCAAAACGCCGCAAAAAATGCGGCATCGAAGCAGAGCTGACACGGCACTGATGTCCCTATGGATATCAAGCCGCTGACGGCTGTGTCTCCGGTGGAGATGTGGCGATCTGGTACATCTCGCGAGCGATCTAACGCTTTAAGCAGCGAATGGCTTCGCGATGGGTTTTGCCTTCGATAATGCGACGGGCGAGGTAGTCGCGGGTACGGACGTCCCAGCGCAGTCGGGATAAGGCGATGCGATAAAGCGCGGCATTGGCTTGGCCGTGGCCGCTGCGCTTGAGCCGGCGACGGGTGGTTTTGCCCGAGGATGCTTCCCGGGGGCTGACACCGCACAGGGCGGCAAAAGAGGCCGCGCGGTGTGATCGGTTGGGGTTGTCGCCGCGGTGATGGGCGGGGCTGCGGCGTTGTGGGGACCGATGCCGCGGTGGGTCAGCAGGGTCGGGTAGTGCGTGGTGATCATGTCGGTGATCCGGTGGACGAGGTCGCGGATTTGTTCGGTGCGCTCGGGGATGCGCCGCGCTAGCAACCGCAGGGTGTAGAGCGCCGCGCTGGTGACGTCGTGTGGTGTGGTGGCTTCCAGCTGCGCGCAGCGACGGATGAGCATGGTGTTAGTCAGGCTCGACAGTGCCACGCGCAGGGCTGGATCGGCTGCTACAACGACGGCTTTGAGTTGGTTGATGGTCTGGTGCGGGCCTTGACTGCGGAGGCCTTGGTCAGTTTGAACATGCGCAGCAAGCCGGCCATCATGCTGACCGCGGGCCCGCTCCGCTGCGGCGACTTCCAGGGACGTTCCATCGTCACCTCGGACGTGTGGACGGTCATACCGGACCCCGTCACCATCCCGACGCCCGTCGCCGTCACGCCCACCGCCGCAGCCGCCCCCAGACCCGCGTCGAACCCCGCGGGCGACGACATCCCGACAGCAGCCAGCGCGGTGCCCGCACCTGCACCCCCTCATCAGGCAGTGACGAGCCGGCGCTCACCTGCCGCGCGCTCCGCGCCGGCATCCCCGGCGGAGATACCAGCCCCTCAACCCAACCGGCCCGAGTGGGCCGGCGGCGACCCACAACCCGCGCCTGGCGCACCGTCCTGCACGACCGACTGCGCCCAGCCCACCCTCAGCAGAACACCAAACGCACTGGTCACCCGAAAGCCCGTAACCCTCCGCGACGCAGCGCCGCGACCAGAACAAAGCCGTGACCTTCGGCGGATCAGGCCCGCGGCCGGTAACGCAGCGCCAACGACCGTCCGCCAGGGCTCGGATCTCCACGTCAGTCCCGGGAATTCGAGGCCACACCTAACCGTCGACGACCATCGCGCGCCCGCGACCACCAGACCAGCGGGGAGGCCCGGCCGGCGCCCCTGCACGGCCTGATAGCCCTGGTGCAGCACCTTCTCACTGTGCGGGCGGTGAGTGCACACCGCCCCGTGGCTTTCCGCACTAGGGCTCGGGCGACGGTGCGGATAGAGACGGTGGGTTTCGGCCATGATCACAGTGGCGTCAACGCCGGAGCTGGCCGCCACTGCCGGCGGGGGTCGGTTAGCGGGTTGAGGCTGGGATGAGTTCGGCGAGCAGCGCGCGGACTCGGGCGTCGATCTCATCTCGGATGGGGCGGACCTCTTCCAGCGTCTTGCCGGCCGGGTCGGGGAGGTCCCAGTCGAGATAACGCTTGCCGGGATAGATCGGGCAGGTGTCGCCGCAGCCCATAGTGATGACCACATCAGCGGCCCGCACGGCGTCCTCGGTCAGCGGCTTGGGGAACGCGGTGGATAGGTCCAGACCGAGTTCGGCCATCGCTGCGGCGACGGCGGGGTTGATTTCCTTGGCGGGAGTCGAGCCGGCGGAGCGGACCTGGACCCGGCCGGCAGCGTGGTGAGCGAGCAGGGCGGCGCCCATCTGGGAGCGGCCGGCGTTGTGCACACAGACAAACAACACCTCGGGCACGTTGGTCACGGTGCCTCCCGTGGGCTCAAGCCGCGACTCAGGGGCGATGCTGCCGGGTCAGGTGTGGCCGGGTGCGGAACGACTAGTTGGTCTGCGGCCGTGTCCGCGTCGGGATATAGCGCCAGGACAAGTCCGGCCCCAAGGGCCCCGCCGACCAGTTGGGCGACCACGAAGCCGGGTACCGAGGCCGGGGCGATGCCGGCGAAGGTGTCGCTGAATATGCGGCCCACGGTGACTGCGGGATTAGCGAAGGACGTGGAGGAGGTAAACCAGTAGGCCGCGCCGATGTAGGCGCCCACCGCCGTGGCGGACAGTGCCGCCCGGCCGGTGCGGGCTAGCACCATGATCAGGGCGATCAGCCCGGCGGTCGCGACCACCTCACCGACCCATAACCCCACGCTGGTGCGCGGCTTGTGCGAGACCTGCACTACCGACAGGCCGAACATGATATTGGCCAGCAGCGCGCCGCCGACGGCGCCGAGGAGCTGAGTGATGGTGTAGGCCAGCACCTCCCGACCGGCCAGACCGGTCCCGGTGCGGGCGTGGCGGCCCAGCAGCCAGTCCACCGCCGAGACGACCGGGTTAAAGTGCGCCCCGGACACCGGTCCCAACAGCAGGATCAACACGGCCAGGCCGAGCATGGTGGTGGTGGAGTTCTCCAACAGCTGCAGTCCCACCTGGCCCGGGGACAGCTGCTGGGCGGCAATTCCAGAGCCGACCACTACCGTGACCAACAGGCCGGTACCTACCAGCTCGGCCAGTAGCCGGCGCGGCAACGGTGCAGTCACGCCGGCGCACCGGTGGGCACCAGCACGGCGGACAGCTCGGCCAGGACTTGGGGATGGACCCGGTAATACACCCAGGTTCCGCGCCGCTCACCGGAGATCAACCCGGTCTCCCGCAGCACCTTCAAGTGGTGGCTGATCGTCGGCCCGGTGAGGTCGAAAACCCCGGTCAAGTCGCACACACAAGCCTGGCCGCCGTCGTGCGAGGCGATCAACGACAGCAATCGCAGCCGCACCGGATCACCAAGCGCCTTGAACAACCGGGCCAGCCGTAATGCCTGCTGGGCCGACAGCGGCTCACGCACCAGCGGCGAGCAACAGCCCACCGCGTCGGTCAACGCGGCTATCAACCGACCCTGATTCGACACCCTTCTATCTTGACAGGAGCCGAATCAGCAGACAAGGTGCCTGATTAGACGTAGATCTAAGTCAACGGCCAGGAAGCGGCTGTAGCTACCGGATCTGGGAGTCGCACTTCTCACGTTGAGAACGTGGTCGACGGCGCTGAGTGTGTCCACCTCCAACTGGTCCCCGCCCGGCCTGATGTGCCCCCCTCGGCGGGCGTTTTGGGCGGTTGTCATGTTTTGGTTGCGCTGTGATGGTCTGGGGTCGGGCAGGCTGGTTGGGTGATCGGCAGTTTGGGTTGGATTGCGGAAAAGTTTGACCGTCGAGCGTTGAGTTATGACCACAGCGCGATGCATCGGTGGCAGGCTGCGCAGGCCGTGCGGTTTCTCGCGCCGCGGTCAGGTGCGGATGTGCTGGATGTCGCCACCGGGACCGGATTGGTGGCTCGAGAACTGATCGGGTGGCTTGGACCGAGTGGGCGGGTCGTCGGCATCGATGTGTCCGTCGAAATGTTGCGGAGGGCTCGCGAGGTCTGCAATCCCAGCGTGTGTTGCTTCATCCGCGCCGACGCCCAGGCGCTGCCGTTTCGCGGCGGGGTATTCGAGGCGGTGGTGTGTGTTGCCGCGGTGCCGTACTTCGCCGATCCTCAGGCGGCTCTAGCGCAGTGGCGACGGGTGTGCCGTCCCCAGGGGCAGGTGGTGTTCACTGTCCCGTCGCCCGATGGGATCCCTTCGTCGCGGTTGCTGCGCCAGGCTGCGGCCTGCGAAGGCATCGAGCTCGATGATCCCGGTGGGCCGCTGGCCGATCCTGGACTACGCGACCGACTCGCCGCTGTGACTGGGTGGGCCTGCGACGAGGTCTGCGAGGTGGTCTTCGTCGAACCACGGGCCGACCCGCGGGCCGCCTTCGCATTCGTCGACTCGGGCTTTTGCGAACCGTTGCGAACGGCGTCGAGCTCGGTTCGCGAGCGGGTCTGGGTCCGGTTTGAGGCGTTGTATCGCGCTGAGTCCACCGAGCACCACGTCACGCAGCTGGTGCGGTTGCGGCCGCTGCCTACCAGCTCATAGCGGCTGGCGCTGAGCCGACCGTCACCCACGCTGAGCCTTGGTGTGGGCAAGCGGAGGGCTGACGGCGATGTGCACTACGAGGTAGGCCTACCAAGTTCCCGGCGAGAATGCGTCATGTAGCACAACGCAGGCGAGACGCCAGCTCCACTGCGCCCATCAGAATCGAGGTGGCCACCATCCCCGTGGCGACCGACAGTTCGGACAGCAGCGGTGAGCTGCCCAGACCCAAGCCGTGCGGGATGGGCACCAGCAGCACAGCCAGCAAGGCCGTGACGCATAGTGTTTGTTTGAGCAGCCGTCGGACCCGGCAAAGCCGTATCGAACAGGCATGCCGTCTACCGGGAAGCGTCGCCGCCCGGGTGTCGGTCGTTTGTTCGTCAGACGCGACGAACGCGAAATGGCTAGTGGAAAGAGCACGTGGATTGCGATAATTACTAATACGCACTCCAATGACCCGTCATCCGCGCAGCTGCAGGATTTGCTGCTGATGGGTTGTTTAGCGCTACCTGGCGCGGACCCTAGCTGACCAGGCGGCTGTATCGCGGCAGGAGATGCCGACCGCGGTCGGCTTTTCTTATCGTGCTATCACCCTGGGCGCAATTACAGATACAGTCGAAGCGATGGGTGATCTTTCGTCGTCAGCCCACGCGTCCCTCCCAGTGTGATCCGAGCCTTGACAACTACGATCCAACCGAGCTGAGCAGGCACTTTCGCGCATTTCCCCCGGCGTGCGACGCACATGGTCAATTACGATGAAAAGCCCGAGGTTAGTGGATACCCAGCGCACGTGGGATCCGACCGCGGTGAGTGCATGGGCCGCTATCGGTGTGTCTGAGTTGGGAGGCGCGGGGCAATGCCCTTAGCGGCCCGTGGGATCGAGCAAAGCAACGTTAATCAGGCCCTGACTGCAGGGCGTGACGCGGACGGTATGTACGTCCATACCCGCGGCCACGCGGTGCGCTTCGGCGGCAAAATCGTCCACCACCTGGCCGGGCAGCATACGCACCAGCAATGTCACCGGGGGGCCCGGATCGACCGATTCAACCCTGGGCGCCACCCGCAACGGGAGCCTGCTAGCGGTCAACGTGTGGTGTGCCAAGTCGGTGTTGTCCATTGTGTCGTTCCACCGCCAGACCACCTCGCTGGCCCACCGCGCCAGCGCGTCAATCTCCCTCTGGCGCTGCAGCCAGCGCGGGGTCCGCCAGAAACGACGGCCACGACCCCGCAGGTCAGCGTGCGCCGTGACCGGCCGCGTTCTCAAACCGCTCGAGACGAGCGTCATTATAATTCCCTCCTTTGTTTAGATGCGCGCACTGTTAGGTTCAGCTGTTGTGACCACTCAATGCGTGGGTACCCCTCACATACTCACTGAAAACATATTGATCAAGGACGAGTTGGGATTGCCTAAAGTAACGTAGGGGTTGCGTTTTGGGCTATGGGCTTTCGAGGACTTAAACAACGGTCATACTGGTCGTTGGCCACCGACTGCCCTTTCGCGCCGCAGCTTACGCGGCTGGGTATGCGCACGAGCACGGCGTGACGGCGGGTACTGGTGGTTTCAGGACGCCGTGATGTATTCGAGTTTTAGAGACCCTGCCCCGCGACCACACCATGCGTGACCGACGAGGTTGTGAATCAGAAACGTCCACGATGAGACAGCCGCTTACGCTGCCGTGATTGGTGCTAGCCCGCCTCGATGGCCGAACTGCCACTGGAGATGTTCGTATCGCTGTGTTCGTCCATGGTTCATGCTCAGGCGGGCAGCGAGCCGCCTGTGACCGCTACCCATGTCAGGGCGCGCCAGCACCCCGCGGATGGGACAGCCGCGAGGAAGTGGGGAACTCGTTGTGAAGACCGCCAGGGCAGCGGACCAACCGCCGGGTTTGGTGCAGCGGGTGCGGACACCGGCCGGCGACCCGGCCTGGCAGGTCAACGGGTACCAGGAGATCAAAAAGCTGCTGCTCGACCCGCGGTTGGGGCGATCGCACCCGCGGCCACAGCAGGCCAGCAGGTACTCCAACTCCGTGTTCATGGGTCAGCCGCGCGGCACTGATCCGGAGACCGAGCGCGCGGAGGATGCCCGGTTCCGGCGGGTGTTGAGCCGATCGTTTTCGGCTCGGCGGATGCAGGCGCTGCGTCCCCGAGTGGTCGAGCTGGCCACACAGCGGCTTGATGAGCTGGCCACGCAGGTTTGCCCGGTGGACTTCCATGAGTATGTGTCGTTCCCGCTGCCGGTGCTGGTGATCTGCGAGCTGCTCGGGGTGGCGTATGCCGACTGGGAGGAATTCCGGGCCTACTGCGACCAAATGGCCGACCTGACCGACCAGGCCATTTCGCGGGCCGGAATGCAAGGCCTGTTTAGCTATATGACCGCGCTGGTGGCGCGCAAACGCAGCCAGCCCAGCGCCGATGTGATCTCCGACCTGATCCAGGCGCAGCAAGCCGAGGGATTCCCGGAGGAAGCGATCGCCGGCGCGGCCACCGGGCTGCTGTTCGCCGGCCACATCACCACGGTCAACGCCATTGACCGCGGGGTGTTGCAGCTGTGCGCCAACCCCGGCCAGCGCGCCGCGCTGGCTGCCGACCCGAGGCTGGTACCGCAGGCGGTGGAGGAGATCTTGCGCGCCCCCACTGCGCTTCCGGACAGTGGCCCAGTGGCGCCGACGGGGCTGACCCGGTACGCCCAGGACGATATCGAGGTTGCTGGGGTGACCATCGGCGCCGGTGAGCTGGTGTTGCTCAACACCAGGGCGGCCAATCGTGACCCCGAGGTGTTCGCCGACCCGCAACATTTCGACATCACTCGCACGGACAATCCGCACCTGAGCTTCGGTCACGGGGCACACTTCTGCCCCGGTGCGCCGCTGGCCCTCATCGAACTCCAAGTGCTGTTCGAGATGCTGCCCCAACGATTGCCCACGATGCGCCTGGCCGCACCGATAAAGACGCTGCGCACCAGAACTAACGTGATCTTTGGTGGCCTGGCCGAACTTCCCGTGACGTGGTGACGAAGTCCCCGGGCGAGGGCACCGCGCCTGCCGATCCGGTAGCCGCGCGACCGGCTCGGCTGCTGCGGATGATGCTGGTCGAGGTGGGCCTGCCGGTGCTCGCGTACTACGGCCTGCACGCCGCCGGGGTCAGCGACTACCGGGCTTTGCTGGCTGCGACCCTGGTGGCGGGGCTGCGGGTGGCGTTCGTGGCCGTGCGCAACCGGAGGTTAGACGGCTTCGCCGCGTTCCTGATGGTCCTGTTCGCCGTTGGGCTGGCGTTATCCTTCGTCACTGGCGACGCCAGGTTCCTGCTCGCCAAGGACTCGATCGGCACCGCCGTCGCCGGATTGATCTTCTTGGGCACCTGCGTGGTCGGCAGGCCGATGACGTTCTACGCCGCCCAGCGGTTTGCTGCCACCACCGCCGAGAAGCGAGCCTGGTGGAACACCAGGTGGCAAACCACCCCCGCTTTCCGACGCGGATTCCGGGTGATGTCGGTGATCTGGGGAGTGGGACTGCTCCTCGAAGCCGCCGTGCGCATCCCGCTGATCTATGTGCTGCCAATCGACATCATGGTTGGACTGTCGACCGTTCTCCAAGTAGCGGCATTAACACTGATCATGACGTGGAACGTGTGGTACGGCAGGCGCATGCAGCGTAGTGCCGTAGAGATGCGCAGCAGGACCGCGACGACTTCCGGCACGGGTCCGGCTGATAGCTAGCTTTCCGAGGACCCCCACCGGCGCAGCCGGACATGACGGGGCCGCGGTGACGCCATGGCACGGTGGCGGCCTATCCGGTGGTGGGCATGGCGCTGCCCGTCCTCGCGGCTTCGGCCTTCGGCCCCCGCTAGGGGTGCGAACCCGTGATTGAGGAGAACATGCTGAGGGGGATGGACCCGGTGTGACGATTCCTCTGCTGATCTCGGTGAAATCCCTGGGACCGGGTATTCGAGCAGGCCCGACTGCGCCGGCCCAGGTCTCGGCCCGGCCAGTGCGCGTTCCTGCGACCTCTGATCACGGCGCGACCTTGGTGATGACGAGGGCAACCTGCTCGTTGTTACCCGTGTAGGCCACGTACTGGAATTCGAGGGCAGCAGCTGCCACGAACTCCTGCCAGGCGCGGTGTTCATGCCTCTGCCAGCCCGGGTAGTTGAAATACTCATCGAACACGATCACGCTGCCCGGTCGCAGCCGCGGGCCCACGTGTGTGAAGACGGTGACGGCGGAGGAGTACAGGTCGGCGTCTACATGCAGGAACGATACTGGGCCCGGATGATGGGCGAGGAAATCGGGCAGCGTGTCGGCAAACCATCCGACCACTAATTCGGCGCCGGGAATATCGGGGATGTTGTCGGTGGCGAAAGTGCCCGCCGGTAAGCCCGATCGCCAGTCCTCGGGCAGTCCCTGAAAAGAGTCGAATCCAAAGACCTGCTGATTGCCCCGGGCGGTGGCAATCACATGTAGTGTCCGACCCTTGTAGACGCCGAATTCCAGCGCCATCCCATCGGCCGGGGCCAGCGACAAAGCATGCTCCAAGGTTGCGATCGGGTCGTCGAATACCGCCGCCATCGGCATCACCTCCCGGGCAAAGCGCGCACTGGACGCGGCAGCTTGCCGCTCGCCGGCTGCCCACAGGTCCCGCCGGGACCGAAACTCCACGTCATGCACGGCCTTGAGTACCCGTTCGACCTCCGCGGTCAGTGCGGCCTGCACCTCGCGGCGGTGTGCGGTGAGCAGGGTCTCGCATGCCCGCTGGTACGCCGCGAAGCTGGCCTGCGGCTCGCGCTGGTGCGTGGCCAGCTTGGCCAGCGCGTCCTGGAGTTCACGTCGGTGCGCGCTGACGACCTCATCGACCACCCGCACAAGGCGAGCTCGTATCGCCGCACGGATGCGTTTGCGCACTATGGTCGATCTCCGTCTTCGGTCGTGGGCCTCGGCGGTCAGCGACTGTCGAAGAGTCGTTGCCAGTTTTGCCTACTGGTCAGGGCCGGCATGGCCGCTCGGTATGCGCGCCGTATCCGCGGCTGCGCCCGCACGAACCGAGCAAGGACCCGGATTCCCTGGACGCCCAGCTTGCGCAGCAATGTCGGGTCCAGGCGGCGGACTCGGACGCCCTCCTGGGAGAGATCGGTCACCACCGCCGTCTGGAACAGGGACACGTGCCACCAGTGGGAATCGCGAGCGCTGATCGCGGCGCTGCGCCGGGGCCTGCGCAGAAGTTGCCAGATCAACCGTTTGGCCAGTACTAGCAGCGGTTTCGAGGGGGTCGGTGCGGCTGCGGTCACCGGTACTGCGGTCGCGGCGACGCCGGGAACGTCGCAGGCGGGGTACCGGGTCGTTTCCGGGTACTCGGCGCGCAGCTTGCGCGCGGCGGCCAGCGCCTCCACTCCGCCGTCACACAAGATCTCGGGCCCGGCAAGAAAATCTTCCACTGCCATGATCAAGGTGGCGGCGAGACCGTAGCGCATCGAGGCGAGGTAGGTCAGCAGTTGGCTCAGCAAGAACCGTACCGCGGCCATCCTCGTCGGTGGACCATACAGCGCATGGACGATTAGCGAGTTACGCAGGCTGAAATACCGCGGCCAGTCGTCCCAATCTTTCCAGTGGAAATCGGCATGCCAGACTCCGGCCCCGGGCAAGGTCACCGTCGGGTAGCCAGACGCGCGGGCCCGTAATCCATACTCGATATCGTCCCACTGGAAAAACAGCGGCAGCGGATAACCGACGGCGGCAACGACTTCGATGGGGATGAGGCAGGCCCACCAGGCGTTGTATTCCGCATCCACCCGGATCTCCTGGCTACTCGTGATCAGGTCCGCGTGCACGAGCGCATCGGTGACGGGCAGTCCAGCGCGCAGCACTGTCAGGTCAGTGGCTTCCGCGCCGGCGAGCAACTGATGGGGATGCAGCAGGTACAGCATCTGCCCACCGACAATGGTCGGCGCCACCGTGCAGTTGGCAAAGCTGGCAAGGCGCACCACGGTATCGGGTTCAAGCAAGATATCGTCGTCCATGAACAGGATATGCGCCTGGCCGGTTTGGCTGCTTTTGGTGCTCTCATATAGCCCGCGGGTAAAGCCGCCGGCACCGCCCAGATTGGGTTGCTGGATATAACACAGTATCGAGCCGAGGATACGCTGGACTGCGGCGAATCCCGATCGGGACTCCACCGTATCGTTTCCCTGATCGACAACATATACCGTGTGCACCATGGCCAGCGCGATGCTGTCACGGGCCAGCGTGTCGAGGGTGCGCAGGCAGTTGTCGGCGCGATTGTAGGTGCATATCACCACAGCAGTCGGGCGACCCCGGCCCCACCTGGCCACTGACCAACAGCCAGACTCAAGCGCCAGCTCGGTCGAATCGGTGGCTGCCTCGCACCACAATGCTCCGCCGTCGACGTATCGATCGAGGGCCGCCATCAGGCGTATTTCCTCATTGTGCGCGCCATCCACCACGGCGGTGGCGACAGTACGAGGTTCTCCGGCGATGTCCGACGCTCTGATCGAGATCCGTCCGGCGCCATATGCGATCACCCCGAACTCGACTTGCGTAACGTCAGTCCAGCGCTGCCAATAGCTGGCCGGGAAGCGCCCGAAATACGTGTTCGTTGAAAGATGGCTGTGCGGGGCAATGGTGACCCGCTGTCGTTGCCGTTCGACGACCCCCTTGGTGCATTGCGAGTAAAGGTCGTCAGGTATTTCCCCAAACGCGGCCGCATAAAACATGCGCTGGACAACCAACCGTTGCCGGCTGGACACACGGTGCGGTTGATTGACAGTGTCTCTGCGCATGCAGTAGCCGCTCCGCTAGTAAGAGGATAGAAACAAAAGCCGAGCGATAAACTATCTGCAGCGAGTCGACCACGCCCACCCAGTTAACGAAATATGCATTTATTGCTCACTGGTCCGTTGCAGGCGCGCAGGAGCCCGTACCGTCGGTTCGTTGAACGTCAGTGTCCCGTCAGCCCCTGGCAAAGTCCGCTCCAGCAGCAGACCTGCGTGGCGTGTGAGCGGCTACTAGTGCCACGGACGTGGATTGATGCGGTGACCGATCCGTCTGTGGCTCGGCTTTTAGTCCCGCGCCCGCTGTACAGCGGTCCGGAATCGCTGCTGAGCGCCTTGTTTGCTGGTGTGATAAACCGCGCCGATCTCAGTCCAGGTCCCGCGTTGGCGTCGCACCTCGACCACCGCGGCGAGTTCGAGGGCTTCAGCTGCCTCACGTAGCCGGCGGGCCGCGGCTAAGGCCTCCAGCGGGGTCCGGGCCGATTCCACGGCATCGAGTGTTTCTCGAAGCTGTCGAGACGTTCCCTTCCCGAGCATGGGTCAATGCTATCTTGACGCCGGGGGTCAACGTTTCCTTGACTACAGTCAATGGTATGTTGACCAGGGTGGTCAACGTAGGGTTGACCGTGAGGGGTGCGAGGGGAGGATCGGGTATGGCGAAGAAGAAGGACAAGAAGGGTGCGAAGGGCAAGAAGAAGAAGTGAGCCCGGGCACTGATCGATCTTAAGGCTGCCGGACAGGGGCCTGACCCGAGGGAAATCCGGAAGCCCCTGTCCGGCGCAGCGGAAGTAGATCTAGATCCCTTGGCCGCCTCTGGAGGCTGCGGGGATCGTGCGGTGTGCCGCGGGCGAGTTGCGCGGCGAAGGCAGTCCGTCGTTCACCCTCGGGAAGCCGCGCAGGGTTTGCTCTGGCAACGGCTCCGTCCGCTATTCCTGATCACTCGCACGCCCGGGGCTGCTCCGCACACCGGGTGCCGTCGGCGCGTCGGCACCCCGGCTGGGCAGTCCACCGTTCCAGTTCACAGCTGACGGTGCGCGTGATCAGCCGCGCACACGCAGCCCTTCGGCCATTGACCCGTCATAGCCCCATGGTTGTGCCGTGCACGATCCGCACGTTCATTCGCCGGCATCCGGGCGCCAGAAGTCGGCCACCAGCACGGCGTCAGGCCCGAATTGCCACTAGCCGCACCCGCTGCACCACCCGACCTCCTTAGCGTCCGGGCGGTCACTGTCGTGGCGCCAGTTCAGCCGCTGGGTCCATTGGCGGTGACCCAGTATTGAGTCGACTGGGTATTCGTCCTGCTTTGAGCGCTGGCGGCAGCGCCAGCACGTCGTTACCTCCGGTCTATCGAGTCCTGACGGATCCTCACGGACTCGACACCGGCTGCACACGACATCGACCAGCGACTGTGCTGTCCCCATCGCGAGCTTCCTCCGTTGTGCCGTCATACCGTCCGCTGCGTTAAACAGTCGTGCTGCGTCCCTCCTGCACGCCTGTCGCCGCTGCTAGCGATAGCCACCGAGCGATCTGCGAGCAGAACTCAGCCCCATCGTTGACCCGATGCCCAGCCCCGGCACGTCGGCAATCGGTTGAGCTCGACGGGGTGTTAACTGTCGGGTTCAATGCCGTGCAGGGTCGGGTGGCGGTTCACCATGACCCAGCCGGGGTCAGCGCTGCCGGGCTGGCACGGGTGATCGGCCCCGGGTCATGGCGGCCCAGGCGCGCTAGGAATGGCCGCGCAGGTGATGTTCGGGGTGGCGACGTGGACTGTGTTGGCCGGAGGCGTTTCGCGGCCCACCGAAGCGCGCGTTAGCCAAGGTATGCCCGTTCGAATTGATCAGTTTGG
Source organism: Pseudonocardiaceae bacterium (assembly GCA_035276605.1). Classification (GTDB taxonomy): domain Bacteria; phylum Actinomycetota; class Actinomycetes; order Mycobacteriales; family Pseudonocardiaceae. The sequence continues at coordinate 20,367 of DATELN010000007.1, read as the reverse complement.
CGCCGGCGAAGGTGTCGCGGTCGACCGGCGCAGGTCCGCCCCAGGTTCCGTGTCCATTGATCAGTGCAAAGCTGCCCAGTGGCACCGCTGAGCCATCCCGGCGCATCAGCTCGCAGCTGACGGTGCCGCTGGTGGTGGTGTCCGCAGCGTCGAGGGAGAGGTAGATCCAGGAGGGATGGCCAGGATAAAGGTAGGCCTGACCGACCTGGTGGGCCGCGGTGTCTTGCTGCGCTGTGGTCAAGGGTGCATACAGGACGGCCCGTTCGCCTGCTTGTCCGTCGTTGCCGGTCTGCGTTTGCGGGCTGGCTTCAGGGGGAGGCAGATTGTGAGTCATTCGGCCGAGCGTCCATCCGCTCGTAGCCAACGCAATGGCGGCCAGTCCAGTGGCAACGGGCTGGCGCCACCGCTGGGTGGGCGGCGGTGGTGAAAGTGTCAATGCGCTGATTACCCGCTGTTCAAATCCGGTGGGTGGCTCAACCGGCGGCAGGAGTTCTACCAGCCGGTCGGCTGTGGCGGTCAGTGCGGATACCTTGTCCTGGCAACTGGAGCAGCCCTCTAGGTGTGCAAGCGCGTCAGCACGCTGGTGGCAGGACAGCACGCCGAGGGCCAGTTCCTCGGCGAGTTCCTGGCACTGCGGGCAGCTCAGTTCAGCCATGGTCGCTTCGCAGGGCGGGGAGCGCGGCATGCAGCTTGGCCATGGCAGCGCGGATCCGGGACTTCGCGGTGCTCACGGGCACCTGCTCGGCATCGGCGATCTCCCGGGCGCTTAGCCCCTGCACTGCGGCCATGACCACTGCTCTGGCCTGTTCGGGTGGCAGAGTTGCCAGGGCAACTCGCAGCTGTTGGGACGCCTCGCTGGCCAGCACGCGCCGCTCGGGGGTATCGGTGATAGCCGCAATGAGCGGTTGCAGATTTTGCGGGTCGAGCGGGGCGGGGCGGTGGACGCGGGCAGCGTCCACCGCCAGGTTGTGCACGATGCGAGTCAACCACGTACGCACCGACCCTCGTCGCGGGTCGTAAAGCGCAGCATGGCGCCAGGCCCGCTCGAAGGCCTGCTGGGCAATGTCTTCAGCAAGGCCGTGGTCGCCGACGACGGCAACCGCCACACCGAACACCATCGGCTGGAACCGGCGGACGAATGCCACCGCCGCCTGTGTATCCCCAGTGCCCAAGCCGGCCAACAGCATGTCATCGGATATCCGGGCCGTAGGGGTCTTCCGGACGGGCATACCATCTATTACAGGCCCAGCGTCACCTTGGATCAGCCCGATCCAATGAATTCACGCGGATGCACCCACCATAAGACCGGCCGAACGATCCTTCGCCGGCCAGCCGGCGACCGACGAGGCTGCAGAAGGCTCAATCCCATCGGGCGCACCAATCAGGTTGCTGGCCGACATATCCGTCCCCTTGGGTTATCAAAGCAAGGCTAACTTACCTCTATCAGGTGAATGTTCACCTTTTGTTAACGAGTTATTTCCGTCTTTTCGTCGTCCGATCACGTACCTCACTAGGTCCGATAGCGCCCGCCGTCTGCGGCTGGGCACGCCGGCCGAGGGTTCCTGGAGAGGCAAGCATGGCGTTGGCTAGGCAGGTAGGAGATCGTCAACGGCCTCTCGTTTTCTGCTGGCGTGCTGGGACCGTAGCCCAGCGCACGTTGCCACGGATACCGAAACGATCACTGCTGCTAGTGGCAACGTCACTGGACTGTTCACTTTTTTCGTTTTTCGAATCCAGTCCATGTCCTGATTGAGTTGAGCCTGGAGACGTAACCGTTGACAGCTGTTGATCGGGCTGCGTTGGGTGATCTGGCCAGCGATACAGCCACGAACGCGCGTGAGTCATTCTTTTTGCCGGTTCGACGCCTTCATCACTTTTTTGAGGCGACCAGTGACAGGATTCCGGACAAGGTTGCGGTACAGGATGGTGATCATCACGTCACCTACCAGGAGTTGGATCAGCAAGCAAACCAGCTCGCGCATATGCTGCGCGCATTGCACATCGGAATTGGTTCACGGGTCGGCATCCTGCTGCACCGGTCGTTACACACGTATGTGTCCCTGCTGGCGATATTAAAGGCGGACGCAGCATTTGTGCCGATCGATCCTGGGTCTCCGCGAGACCGTATTGCGTATGTCGTTGACGACTCTGGGCTTGACCTGGTGATCACGTCCACGGAGTTTGCCGGAGTGACAGCCGCTCTGGACTTCCTGTGTCTGGAGCTGGACGAGCGTGCTGATGCGCTGGCCGAATGTCCGGCGTCCCGGGTGACAGCCGACGATTGTGACGATGACGGCGATGGGGACCCGCTGTGTTACGTGATCTACACGTCCGGTTCCAGCGGCCGACCCAAGGGGGTTGAGGTCGCGCAGTCGAGTATCTGCAACTTCGTCAACATCGTTTGCCGCGTGTATGACGTGCGTCAAAGCGACCGTGTTTACCAGGGCATGACTATTGCTTTCGATTTTTCGATCGAGGAAATCTGGCCAACGTTCGCGGTGGGGGCCACTTTGGTGGTGGGCCCGAACGATTCCCGTCGCCTCGGTTGGGAGTTGAGCGAATTTCTCAACGAAACTGGCGTGACCGTGTTCTACTGCGTCCCGACGTTGCTGGCGACCCTGAGCGGGGACCTGCCCACGATCCGAAGTCTGCTCGTCGGCGGGGAAGCATGTCCCGCCGAGCTCGTCCAACGCTGGAGTTCACCCGGGCGGCGCATCCTAAACACCTACGGCCCCACCGAAGCCACGGTGACCGCGACGTGTGGAGAACTGCGGGCAGACAGACCCGTCACGATCGGCAGGGCACTACCTACGTACCAGGTTGTCCTGCTCGACAGCGACCTGCAGCCGGTATCAGCAGGTGACGTGGGCGAGATCTGCATCGGCGGCCCCGGCGTCGCCCGCGGCTACGTGGGCCGCCCCGAGCTGACCGCGGACCGATTCATCCGCCACCGGCTGGCACGCTATGAGGGTCGGCTGTACCGCACCGGTGATTTGGGACGGCTGCTCGACACCGGTGACATCGAGTACTGCGGCCGCGTCGACACGCAGGTCAAGATCCGGGGTTACCGCGTCGAGCTCGCCGAGATCGAGTCGGTACTGGCCCATATACCGGGGATCGCGCAAGCGGTGGTGCATACCTACCAGCCAGAGCCGGGACTCGACGAGCTGGTTGGTTATTACCGGTTGGATCGCGGCACCAGCGGTGTCGATCAACAACGCGTCTATCAGCACTTGAGGGCCCGGCTGCCTGCCTACATGGTCCCGGCCTATCTCGAACAGCTCGACGTCATTCCCATGCTGCCCAGTGACAAGGTCGACCGGCGCAAATTGCCCGCTCCGGCAGGTCCACCAAGCCTCACCATTGGCCACGAGTACACGGGCCCCGCCACTGAGACCGAGCGACTTCTCGCCGAGGCCCTGGCCACGGTGATGCGCGTCGAGCGCGTGTCAGTGCAGAGCAACTTCTTCGACGACCTGGGGGCCAATTCGCTGGTCATGGCGCATTTTTGCGCCCTGGTCCGAAAAAACGACAACCTGCCCGCGGTGTCGATGAAAGACATCTACCTCTACCCAACGGTCCGTGGTCTGGCCACCGCTGTCTCGGACATGCCCGCCACCCCCGCTCCCCAACGAATCGAGCAGCCAACCAGGGCGGCACGCGCCAGCAGATCGCAGTACCTGCTCTGCGGGATGCTGCAGACGCTGCTGTTCGTCGGTTACCTCTACGTCGGGGGGCTCCTGCTGGCCGGCGGGGTCAAGTGGATCTTCACCGGAGCTGGGCTTGCCGATACCTATCTCCGCTCGCTGGCCTTGGGTATCGCCGGCTTCCTGAGCCTGTGCGTGGCGCCGATCGTGGCCAAATGGCTACTCATCGGTCGCTGGAAACCGCAGGAAATCTCGGTCTGGAGCCTGGCGTATCTCCGCTTCTGGACCGCCAAGACACTTATCCGGTCTAGCCCCCTGGTCTTGTTCGCCGGGTCACCCCTGTACTTGCTGTACCTCAGAGCGCTGGGCGCCCGGATCGGTCGGGGCGTCGTGATCTTTTCGCGCAACGTGCCCGTGTGCACCGACCTGCTCACCCTCGGCGAGGGCACGGTCATCCGCAAAGACACCTACTTCCACTGCTACCGGGCGCACGCCGGACTGATTCAAACCGGCAGGGTGACAGTCGGCCGCAACGTCATCATCGGCGAGGCGTCGGTGCTCGACATCAATACCTCATTAGCCGATGGTGCCCAACTCGGCCATGCGTCCTGCCTGCAGTCCGGCCAGGCAGTTCCGGCTGGCCAGAGCTGGCATGGTTCTCCGGCCCAGCGATGCGACGTGGACTACCGGGCTGTTGGCTCGGCTCGCTGCGGCACCGTGCGCAGGGTCTGCTTCAGTGCCCTGCAATTGCTCAACGTGCTGGTGTCCCTATCATTGGCACAAACCGTCCTGGTCACCTGTCTGCCCCGGGTTGCGGTGGTGGCCGAGGTCTTGGCACCAACGCTGACCAATCTTGCGCACTGGACGTTTTACCTCCAGACATTGGCCGTATCGTTCGCGCTGTTTTTTGGCGGCCTGGCGGCCGGCATGTTGTTTGTGCTCACCGTTCCGCGCGCATTGAACCTCGTCTTGACCACGGGCCGGGTCTATCCCTTGTACGGGCTTCACTACTGGGCACAACGGATGATCGCGCGTGTCACGAACACAGAAACCTACATGACGATCTTCGGCGATAGTTCCTACATCGTGCATTACCTACGCATGCTGGGCTGGGACCTTTTCGGTGCCATCCAGACTGGGTCGAATTTCGGGATCGAACAGAAACATGAATCGCCGTACCTGAGCTCGGTCGCCCCCGGCACGATGGTCTCTGACGGGCTGTCGATGATGAATACCAGCTTCTCCAGCACATCGTTTAGCATGTCCCGGGTGTCGATCGGCGCGGACTGCTTTTTCGGAAATAACATTGCCTACCCGCCAGGAGCCATGGTCGGCACCAACTGCCTGCTCGGGACCAAGACCATGGTCCCGCTCGGTGGGCACCTGCGGGAAAATGTCGGCCTGCTCGGATCACCGTGCTTTGAGATTCCGCGATCAGTGCAGCGTGACAACCGCTTTGATCACCTGAAAAGCGGGCCAGAGTTCCACCGCCGCCTCGCTGCCAAAAACAGGCACAACCTCGTCACGATAGGCTTGTACCTGCTCACGCAGTGGAGCAGGTTTTACGTCACCATCCTGGTCGGACTGACCGCCTTGGCCCTCTATCACCTTCTCGGCGCGGTAGTCTTCCCGCTGGCCACTGTCCTTGCCCTGCTAGTCACCGTCGCCTACTCCGTGTTCCTGGAACGTGCCGCGGGCGGGTTTCGGTCGTTGACTCCGCAGTTCTGTTCTATCTACGACAGCTACTTCTGGTGGCACGAACGCCTCTGGAAGATGTTCGCACCGAACTTTTTCACCGGCACACCGTTGAGAACGGTGATCTGGCGACTGCTGGGCGTGCGGATTGGTAACATGGTCTTCGACGACGGCTGCGGCATAGCCGAGAAAACCCTCGTCACCATCGGCGACGAGTGCACCCTCAATGCGGGGGCCGTCATCCAGTGCCACTCCCTCGAAGACGGGACCTTCAAATCCGACCACAGCACCATCGGCTCGAACTGCACACTCGGGGTCGGAGCCTTCGTCCACTACGGGGTGACCATCAACGACGGCGCCACCCTGGCCCCCGATTCCTTCCTCATGAAAGGCGAAGAAATCCCGCCACACGCACACTGGGGAGGAAACCCGGCCAGATCCGCCCAACTTAATGCAACTCAGCTGAAATATGACCAAGCCAGCCCCAGGTGAGCCGGCCGATCCTAGGAATGCTGTCTAGTTCACGGTGACGGCCTGGCCGGCAAAACCTCCTGGTCGACGAACACGCCGCAATGCGACAGTCTGATTAAACAGGACTCGCCCGTACGGGGTAGGCCGGTTTGGGCAGCGATGTCGTCGTGGAAGGATCTGGGAGGCGCGCCAGGGTCCTGCCTGTCGTCACATCAGCTCCTCTCGATTACCGGAACACGGGTGTACGTGCCGGAAATCGGACGGCGTGGAGATGACCAAGGACAGGCCAAGACTTGAACAGCCAGCGAAGGCAGAACATGTATCCGCGGCGACCGGCGCGGATACCGACGGCACACGTGCCGAGTGACGTGCCCTGGCGCCACTCCGGGTCGGTCGCAGGCCCTGTCACCGGGTTTGGTGTTGCGCGCGCAATTCAGACGAGCATTTCTTGCCGTCTCTCACGGTGGTTTGGGTGGGCGGCTTGGTAGCTGGCCGGGCTGTGACCGTCGCTGACCGTAGCTGTCGGCGTGTTCGTCTGTGGTTCGCGTCCGCGTGGACTACGCGCCGCTTTAGGTCGATACCCCTGTGCACTGACAAATCAGTTCCCGTGACCACCGGCGCGATCCGCCGGTCGCTGTTGGGAGGGTGTCCTGTCATGCCTCTACCGCGCTTGACCACCCGGTCGGCTGCCGATGTACAGGGAGGCTGGGTGTATCGCTGGGCTAAGCGTCGTTGGCGGCTAGTGGTCGCCACGGCGGTAGCCACCACGCTGGCGCTGGGGGGTACCGCGCTGGCCGTGGGATTGCCACACGCCGGGCCGGGACCCGATGGCACGGCGGTGACCCCAATTGGTTTCACGGTCACCCCCGCCGGGCAGCAGACCAATCTGGGTGATCTTCCGTTGGCGGCGGCCAGCTCCCCGGATGGCCGCTGGCTGGTAGTCAGCAATGACGGGCAGGGAACCCAGTCGCTGCAGGTCGTGGACACCACAACCAGCAAGGTGACCCAGACGCTGCCCTATACAGCTCCCCAGGCGTTGTTCGTGGGGCTGGCGTTCGCCCAGGATGGCAAGACGCTGTATGCCAGCGGTGGCGGTAACAATCTCATCCGCCGCTACACCGTCACCAACGGAATGCTGACCGAGGGCACGCCGATCCCGTTACCGACCACCAATCCGGCCGGGGCGACGCTCAACCCCGTGCCGGCGGGGATCGCGGTCACGCCCGATGGGCAGCGCTTGCTGGTCGCCGACCAGCAAGCGAACGCCATGTCCGTCGTTGACCTGGCGACCGGTGTGGTGCACACCACCGCTGCGGGACCCCATCCCTACGCGGTGGTGGTTTCGGCCGACGGGCACAGCGCCTATGTCACCGACCAGGGCGCCGACACCGTGTCGGTGCTGGACCTGACTGGCCCCGAGCCAGCTGCGCACAAGACCATCACCGTGGGCACACACCCTAATAAGGCCGTGGCTTCGGCCGATGGGAGCACGTTGTATGTGGCCAATGGGGATTCCGACGAGATCAGCGTGATCGACACCGCCACCGCGACGGTGAGCCGGACTATCAACCTGGCGCCTTACCCGGGTGCGCCGGTCGGGAGCAACCCCGATGCGCTGGCGCTGTCCGGCGACGGGCGCACGTTGTATGTCGCCAACGCCGGCAACAATGACGTCGCCGTCATCGACCTGGCTTCGGGGCGCGTCGCCGGGTTGATCCCGACCGCGTGGTATCCCACCGCGGTGGTGGCCACCGATCGGGCGCTGTTCGTCACCAACGGCAAAGGTCTAGGGGCCGGCCCCAACAACGTGCCACGTCATTACCCGAACCCGTATGACGCCAGCACGCCGACACCTGACCAGTACGTCGGCTCGATGATGGTCGGCACCCTGTCCACGGTGTCCCTGCCCATCAATCACGGCCAGCTGACCAAGTGGACCCAGCAGGTCGCCCACGATGACGGCTTCAATGGCTCCACCGGCGACCATGGGCAAGCCTCGGCGATCGTGCCCGGTACCGCTGGGCAACGCAGCCCGATCCAGCATGTCATCTACGTGGTCAAGGAAAACCGCACTTACGATCAGGAGTTCGGCAGCCTGGGCAAGGGCAACGGCGACCCGACGTTGAACCTGTTTGGCCCGGAGTCGGCCCCCAACGCCCGCACCCTGGAAGGCAACTACGTCACCCTGGACAACTTCTACGCCGACGCCGAAGTCAGCGCCCAGGGCTGGAACTGGACGGTCGCGGCCAACTCCAATCCCTACTCCGAGCAGGTCTGGCCAGGTAACTATTCTGGCCGCGGCGCGCCCTACCCGTCGGAAAGCAGTGACCCGGCCATCGCCCCCAACCGCGTCCCCGCCCAGGCCTACATCTGGGACCGTCTCGCGGCCGCGCACATCTCGTTCCGCAACTACGGTTTCTACGTCAACACCCAACCCAACGGCAGCTCGACAGCCACCGATCCGGTCCTAGATGCCAACACCGACCACAACTTCCGCGGTTTCGACCTGGCCTGCCCCGACAGCCCCAACAGCTTCACCCCCCGCAAAGCCACCTGTGGTGGCCGATTCCCCGACCGGTTCACCGAGTGGCAAACCGAATTCAGCAACTACGTGCAGAACAACAACCTGCCCACCGTCGAGCTGGTTCGCCTGCCCAACGACCACAACGCCGGCACCACCGTCGGCGCCCCCACACCGCGCGCCTACACCGCCGACAACGACTGGGCCGTGGGCCAACTCGTCCAGGCCGTCTCCCACTCGAAGTACTGGCCCAATACCGCGATCTTCGTCACCGAAGACGACGCCCAAAACGGCCCCGACCACGTCGATGCGCACCGCACCGTCGCCGAGGTGATCAGCCCCTACACCCACACCGGGCGGGTTGACTCCACCTTCTACAGCACCGCGTCCATGCTGCGCACGATCGAACTGATCGTGGGCCTGCACCCGCTGACCCAGTTCGACGCCTACGCCACCCCCATGCTCGCCGCCTTCACCAACAAACCCGACACCACCGCCTACACCGCGATCAAGCCCAGCCAGAACCTGCACGAGGTCAACCCGGTCAATGCCCCGCTCGTGGCGCAATCCGCGCAGCAGGACCTGACCAAAGAAGACCAGATCAACATGCAGCAGTTCAACCAAGCAACCTGGGCCAGCGTCAAGGGCGCCAACGTCCCCATGCCCGCCCCCCAACACCACGTCTTCCCCGCACCCGTAGACGACCAAGCCAGCACGGCACCAATGGCCAGCGCTGCTGGACAGCGACCGGCCACCACCGACGGCGACGATCATTAACGTCGCCAACCCATCACCCATCCCCGCTCGCCAGCTCAGCCACTGCGGCAGCTGGTGAGCGGTCGTATGCGGACGCGTGGCAAAATCAGGTGGGGTCGCGACGGTTTTTTGTGGGTGACCGAGCAGACCGGAAGAGGGTTATTCGAGTAAGCCGATACCTTCGTTGATTGCTGGGCGTCCTCGGTTCATAGTCCTGAGGCAACGTCCTCACTAAACAGATTCCCGCAAGTCAGCGGTTCCGCTCGAGCAGTTCCATCTCCAGCTGAGCGACGAGCTGGTCACGGCGCTGAAGGATGGCAGCGCGGACCTGAGCCGAACCGCCGATCAAGGGTCCCGTGAAGATGACGCCAAGTCATGAGACCACCACCGTAAGGATTCATCCCAAGTTCGAATCGTCCAACTCAATCTTTGAGTAGTCAACCTTGCTATTTAGTGACTTCTGTTGCGCCATCTGGTAACAGAGAGATGAATCCACGATGGTTCACTCTTACGGCTGTCGCTCAAAAGTGAAACGCGGGGCTGATACTCTCCATCGCCCTTTGCTCACTGACCCGGAAGGCCACAACATGCACCGAATAATCACCATGGCAACCACCACAGTGGCCGCCATGGTAATGACCGACTACTTGGCCTTGGCTGTCGTGCTGGCGAGTATGCTGGCCATGTCCCTAGATAATGTCACCGGTGCCTTGCTGATGGCCGCTTTGGTCGGGTACATGGCCCCGGCGATTACGAGCGAGGCTCGATCAGCCGAGCACGCCTGACCTGACGCGGGATACCGATCCACCGGTCTATACGGGTGATCTACCCGCAAGACATGTCCGATTCTTCGTTGAGAAACTTGGTGAACAAGGGACATGCAGTTAGAAAACGACCGGCGTAGTGACTAACGAGGTAGTGCAGGGGTCGATAGCTCTGGTGCGGCCTCACCCCCGCAACGGGCCCGGCGCAAACTCCCCCCAAGCCGGCGCCGGGCCCACCTTAGCAAGGTGACCGTTGATTGCGCGATGAACATCACCGCACCTGCGGTGCTCTGCCCTGAGGTGCTGAGTCCGATCTCGTGGGGTCAGGGTGCGGAACGGGATCTCGGCTGGCGGGTCGTTCCGGAATGGGATCGACGGCCCCGGGCTCTGGGGTGTCGTCGATGATTGTCGAGTTCACCTTCTGCCTCACCGAAGCCTGGGGCGGGCGCTGGTGCTCCCTCACCTTCTGGATCGGCCGCAGCGACTCGATACTGGTCTTCCCCTGTGGGATACGGCAGACATGGCCCGATCGCGCCATCGATGTCAAGACCGCTGTGCGCCGCACGCGGTGGCCTGCGGCCAGCCTTGAGTACGCCCGGCATGGGCGATCGATTGGGGGTGGAAGTCCCCTGGAGGAAGAGGTGGTGCTAACTCCGAGCCGGAGGCAACTGCGTCGCTGTGAGGCGGGGTGGGAAGGAAGCCCGAGGCGTACCTCTGCACCGAGGAACACGAATCGCGTAGAAGGCGGGGCGATTTGGGTGAGCCTGCTCAAGAAGGTGAAGCCCGTCACCATCAACATGATCGTCACGTAGACGCGGCGGGCGTAGGGGGACATTGATCGTTCTTATCCGGGGAGATCTGCCTGGGTGTCGGTTGTGCTGTTGTTGGGCCGCGCCGACGGCCCTGCATCGCAAGATGCGGGCTGACTGGGCAGAAGTCAGCAGAGGTCGTAGTACCGGCTTAGGGATCGCAGTGGTGGCCGGGAAGGACCGAACGTCGAGTGAGGCAGAGGAGTTGGTGTTGCTCGTGCCGGTCGCGGTGATCGCAGCCATCCCGCGGACGCGGGCCAGTTGCCGGGAGCAGACGGTGAGTTCCGTTGAGCGCGGCAGCTGAGCGTAGCGGCCAGTCGGCGCACGCCGAGGATGCTGTCATTCCCGGCTTGGGGGTCTCGTTGTGGGAGCGGATGCTCTCGCCGGAGAACCTTGGTCGGGCGTTGAGGCGTGTCAGGGCCAACCGGGGTGCGCCTGGTGTAGACGGCATGACCACGGAGGAGCTTGTTCCGTGGCTGCGCGAGCACTGGGCGCGGGTTCGGGAGGATCTGGACGCGGGCACCTACCGGCCCTCGCCGGTCCGCCGGGTGGTGATTCCCAAGCCCGGGGGAGCTGGGGAGCGGTTGCTGGGGGTGCCGACGGAGGCGGCATAGTGCCGCGTCGTCCAGTGATGATTTGGGTTTTGTTGTTGTTACGCATCCTTTTCATGCGCTGAGTGGTCAGCGGCTGGAGGTGCTGTTCGTCAAGCGCCGGGGCGGGGATTCGGTGTTCGTGTGTTCCGGTGGTGTCAGTGGGCAGATGACGGTGTCCCGGTCCTGGACCGATCGGGGTGAGCCGTCTCAGTCGCATCGGTTGTCGGCCGAGGGGCTGGCCGAGTTGTTTGCGGTGACACGCGCGATCCAGGGTCGTTGATTGCCGTGCCTGGTGACGGCATGCTCTTGTGTGATGAAAGAGCACAAGAACGATCTGGCTGGGTTGTCGGCCCGGGCGCTGCGGACGCGACGGCGGCGGTTGGCGGCGCGGCTGGGGGATGTGGAGGCGGTGCTGGCTGGGTCGCTGGTGGAGCAGACCCGTCGCTGCGGCAAGCCGGGCTGCCGCTGTGCCGGGGGCGATCCGCACGGCCCGTATGCCTATTTCGCTGCGAAAACAGCGGGCCGGGGGCGGTTGAGGTACGTGCCTTCGGACCTGGTGGCCCTGGTGCGGGCCGGCTTGGCTCGGGGCGAGCAGGTCGAGGCGGTGCTGGCGGAGATCTCGGCGATCAACGCCGAGCTGCTGGCCAGGCGGGAACTGAGGTAGCCGATGACCGCGGCGCCGAGTGTCGTGCCGACCGGATTCCTGCGGGCCGAAGCGGTGACGGTGTTGGCCAACATGACGATGGCGGCGCTGGAAGGTGGCGGTGATGAACGGCGAGACGAAGATCAGCAGCACGCACCGCGACCGGCTGGCGGTGATCTACCTGCGCCAGTCGTCGATGGCCCAGGTCCGCGAGCACACCGAGTCCACCACGCGCCAGTACGGCCTGGCCGAGGTGGCGGTCTCGCTGGGCTGGGCCCGGGCCGACGTGGTGGTCATCGATACCGATCTGGGGGTCTCCGGTCGGTGGGGTGTGGCCCGGGCGGGATTTACCGAGCTGGTGGGCAGGGTGTGCGCGGGCGAGGTCGGGGCGATCTTCGGTATCGAGATCTCTCGGCTGGCCCGCTCCAATGCCGAGGTCGCCCGGTTGATGGAGTTCGCCGCGATCACCGAAACGCTGCTGATCGACGCCGATGGCATCTACGATCCCCGCGATGTCAACGACCGGATGCTGCTCGGGATGAAAAGCACCATCGGGGAGGTAGAGCTCCACGTCATGGCGCAGCGCCTGGCAGCCAGCAAGAAGGCCGCAGCCCAGCGCGGCGAGCTGCGCACCCCACTGCCCGTCGGATATGTCCACGACCAGGCCGGCGAGGTCGTCATCGACCCCGACGCCGAGGTCCAGGCCGCGATCCGTGACCTGTTCGCCGCCTTCGCCGCGTGCGGCTCGGCCTACGGTGTGGTCAGCGCGTTCACCGACCGGCGCTTCCCGCTGCGCGCCTATGGCGGCGCCTGGGCCGGGGCGCTGCGTTGGGGCCGCCTCACCCACGCCCGCGTGCTGGGAGTGCTGAAAAACCCCTGCTACGCCGGGGCCTACGTGCACGGCCGCTACACCTCCCACCGCAGCGTCAACCCTGATGGCACGGTGCGCACCAGCCTCATCGAGCGGCCCCGCGCCCAGTGGCCCGTGCTGATCCACGATCACCATGAGGGCTACCTCAGCTGGGCCGACTACCTGGCCAACGAGACCAAGCTGGGCGCCAACCGCACCAACGCCGGGGCCCGGCCACCCCGCGAGGGATCAGCACTGTGCCAGGGCATCATCACCTGCGGGTCCTGCGGCAAGCCGATGCGCACCAACTATCGCTCCGGCCAGAAACCCTCCTATGAGTGCTCGCGCCGCGCCGATGGGCTCACCACCCCGACCTGCCGGTCCATTGCCGCGTCCGCAGTCGATGTCGCAGTCGCCGGCAGGCTGCTCCAAGCGCTCAACCCCGCCGAGATCGCGCTCGCCCTGGCCGCCGCCGACGACGTCACCGATCGGCACCGACGCATCAGCCGAGCCGCCGAACTCGCCGTCGAACGCGCCCGCTATGAGGCTGACCGGGCCGAACGCGCCTTCTGCCAGGTGGAGCCAGAAAACCGGCTGGTCGCTCGCACCCTGGAGGCCCGGTGGGAGACGAAACTCGCCGCTTTGGCCGAAACCGAGCAGGCCCTGGCCACCGCCCAGGATGCCCGCCCGCCCTTACCCACCCGAGTCGAGTTGGAGAACCTGGCCGCCGACCTGCCCGGACTCTGGCAGGCACCCACTACCAGCAACAAGGACCGCAAACGGCTGCTGCGCACCCTGATCGCCGACGTCACGCTGCTACCCGAAACCGATCCCGCCACAGCGCGAATCGGACTCCGCTGGCACACCGGCTCCACCGACGAACTCCTCGTGACCCGGCCGCTGCCACCCGGCCCGGCCAAGCGCAGCCCCTCACCCGCAGTCGAGCTCATCCGCCAGCTCGGCCCGACCACCGACACCCGCGAGATGGCCGACAAGCTCAACGCAGCCGGGCTGACCACCGGCCACGGGCAACCCTTCGACATCGCCGCCGTCCAATGGATCCGGCACGCTTACCGCATCCCCGCCCCTTCGCCCTACGCCCACGGAGAGATCAGCGTCGCTGACGCCGCCGGGCGACTCGGCTGCAACATCGGTGTGATCTACGACTGGATCAAGACCGGCAAACTCACCGCCCGCCGCGGAGCCGGCAACCGGCTCTGCATCCGCTGGACTCAGCACGTCGCAATCGAGTGTCGCCGCCGCATCACCGAGTCCGGGCACCTCAACCCCGCAGCCCGGCGCACCAAACCGCGCACTCGAGCCTGACCACACCACAGAATGTCAGTGCCCTCCGGCACCATGGCACCCAACCGTTCAACCAGCTCTGCACCGCACCAACGAGAAGATCCCGACACGCAATTGCAGAAGAGGCAGTATGAAATCACCGTCCCTACCTGCTTGGATCGGCTGATCCAGCAGGCTATCGCGCAGGTACTCACGCCGATCTTCGATCCCTGCTTTTCCGGGTCGTCGTTTGGGTTTCGCCCCGGCCGGTCCGCCCATCAGGCGGTGCGGGCTGCGCGGCGGTGTGTCCAGGACGGCCTGGAATGGGTCGTGGACATCGACCTGGACCGGTTTTTTGACCGGGTTCAGTTCGATGTGCTCATGGCACGAGTAGCGCGCAAGGTGGACGACCGCAAGATCCTCAAGCTCATCCGGAGCTATCTGGAAGCCGGGGTGATGGTTGACGGGGTCAAACAGCCGACGGTGGAGGGAACCCCGCAGGGGTCTCCGCTGTCGCCGATCCTGTCGAACATCATGCTGGATGATCTGGACCGGGAGCTGTGGGCACGCGGTCATCGGTTCGTGCGCTACGCCGACTTATGCCGAGCTCGGCATAACGTCGGCTTATGCCGAGGATCGGATTATGCCGAGGCTCTTGGCGTTGTGCCTGGTAAGGGCGGTGCGGGGGTTTTTGATGTCGGCATAATCCTGCGCGTTCGTTGGTGATCTGCCTGTCTGGTTCGTGTCAGTGATTCCTCCAGACGGGGAGATGATCATGGGGACGGACGATGACAGCGCGGGGCTGCTGGCGGAGTTCGGCATCTGGCTGGACCGGGAGCGGGGCCTGTCGCCGGTGTCGGTGCGCTGCTATTCCAAGCAGGCGAAGGCCTTCCTGGCCGCGATCGGCGGGCCGGGAGCGGTGAGCGGGCTGGACGCGGGTCGGGTCACCGGGTTCATGGTGGAGCATTCCCGGGATCGCAACAGCTGGTCGGCGAAGGCGATGGTGACGTCGCTGCGGGCCTTCCTGCGGTTCGCGTGCGCGACCGGGCGGATAACGGCCCCGCTGGCGGGTGCGGTTCCTGCGGTGGCGTCCTGGCGGCTGGCGGCGCTGCCGCGGGGGTTGTCGGCGGCCGAGATCGGGCGGTTGCTGGAGGGTTGTCGCCGGGAGACGACGGCCGGCCTGCGTGATTGCGCGGTTCTGTCGCTGCTGGCCCGCCTCGGGCTGCGCGGCGCGGAGGCCGCCGGCTTGCAGCTTGGGGACATTGATTGGCGGGCCGGGGAGATAGTGGTCACCGGCAAGGGCAGCCGCGTCGAGCGGCTCCCGCTGCCAGCCCTGGCCGGAGAGGCGCTGGCCGCCTGGTTGACGGACGGCCGGCCCCGGTGCGAGTCGCGGGCGGTGTTCGTGACGGTGCGGCGGCCTTACCGGCAGCTGACACCGGAGGCGGTCCGCCAAATTATGGGCCGGGCCTGCGAGCGGGCCGGGCTTGAGCGCCGCGGCGCGCACCGGCTCCGCCACGCGCTGGCGACCGAGATGCTGCGCGCCGGCGCCTCCCTGCCCGAGGTCGGCCAGGTTCTCCGCCATCGCAGCCAGCTGTCCACGTCGGTCTATGCCAAGGTCGACCAGAACGCGCTGCGCCCGCTGGCGCGCCCATGGCCCGGAGGCGCGGCGTGAGCGCGCTGCGGGCCAGGGCCCAGGAGTACCTGGCCATGCGCCGGACGCTCGGGTTCAAGCTCACCACCCAGGGCTGGCACTTGATGAGCTTTGTGCGCTTCTGCGAGGAACGCGGCGCCGACCGCGTGACCGCAGACCTGGCGCTGGAATGGGCGACCCGGACCACGCGGGACAGCGGCGACGAGGTCTACCAGGCACGACGGCTCGACGTCGTGCGGCTCTTCGCCCGGCATCTGCAGGCGCTGGACCCGGCCACCGAGGTTCCGCCTGACGACGTGCTGGCGCGCCGATACCGGCGGATCCCGCCATATCTGTACTCCCCGGAGGAAGTCGTCGCGCTCATGAGCGCGACGGACGGCCTCGCGCCGGCGATACGCGCCGCGACCTGGCGGACGCTGATTGGCCTGCTGGCGGTGACCGGCATGCGCCAGGGAGAAGCGTGCCGCCTGCTCCGGGACGACGTCGACCTGGACGCCGGGACGCTCGTGATCGCCGATTCCAAGTTCAGCAAGTCCCGGCTGGTGTTCCTGCACCCGACCGCGTCCGCCGCGCTGCGCGCTTATGAGCAGGCCCGCGACCGGGCGTTCCCGGAGCAGGAGGCGGCCACGTTCCTCGTGAACAGCCGAGGCGGGCCGCTGGATGGGCACAACATCCAGCACACGTTCGCCGTGCTCATCGCAGCGGCGGGAATCCAGGTCCCGCCCGGACGGCGCGCTCCCCGGCTCCACGACCTGAGACACGCGTTCACGGTCGCCACGATGCTGGACTGGTACCGCGACGGCGGAGACGTGCAAGCCCGGCTCCCGCTGCTGTCCACCTGGCTTGGCCACGTCGACCCGAAGTCCACCTACTGGTACCTGCAGGCCGTCCCGGAGCTGCTCGCCCTGGCAGCCAGCCGGCTCGAACAGCAGGCGCAAGGGCGGGCGGCCCCGTGACCGACCTCGCCCCCATCCTGCAAGGGTTTTTCACCGACCGGCTGGCCCGGCAGAAAAAGGCCAGCCCGAACACGGTCGCGGCCTACCGCGATACCTGCAGGCTCCTGCTCGGCTTCGCGCAGAAGAAGACCGGGAAGGCGCCCAGCGGGCTCAGCCTCACCGACCTCGACGCCGCCCTGATCGGGGAGTTCCTGCAGCACCTGGAACAACAGCGGGGAAACAGCACCGCCACCCGGAACGCCCGGCTGGCCGCGATCCACTCGCTGTTCCGCTACGCGGCCCCGCGGGCACCCGAGCACGCCGCCGTAATCAGCCAGGTCCTGGCCATCCCGCCGAGGCGGCGCGAGCGCGCCATCGTCAGCTACCTCACCCCAGAGCAGACCGACGCCCTGCTCGCCGCCCCCGACCGGACTACCTGGCACGGACGCCGCGACCACGCCCTGCTCCTGCTCGCCGTCCAGACCGGCCTGCGGGTATCCGAGCTCACCGCCCTCACCCGCCAGGACATGCACCTGCGCGCCGGCCCGCACGTCCGCTGCCACGGCAAGGGCCGCAAAGACAGGGCAACCCCTCTGACCAGCCAGACCGTCAAGGTGCTGAGAACCTGGCTCGCCGAGTGCCACCCCAGCCCGGACGGCCCGCTGTTCCCCACCCGGGCCGGAAGGCCGCTCTCGCGCGACGCCGTCGAGCGGCTCGTCGGCAAGCACGCAGCAGCAGCCCAGGCCGACTGCCCGTCCATCAAGGAGAAGAACGTCACTCCGCACACGCTCAGGCACACCGCCGCCATGTCGCTGCTGCACGCCGGGGTGGACACCTCGGTCATAGCCCTCTGGCTCGGCCACGAGGACACGGAAACCACCCAGGTCTACCTCCACGCCGACATGACCATCAAGGAACAGGCCCTCGCCCGCATTCAGCAACCCGGCACAAGCCCAGGCCGCTACCGCCCACCCGACAGCCTGCTCACGTTCCTCGACAACCTCTAGCCACCGCCAAGACCTACCGGGTTATGCCGCACCAGGAACGGCGAACCGCTTGCTGACCAGGGCATCCACCGCCCTGATCGGCATAACCCGGGCCTCGGCATAAGCCGACGATCTTCGGGTCTTCGTGCGCAGCGAACGGGCTGCCCAGAGGGTGTTCGAAAGCGCTTGCGGCGTAATCGAGCGGCGGTTGAAGCTGAAGGTGAACCGGGAGAAGTCCTCGATCCGGCATGCCGCGCAGGCGATGCTGCTGGGGTTCGGGTTCCTTCTCATCGGCCCGCAGGTCACGATTCGAGTCGCCCCAAAGGCGATCAAGCGGCTGAAGGATCAGCTACGGATCTTGACGAAGCGGAGCTGGCGCGTGTCGATGCAACACCGCATCGACCGGATCAACCGGTTCATCACCGGCTGGATGGCCTATTTCCACCTCGCGGACTCTCACCGGATGCTCCGCGATCTGGACGGATGGCTACGCCGCCGCCTGCGGCAGATCCGCTGGAAGGAGTGGAAGACCACCGCCGCTAAACGGCACAACCTGCGGATACGCGGTATCTCGGAACGCAACGCCCGAAAATGGGCGGGCACCAGCAAGGGGTACTGGCGGGTTGCTGGCTCCAAGGTCCTCCAAGTGTCCCTGCCCAACGCCTACTGGAACCGCCAAGGCCTGCTGGCACTCACCCACGCCAACCAGCGACTCAATCCAACGGCTTGACGAACCGCCGGATGCGGGCCCGCATGTCCGGTGGTGTGGGAGGGGGTGGGGCGACCCCGCCCCCTACCCGATCATCGCCACCGCGACGAGGTCACCAGCTAGGACGAGGGGATGGCCGGAAGTGGGCGCATGCCAGCAACGCGACCATGGATCTTCCTCATTTTCGCGCTCCTGCGGTGTTGCTTACGACGGTGCCTGCATGGCGTCTTCGACGGTGTCAAACAGCGGCAGCACACCGGTCAGCTCGGTCAGTTGGATTCGGCTCGGCTGGTTCTGTTCCATGCTGACCCCGGCTTTGCTCGGCGCTGGCTCGGGCGCATCCGCGGAGTTCGTGGCGGTCCGCTCTCTGAAAGCCTGTATGGGCGGTGCGGGCAAACGCTCGGTCGACCGCGCTGACTGCTGAGGAGGCGACCTCTTCCCTGGCTCGACGGCCCTATGACCTCCGTCACGCCGCGGTGTCGACCTGGCTGAACGGTGGCGTTCCCGCACCGCAGGTTGCCGCCTGGGCCGGTCACAGCGTCGACGTGTTGGTGCGGGTCTACGCGAAGTGCATCTCTGGGTAGGAAGACGCGGTTCGGCGGAGGGTGGAGCAGGCGCTGCTCGACGGCACGGCTCGGGGGTGAGCGCGCTGATGACTCCCCACAACCCCGCTGACCTGCGGCGGAGCGGCTTGGGCTACGTTAGCGGCGCAGACTGTGTCGGAGGCGTGTCGCAAACATCGCTGTCGTCTACAGCAACCCAGAGGGGCAGACGCAGCATCTCGTGGTGAATATCGTCCACTGCCGTCGGTCCTGCTTTCTCTAGGCTGTTGGGCGAGCACTTTGCTAAGACGCGGTATGCCAGGCACTTCGCCGCCCCCTGGGCCGTGGCCGGGCGCGGCTAAGGGAGAGATCTCATGCCCATGCCACAATTCATGAGCGCGCTCGTAGCCGGCAGGGTTGGTGAGCCGATCGATGTCTTGAGGCTGGAATCCCGGCCTGTTCCCGCGCCAGAAGCTGGTCAGGCGTTGATCCGTGTGAAGGCGACTCCGATTCACGCCAGCGATCTTCATGTGCTGCGTGGCCGCTACGGCTTTTCCCCTGGGTTCCCACTGTTGGGGGTCACATGGAATGCGTGGGCCGTATTGAGGCCCTGGGCCCGGATACCGAGGGGCTAGAGATCGGCGAGCGCGTGGTGGCCGTTGCAGTCCCAGCGGTACCCGGGTCGCATACGGCCGGCACTTGGCAGGAATACCTTGTTGTCGATACTCAAAGGCTCCTGCCGGTCCCCGATCATCTGAGCGACTCCGACGCCTGTCAGCTCGCCGTCAACCCGTTGACCGCGCTGCTCCTGGTGACGCGCGAACTCGAGGTACAGCCGGGGGAATGGTTGTTGCAGACGGCTGCGGGCTCCACCGTCGGCCGGCTCGTCATTCAGCTGGCCAGGCATCTGGGTATTCCGACGATCAATGTCGTGCGGCGGCGCGCTGCCGTTGAGGAGATCAAAGCGCTTGGTGGTGATGAGGTCGTCTGCACGGAGGACGAGGATCTGCTGCAGCGCGTGGCCGAGATCGCAGGGCCGGCCGGCGTGCGCAAGGCCATCGACTGTGTCGCGGGCCACGTGGGTGCCCAGGTCTCCCAGGGATTGGCTCCGGGAGGAGAGGTCGTGGTCTACGGCGCGCTTTCTACCCATCGGCAGACTGACCCGGCAGCGCTGACGATCCCACTGCAGGCACGCTCGGTCATCTACGAGGCCAAAGCAGTCCGTGGCTTCTGGCTGAACCGCTGGTTCGGCACTGCCTCACCTGCGGATGCGCTGCGCGCGCTATCCGAGGTTCGCAGTCTGGTCGCTGATGAAGTGCTGAGCATCCCGCAAGGCCAGCCGTTCCCGCTCGAACGCTTCGCTGAAGCCATCTCGGTCGCCGAAACACCCGCACATGGCGGCAAACCGCTGTTCGTCTTCGAAGACGGCGAGGACGAGAACGACAGGCAGGATGCGGTATCTAGATAGGGGAAGCCTGTCACCAGGCGGGTTGTTGGTGTGGTCGCGCCTA
>DATELN010000006.1:0-6391 GCA_035276605.1 Pseudonocardiaceae bacterium | reverse complement strand
ACCTTGCCGCCGAGCTGGGTGCGGTCCTGGGACACTGCGCCCCGGGCCGAGTCGCCGGTGCCCACGTAGAGGTAGCCGTCCGGGCCCAGAGTGGGGCGACATCCGGAGTGCCGGCCGGAGGGATTCAGCGTCAGGCCGGCGACCAGCGGGTCGGCTACCCGGCGGGCGCGGGCGCCATCAGCCGACAGCTCCCAGGTGACCAGCCGGACATCGACCGGCCGGCCACCCTCCCGGTGGGTCTGGCAGGTGGAAAACCGGCGACTATCCGCGAAATCGGGATGCACCACCAGCCCCATCAGCCCGCCTTCCCCGGCGACGTAGACGTCGTCGAGGTCGGCGGCGACCTCGGTGACCCGCGCCCCGGGCCTGGTCGAGGACAGCAGGCGGATCCGCGCTGGACGTTCGGTGATCAGCGCCGCGCCACTGGGCAGGAAACCGATGTCCCACCCGTGCTCCAACCCGGCAGCCACCACATCGACCCGGACCTCCGGCGCCGCAGCCACGCCCGACGATCCAGGACTGCGGTGGGGAACCCCGGCACCCACGGCGGCGCCCTGGCTGCCCATCGAGCACCCGGCGACGAGCGCGAGCGAGACCAGCAACAGCGGTAGTCGAGCCATCAGGTCGGCTCGGCGGCGGGGCGCAAACCCGCGGCGCGGGCCACGCTGACCGCCTCCAAGCGGCTGCGCACGCCGAGTTTGGTGAGGATACTGCGCACGTGCGTGCGCACCGTGCTGGTCGACACCACCGACTCCACCGCGATCTGGCTGACCGGCTTGCCGTCCACCATCCGCAGCAGCACCTCGCGTTCGCGGTGGCTGAGCACGTCCAGGCGGGCGCTGCAGTCGCGGGCGCGCTGCACGTCGTCGCGCAGTTCCCGTAATACCGCCCCCAACTGCTGGGGTGGGTAAAAGGCGTACCCCAGTGGCACCCCGCGCAGCACCTCCAGCAGGTGCTCCAGCGAACTTTCCTTAGACACCCAGGCGGCGGCGCCGGCGCGGGCCGCGGCCACGGCGTGGGTGTTGTCGTGACTGGCGGTCAACACCACCAGCTGCGCCGGCGGCCAGGCGGCGCGCAGCTTGCGCAGCAACCCGCCGGTGGCCACCGCCGCCTGCCCCACTTCGGTGGTGATCACGTCGGGGCGCTGGGTGCGGACGATATCGATCAGGCGCGGGTCCTCCGGGCTGACACTGCCGACCACCCACAGATCATCCGCGCTGGACAATCGGACGGTCAGGGCGTCGGTCAGCATGGCGTGACTATCGACGAGGAGAACCCGCAGGAAAGTCACGGGTTCAACTGTGCCCGGCGGTGTTTCCGGGCGGCAAGACCCGATCTCCGTAACGTTGCTACCCGATCTGGCGGTCACTCCGCCCACTCCCTGGAAGGGGCGGTCACCGCCGCCGGCACAGTCACCGGTCCGGCCAGGGCCGGCCGCTCCATCACCGTGCGCCGGGCGGGGCTTGTCCACCGACCGGTCGAGCTCAGCCAGGCCTTTGGGAACACATACAGCGCGACAGCGGCGTCGAGCACTCGCAGCAATGGGAAGAAGATCCACAGCGCCACAAAGCGCAGCTTGCGTTCGATCAACGCGACCAGGCAGGTCAGTGCGAGATCGGCGCCGGTCACCGCCAGCAACAGCACCTGCAGGCTCATGTGCCCGGCGACCTCGTCGTGCACCGTCGCGATACCGGGCCAGCTCAGCGCTTCCGGATAGACCGCGGGCACGGCGAGCACGAGCAGCAGCAACGGCAGCAGCAGGAAGAACATGCTGCTGGTCAGCAGCTCCAGCAGCAGCACGGTGAGCATCGCGCTGAACAACGACAACCGCGGCGGATGCCGGCGCACCGTCTGCCACAGTCCCAGCCCCCAGCGCTTGATCTGGCGGATGTAGTCGCGCAGGTTGTCGGGGTCCTGGGGCACCGCGACGGCGCCCAGCGTGAAGGCCACCTTCCCCAACCGCTTTTGGTAGACCTCGAAGGTCATGTTGAAATCCTCGATCACCAAACCGGGCGGGTTCATCTCAATCTTCGGCAGCACCGACGTGCGATACAGGCTGGCGAAGCCCGGCACGATGTGAGTGGCATTGGTGAACCGCCAGGTCTGACCGTACTTCAGCAAGCGCTGGGTGATCGCGTAGATACGCTGCCGGTGGCAGATCAGCACCTTGCCTATGAACGATAAGCCGCGTTCGTACTCCGTTCGCACTGCTCCCGCCACCGCGACCACTTGAGGATCATCGAAGAAGGGCAGGGCAGCGTCGAAGTAGCCCGGCTGAATCGTGGTGTCGGCATCCAGTAGCAGCACCGCACCGAACCGCTCGACCAGCCCGAACCGGTCGATCGCCTCCTCCAGGGCGCCCGCCTTGCCGACATTGGTGCGTGTTTCGATGACATTGACGCCGGCTTGCCGTGCCAGTTCCGCGGTCCGATCAGTGGAGCCGTCGGAAACGACATGGATATTGCACCGCGGAACGAGAGCGGCGATCGCCTCGATACTGTTTTTGATCACCAGCTCTTCATTGTGCGCGGGAATCAGCACCGCGACGTCCTGCACGGTCATCGATGGGCCGGAATCGTACCCGCGGCGTCGCAGCTGCCCGCGAAGCGACCCTTTTCGCCAGGTTTCCTCGATCAGCCGGGCCAGGCCGATGGTCGCCCATACGACAAAATTGATCCCAAACACGATGATTGCAACTGGCCACCAGGACATTAGCGGGACGTCCCTTCAGCACCCGATGTGGCGTGCAACGGGATGACCTTGCGCAGCGTCGCCCAGCTTCGGTCGTCCTCAGAGCTGATCATCCATAGGTAAACACCGCGGATCCCGGCGGCCTTGGCCGCCTCCAGCTTGAACGCCATGCTGTCGGCGTTTTCGAACCAGACCTCGTGCTGTCGGCCCTGCTCGTCGGTGTACTTAAATGACGGGGACTGGCTGAGCCGGTCCCACTGCGTGGTGGCGTGAAAATTCTGCGACCGCCCATAACACTGGATCCAGGTGACTACTTCAGCCTGCTCTCCCACCCAGTCGTAGCCAGACAGCGCGACGCCCAGCACGATCTTCTCTGGCGGCATCTGAGTCTTCGCATAGTCCAGCACGTCGCGCACCCAGGGCAGCGGCGCCACCGGTCCCGCCGTTGATCCCGACCAGTGGTAGTCGTAGGCCATGACCCGGACCTCATCGGCTGCCGCGCCGATGGCTGCGTAATCCTGCCCGGCGTTGCGCTGGTCTTCGCCGGCCTCGTTGGTCTTGGCGAATACCGCAACCGAAAGGACCTTGCCCTTGTCGTGCAACGCATCCGCCAGGCGGGTTACGAACGTGGTAAACACCTGCCGGTCGGTGGCCGGCAGATCCTCGTAGTCGATGTCAATCCCGTCGTAGTTCTCCCGCTGCACCAGCGCGACGATGTCGTTGATATGCCGGGTCATCGCGGCTGGATCGTGGAGAATGTTCGCGATTGGCTCGTAGTCCCACTGGCCACTGGTCCTATTCGCGATCGACGGAACCAGTGGAATTCCCAACTTGCGTAGCTGCGCCATGCCCGACCCGATTTCGGCGGACCGCCCAGGTGGCGCCTGCGGGACGATCTGACCATTAGCTGCGAGGCCGTAGATCCACGGGGAGACTTCGTTGAAGGTGCCTCGGTTCGCATTCAGGATGTTCGGCCCTTCGGTCAGGTTCCAAAACGGCAGCGACGCCACCACGAGGGTGCCGGGTTTCTCCGCCGGGCCGAGCATCCGCGGCACGGTGACCAGCAACGACACTGCGCCCAGGAACAGTGCGATGAGGAAGGCCGAGCCGGTCAGCACGCGCCATCTTCGTGACCGCCCCGGTCTGGTGGCGTCCGGGCGCCGCGGCTCGATACTGATTTTGGTCATCAGCGCACCGCTGCCGTGGTCAGTCCGGGCCGGCTCCGTTCGTCGATCACCGACCGCAGGATGTCGTCGAGTGTGCGAACCGGCCGGAAACCGATCAGGTCACGGGCCCGGGAGCAGTCCGGCACTCGGCGTTGCAGGTCCTCGTATCCCGGGCCGATGCCCTCCTCGTAGGACATCTGGACGATGTCGCTGGCCGAACCGGTCAACGCCAGCACCCGGTGGGCCAGCCCGCGGATAGACACCTGCTCGGAGCTGCCGATGTTGACCGCCGTGCCGCACGCCTCGGTGTGTTCCACCAGCGCGACCAGCGCGGGGACCACGTCGTGCACGTGGCAGAAGCAGCGCACCTGCTCGCCCGTGCCGAACACAGTCAGCGGCTCACCGGCCAGCGCCTGGGTGACGAACCGGGGGATCACCATGCCGTAGCGCCCGCTCTGGCGGGGCCCCACCGTGTTGAACAGCCGCACGATCACCGCGCGCAGGCCCAGCTCGGTGACGTAAGCGCGGGTGAGGCTTTCGTCGACGGCCTTAGCTTCGGAGTACGACCAGCGGTGCAGCAGCGGCGAGCCGATGACCCGGTCGTCGTCCTCCTGCAGCCCGATCTTGGTGTTCTTCCCGTAGATCTCGCTGCTGGAAGCGATCAGCACCCGGGCTTGGTGGCGGTGCGCGGCGGCCAGGACGTGCTCGGTGCCCTGGATATTGGTGCGCAGGCTGGCCAGTGTGCGGTCCCGGATGACGAACGAACCCACCGCCGCGGCGAGATGAAAGATCGTGTCCACCTGGTAGGCGAGCGCGTCGACCAGCTCCCCGTCCAGCACCGACCCCTCGACGTAGCGCAGCCGGGGATGATCGGCGACGGCGGACAGGTTGTCCACCGAACCGGTGGCCAGGTTGTCCAACACGACAACCTCATGGCCGCCGGCCAGCAGGTGCTCGACCAGGTGCGAGCCGATGAAGCCGGCCCCACCGGTGATCAAGGCCTTCATCAGTTTCCTCCTACCGGGTTGGTCAGCACTCGGCCGTTGGACCGCGCCCGGCTGCGCAGCGACAGCAGCCGGTCGTAGAGGTCGTCGATCCGGCGGGTGACCGACTCGATGCCGTAGTGCTCACGGATGGCGGCCACGCCCTGGCGCGGGCGGCGCCCGACGGCAATCTCTGCGGCGATCTCCTGCCGCATCCCCTCGACGTCGCCAGGGACCTGGCGGGCGCGGTCGGTGTCAATGCCGTCCAGCGCCGGGCAGGTCGTGTACAGCGCCGGGATCCCGTTTGACAGCGCCTCCAGCACCGACAGCCCGAAAGTCTCCTGCTCCGAGGAGGCGATGAACAGGTCCAGCGACGACAGCATGGCGGCCACGTCGTGGCGCTCCCCGGCGAAGGTCACCAACTCCGCGACGCCGTGGCGGGCGGCCTCGGCTTCCAGATCCGGCCGGATCTGCCCGTCTCCCACGATCAACAGCCGGTGCTGATCGTCGAGCAGCGGCGCCGCAGCCCTGATCACCAGGTCGAACCGCTTGATCGGATCCAGCCGGCCCAGCACGCCGATGACATAGGCATCGTGTGGCAGGCTGAACTCGTTGCGGATCTTCTCCCGCGCGGCGGTGTCAAAGGCAACCCGGTCAAAGTCCAGCCCATTGGGAATCGTCTCGATCTTGCGGGCTGGCACACCCCATTTGGTCAGCCGGTGGGCCACCGCGTCGGACACCGCGATGGTGGCATCCGAGCAGAGGTCCGTGCCTAGGTACAAAGCCCGCACCCCGAGGGTCATCCGGCGCCGTTCCAGATGCGTTTCGCCGATGGAGTGCTCGGTGGTCACCACCACCGGCGTGCCGGCCAGCCGCGCCGCTAGCCGGCCGTAGATGCACGACCGGTAGAGGTGGGTGTGCACCACGTCGTACCGGCCCGCCCGAATCAGCCTCGTCAGCCGTCCTAATGCAGACAGCTCGCTGTTGCGGGTCATACCCAAGTCGCGGACCCGCCCACCATCCCCGATGATCATGTCGGCGACCGGGCCGGGGTTGTAGAGCGTCACGACGTCGGACTGGTGGCGGGTGTGTTGCAGGATCGAGCGCAGCTGCAGCTCCGCTCCTCCGACACCCAGCCCGGTGATCACGTGAAGAACTTTCACTTTCTTCCTCCCAGAGACTGCCCGGCCGCGGTGCACAGGGTGCGTACCAAGATCACCGCGTCCATCCACGGTGACCAGTGCTCGATGTAGAAGTTGTCCAGGCGGCTGCGCTGGGCGATGCAGGTGTCGCCGTGCAGCCCGTTCACCTGGGCCCATCCGGTGATCCCGGCGCGCATGCGGTGCCGGTCGGCATATCGCGGTACCTGGTGCGCAAAGCGCGCCGCGAAATACGGCCGTTCGGGCCGCGGCCCCACCAAGGACATGTCGCCGCGCAATACGTTGAATAATTGGGGGAGCTCATCGAGGTGCGTCGTGCGTAACCACCGGCCCAAGCGGGTGGTGTACTCGGGGAGCACCACCCAGCGGGTGTCCGGGTCCGGGTGGTCGA
>DATELN010000005.1:0-10067 GCA_035276605.1 Pseudonocardiaceae bacterium | reverse complement strand
GCCCCATACGGACTTCATACGTCAAGCGTCGCCCCGGCCTACTGGCCGGGGCGACGCTTGAGGCTTTTAGGCGATAGGGGGTCAGCCGCCCTGGTCACCGGTGCCCATCTTGGGGCTGTCTGGATCAACGTTAGTCGTGCTGTCAGCGATACCGCCGTCAAACCGGTCTGCCGTGTGGCCCCCCTCTGACATCCCGCGACCCAGGTCTTCGCCGGAGGTGCTTGTGCTTGCTCCCACACCCATAGGATCCTTCGGCGCCGTATCGGTGTCGCCCATACCCCCGCGCTCAGCGTCCGAAATATCGCGGGGACCGGCTTCGTGCCCAGGCACGCCAGCCCGTTCCTCCATGATTTTCTCGCCGCTGCTCTCCTTCTGGCGACCTTCATACGGAGGCATGTCTCGGTCGCCACCGGGGTCCTGCTGGCCCCCGCCGAGGCCGGGCTCCCGCGGGTAGGGAGTCTGCGACTTACCCTCGCCTTGCTGGGTCATGATTGGGCTCCTTCCATCGACTTTGGTGGACCCCGAAGCCGCCGGTCGACTTCGCCGCGACCACCAAGGCGATCTAGCTTGATGGCTTGCCTAGAATTACCCAATCGACGCCGGTAACAAACTTGCTCGAAGCTTCGCTGCTATGAAACAAGCCGTGGGCGCAGCGCGGTGGCCGGCACCAACTGGTCGTCGAGGGTCAGCCGAACATCTCCGGCGCCATCGCGCAGCCGGACCCACACCACGCCGTACCACTCGCCCCGGGAACCGCGGACCCACCGCTTGAGCGTGCCGGGAACCCGGCCGGTGAGGACCAAGCCGTCGGCCACGACCCGCCGGCGGTGCTCGGCCGGCAGCGGAAACGCCACGTCGAGATCAATCCATACCGCCCGGGCGCGCACTGCCTGGCCACCGGTGATGCCTTCGCCACCATGGGCGCCGATCCACCCGAGCGTCACGCCTGCTCCCTGATCGACTCGTGTCACTCGAGCGCGGGGGAGCGCGCATTGCCTTCACCAACTATGGTCCGCGAATCCGGTGAGGCAAGCAAACACGCCTCGGCGCACGGCGCAACCTGTCTCAGCGGCCGGCACCGGAAGCCCGCAGACCCAATGCATCACTGGGCTAAACGGGGCGGGAGTAATCCTTGATCATAAGCGGTTCATGGGCCACTAACTTGTGGCTTTGCGGATCTGATTTGGGTGCACTGCGCGTTAACTAGTGAGCGCGTTGAGCTATAGGCGGCTTCCGGTGTCACGATCCCGGACCTCACCCAGTTCATTGCGGCCCGGGCGGAAAATTTGGCCGTGGTCCAGCGTGCGGCCAGCGCGAGTGGGTGGTCGAGATGTTCGACGGGTTGGGCGCGAATCGTTTCGGCCAACAGGATCAGCTCAGTGTCGGGCGAGGCAAAACCGAGCCGGCGCACACTGCGGGTGCGCTGCGAATCGTCCGGGTCATAAAACAGCCGGTAACTGCGCTGTGCGAGCAGTTCGGGGACCAGCGAGTCGGGGGCGGGCTCGGTGATGGGCACTCCCGAGCTGATCCATCCGCTCAGGCCAGGCCGAACGGTGAGGCCGTGCTCATGCAACAGCAAGGACCAGGTACTGCCCACCGAACAGCACCAGGACACGGTGAGGACCGTCACTGGTCGTGTCACCTCAACAAGGGATCTACCGCGGTGATCTTGCGCCTGGGATCTTCTAGGGCTTTGGGAGATGTCCGAAACATGGCAATGATGCCTTGTCCCGACCGCCCATGTCAGGAGCATCACCGGCAACTACGACAGGATCGTCCTGCCGGATCTCGGCAACAAAGGTCGTCAGACCTAGAGCCCCGACGTGGAGACATATCGGGGACTGCAAGGGCATGAGGACCACGGCGGGCGGGCGGCGTGAAGGTTCTTAGCCTGCCAGGATGGAGGAATGAGTGGGCAACGACGAGGACACAAATCGTCGCGCCACGCGCCTTCTGTTGCCGGTGCGCGGCAGGATTGGACCCTCGAAGTAGCTCGATTGGCGGCTACCGACGCCGGTGGGGTGGATCCCGATCTGCTTGGTGACTTTCTGGACCGGCTTGCCGCTGCGGGTCCGGAACATGACTGGGACCGCCACACCAACGCCACGTTTGCGGCCCTGGGATCGCGTGCCGCAGAGCAGGGCGTGGTGCTGCGAGCCCTGGTGGATCTGTACCTGTCTGCCGCGTGGCGGGCCTGGCCCCAGCTGCCTGCCGTCGCCAGTGCGGATACCGCTGCCGTGCGGGCGGCTGGGCACCGGGTGCTTCGCGCCTGCGACGACGTCGTCGCCGCGCTGGCCGAGGGCTACACCTCCGCCCGGCGTGCCGTGGTGCGCCGCGAGGAAGCGATGCGCCGGGAGTTCGTCGACGACCTGCTGGCCGGCACCGCTGACCCGGCCGGCCTGCTGGTGCGCGCGCAGTCCTATGGCCTGCAGCTGGCTGGGGCACACGCGGTGTTGCTGGCCCACACCGCGGTCCCATTCCAAGAGGCCAGCCCGCTGCTGGCAGAGGTATCAACCGCGGTTGCGGGTCCCCTCGGCGTCTTCGAAGCATTGATCACGACCCGTGATGGCCAGCTCGTCGTCGTGTTGCCAGCACTGCCTGCGCCAACCATGGACGACGCGCTCACCGCGGCGCACCGCGTCCTGACTTCTGGCGACCGGCGGGCCCAGAAGGTCTGGCTAGTGCTGGGGCGGGCCTATCCCGGGCCCTCGGGGGTGGCCCGCTCGTTCACCGAAGCGCGGGACGCGCTGACCTTAGCGCAGCGACTGCGGTTGCCCGAGCCGGTGGTCAAGGCCGCGGACCTGCTCGTCTATCAGGTGCTGCTGCGCGACCGGGCCGCAGTGTGCGATCTCATCGACACCGTCCTTACCCCGCTGCGCCAGGCTCGCGGCGGAGCCGGACCGCTGCTGGAGACGCTGGAGACCTACTTCAGTACCGGCGGGAATACCACTCGCACCGCGCAGCTGCTGCACCTGTCGGTGCGGGCCGTTACCTACCGCCTGCATCGCATCGCCACCCTCACCGGCTTGCACCCTGACGACCCCACCCACCGATACACACTGCACACGGCGGCCCTCGGCGCCCGCGCTCTCGGCTGGCCCGACAACTCCGCAGTTATTGCTGACTCTCGGCAATGAATACGGCCAGATGATGGCTGACAATCCGCGAGCGGTGGGTGGTTTCGGCAGCCATACTGGTGCTCGTCAGGTAGAGATCACGAGAGGACCAGGGCATGGCATCGTTGATTGACCGCATCACCCGGCTGGCGCGTAGCCCGCAGGGGCAACGTCTTGCCCAGCGCGCCCAGGAAATCGCCCGGGATCCCAATACCCGCCGCAAGATCGAAGAGCTGCGGGTGCGCCTGATGAAAAGACATTGATCAACCAAGTTGTCACAGCGGAGAGAGGATATGTCTAGGCTGGGTAACGGCCTGAAAACTGCGTTGTTGCTGGGCGGGCTGTCCGCCCTGATCCTGCTGATCGGGCAGGCAGTTGGCGGTACGACGGGCTTGCTGATCGCGGGCGTCGTGGCGCTGGCGATGAATGGAGTGTCCTACTTCTACTCCGACCGGCTCGCCTTGCGGGCCATGCGCGCCCAGGAGGTCAGCCCGCAGCAGGCGCCCTGGCTGCACGCGATGGTGGCCGAGCTCGCCGCTGGCCAGGGGTTGCCCATGCCGCGGGTGTACCTCAGCCCGTCGACGACGCCCAACGCGTTCGCCACCGGCCGCAACCCGTCGCACGCGGCGGTCTGTGTCACCACGGGCCTGCTTGAGCTGCTCGACGAGCGCGAGCTGCGTGGCGTCCTGGGCCACGAGATCAGCCATGTCGGTAACCGGGACATCCTGATCGCCTCGGTCGCCGCTGGCCTGGCCAGCATGGTGATGATCCTGGTGAACCTCGCCCAGTTCGGTGCCTTGTTCGGGTTCGGCGGCAATGACGACGACTCCGGGCCCGGTTTCCTGGAGATTCTCCTGTTGGCGTTGCTGGGCCCACTGGCGGCGGGGCTGATTCAGGCCGCGATCAGCCGCTCGCGCGAGTACGCTGCCGACGCTTCGGGTGCGCAGGCCACCGGTGACCCGCTGGCGCTCGCGCACGCCTTGTCCAAGATCGAGCGAGCGACGCACGCCAGGCCACTAGCCGCTAGCAACAGCGCCGGTCCGGTCAGCGCGTTAATGATCACCAACCCGTTCTCGGCCCGCACCATGATGCGGATGTTCTCCACCCACCCGGACACCGCCGACCGCATTACCCGGCTCCGGGCCATGGCTACAACGAGACGCTGACACAACATCACAAAGGAGGAATAACCCTATGGGTCTGCTTGACAGGTTTCGCGAAACCCTCGGGAGTGGGCTGGGAGGGTTCGGTAGCGCCGCCGCCGAGCGCCCTACCGCGCCGCCGTACCAGCAACGGACGCAGTACCAGAAAGATGCTTCGGGGCGGGATCCCGATGAGGTGGCCGTGGAACGTTACCGCTACATGTTGCGTACCGCGCCGCCCGAGACTGTCGAGCAGGCTCACGCTGAGGCCTTCGCGAAGCTGACGCCCGACCAACGTCGCAAGGTGCTCCAAGACCTCGGCAACACCGTGCCCGCTGCCGAGCGGGCCGCCTCTGACGATCCGCAATCTCTCGCCCGGATGGCTACCCGTGCCGAGATGCGCCAGCCCGGCACGATGGAGCGCGTCCTGGGTGGCCGCGGTGGGATGGGGATGGGCGGAATGATCGCCGGTAGCCTGCTTGCCAGCGTGGCCGGCGCGTTCGTTGGCACCGCGATCGCCGATGCCTTCTTCGGCGATGAGCTGGGTGGTGATGCGATGGCCGGCGGCGAAGACATGGCCGTCGATGATCCTGGCGTTGATCCGGGCATGGACGATTTTGGTGGAATGGACGACTTCGGCATCTGAGTCCCAGTCGTGGACCAAGAATTCATGACCACCGGCCTGGAAATCACCGGGGTCACCTGGGCGGTGACGATCGGGCTCGTCGTGGGCCTGCTGGCCCTCGATCTGGGCTTGGCGGCGGCGCGGCCGCACCGGGTCGGCTTCAAGGAGGCGGTTGCCTGGTCGGTGTTCTACATCGCCGTCGCGGTGCTGTTCGGCGTCTGGTTCACCCTGGCTCACGGCGGCGAGTTCGGCACGGAGTACTTCGCCGGCTACCTCGTCGAGAAGAGCCTCTCGGTCGACAACCTGTTCGTCTTCGTGATCATCATGACGACGTTCGCGGCGCCCGAGGAGCACCAGCACAAGGTGCTGACCTTCGGCATCGTGCTAGCGCTGATCATGCGCGCCATTTTCATCGCGGTGGGTGCCACGCTGCTCTCGCTATTCTCAGTCGTGTTCCTGCTTTTCGGGCTGCTGCTGATCTACACCGCTGTGCAGCTGTTCCGCCACCGCGACGCCGACCCCGACGTCGAGGACAACGCCGTGGTCAAGGCCGCGCGCCGGATCCTGCCGGTCACAAATGACTACGTCGACGGCAAGCTCGTCGTACGCGTGGACGGGCGCCGCATGGTGACACCGCTGGTAATCGTCCTGGTCGCAATCGGCAGCATCGACCTGCTCTTTGCGCTGGACTCCATTCCCGCGGTGTTTGGCGTGACGGACGAGCCCTACATCGTCTTCGCGGCCAACGCTTTCGCCTTGCTCGGCCTGCGGGCGCTGTTCTTCCTCGTCAAGGGCCTGCTGGACCGGCTGGTCTACCTGTCGGCAGGGCTGTCGGTCATCCTCGCCTTCATCGGCATGAAACTGATCCTGTACTGGGCGCACGAGGACGTCAGCACGAGCGTTCCCGAGATCAGCACCCCGGTCAGCCTCGGCGTAATCGTGATGGTGCTGGCTGTCGTCACGGTGGCAAGCCTGATCAAGACGCGCAACGATCCCATGGCGAAGGCGCACCCGGGTTCGCTGCGTGCCCGGCGCGCCCCCGCTAGCCTGCATGGCAACGGCCAACGGAGCCCGGGGAGGGATCCCAATGGCTGATGACGGGCAGTAAGCCCGCTTGCCTCGGGCGGTTGCCTCGGCGGCGGTAGGCGACTTCGGCAACCAGCCATCCGGACACGGAAGCTCTATGATCGCAAGCCCACCCGCTATGGCGGGAGGCGGGCCAGGTCGGCGGCCCCGACCAGGCCGGCGTCTGGACCCAGTTCGGCGATGCGCAGCTCGGCGACCGGCCGGTAGCCGTGGCCGGTCAGCGACGCGGCGAAGGCGGCCGACGCCGGCCCGCGGAGCACCTCACCGGCAGCGGACACACCGCCACCGATGACGAAAACGCCGGGGTCCAGCACTGCGGCCAGCCCGGCCAGCCCGCGCCCCAGCCATGTCCCTATCACCTCGAAGCACCGTAGCGCGGTGGCATCGCCGGCCAGCGCAGCCTGGGTGATCATCGCGCCGGTGATGCGCTCGGGCCGTCCCCGGGCCAGGCGCCACAGCTCGCTAGCGGGTGCGGACCCGAGGCGCTCATGGGCTTCCCGCACCAGCGCCCGACCGCTGGCGTACTGCTCCCAGCAGCCTCGCAAGCCACACCCGCAGGGCCGCCCGTCTGGGATCACGACAACGTGACCGAACTCGGCCGCCGCACCGAACTGGCCGCGCACCAGCTGCCCCTTGAACACGATGCCGCCGCCGATGCCGGTGCCTACGGTCAAGCCCACCACGTGCTCGCTGCCGCGCCCGGCGCCGAAGCGGACCTCCGCCCAGGCGGCCGCGTTGGCGTCGTTTTCGACCACCACGGCCCTGCCCAGCCGGTGCTGCAGCGACGCTTGCAAAGGCTCATCGCGCCAGGCGAGATTCGGGGAGAACATCACCGTCGAGCGTCGCGCGTCGATGAAGCCGGCTGCCCCAACACCGACCGCCTTGACGTCGTGGGAGCTGGTGAGTTCGGCCACCACAGCAGCGATCGCATCCTCGATCTGACGTACGTTGTCGGCCGGGGTGTTGCGGTGGGCGGTGGCCAGGATCGCGCCGCGCTCGTCGACGACGCCAGCGGCGACCTTCGTGCCACCGATGTCCACACCGATGGTCAGGCCAGCATGTTGAGGAACCGCTCCACCTCCACGATTGACTCGAGCACAAAGTCCGCCGCGGTTTCCCGGCCGGCGACTTCCGCGTCGTTGACGTCGGCGACGATCACGCCGATGCCATTGGTCGGCCCCTTCAGGGCTTTGAAGGCGTCCTCGTCGGTGATGTCGTCACCGAGATACAGCGAGACGAACTCCGCACCGTCCACGCCTAGGGCGTGACGCAGGTGATGCACGGCCCGGCCCTTGTGCCAGTCGACCTTCGGCTGGATCTCGTACACCATCTTGCCGGGGGTGCATTTGAGCTGGTTGGGGTAGTCGGCCAGCAAGGCGTCCACCACCTCGGTGACCAGCGGTCGGTGCGCGGAGTCCACGAGCCGGTAGTGCACCGCGGCAGAGAACCGTTTCGGTTCGATGGCCGCGCCGCCGACTTCCTGTAGCTGGCTGCGTAGCCGGTCGATGACTGTGGCCAGCAGATCCTCGAAACCGGCCACCGCGTGAGGCGCCTCGCCGACGTCCCCGCCGATATCGAAACCGTGACTACCCGCCACGACCAGGCCGTCGATGCCCATCCAGTCGGCGATCACGGACCGATCCCGGCCGCTGACCACGCAGACCGTGGTGCGCTCGGCGAGTCTGCGTACCGCATTGCGCATGGTGTCGGAGATGACGGCATCCTCCGGTCGGTCCACGATGGGCGTCAGCGTCCCGTCGTAGTCGAGGAACACCGCTGGCCGGCGACCGTTCATCCGTGCCGCGAACTGCTGCCCGTCCCGCAACGCGTGCGGCAGCCCACCGACCGACACAACCTTGATCATACGGCTCACCCAGCAGTCTGGATGCAGACTGTGTTAATTGGGGTTAATTGGGGGGGGAGAAAACAGCAGTCTGCATCCAGAACGCGAGGAGAGCGATGGTGGGGCTGTTGGGGGCACTCGTGTTCGGGGTGCTCGCATTAAGCGGATTTGCAGCCTGGTGGGTGGTGGGCCATCCAGAACGCATCCGCGCCGGGCTCACCTGGGTCGCCGAGCGCCCGGCGGTGGACTGGGTGCGGTCGCGTTACCCGCAGCAGTGGCGTTTCGTGAGTCGCCGGTTCGCGCCGGGTGAGGCAGCCGGATTGACGTTAACCCTCGGCGTGGCCACGGTGCTCGCGCTGGGGGTGGGATTCAGGCAGACGCTGGACGGCGTGCTCGAAAGTGACGGCGTCACGGTGGCTGATCGACCCGTGCTCGGTTTTCTCGCCGCCCACCGTCAGCCTTGGTCGACCAGCGCCGCCGAAGTGATCAGCGATATCGGCAGTCCCCTTGGAGTAGCGGTGACGGGTCTGGCGGTCGGAGTGCTGCTGGCCTGGCTGCGACGTTCGTGGCTACCGCTGTTGATCATTGTGCTGGGCGGGACTGGTATCGCGGTGATTAACACCACGGTGAAGCGGATGGTAAGTCGAAGCCGCCCACCGCAACTGACCGCAGTGCTGGGTGAGCACGGCTTCTCCTTCCCCTCCGGGCATACCACGGGCACCACGGTGGTGTGGTTGCTATCGGCGTGGATGGTGGGTCGTTGGGTGATCGGCCGGGGAGCCGGTCGGGTAGTGGTGTGGGTCGCAGCGTTGTTGATGATCATCGCGGTCGGTGCCGCACGGGTTTACCTGGGCGTGCATTTCCCCAGCGACGTGCTGGCCGGCTGGGCGTTGGGCTCGGCGTGGGCAGTCACCATCGCGCTGGTGGCAGGGGTGTGGGAGCAAGCCCGTCACCGCAGCCCGCGCAGCTATGTCAGATCAACTTGAGCGGACGGGCAGGACAGGCGATTCTCCCCGGCGGCGGGCCAGATACCAGCGGCGCGCAGAGTTGGCGGCGCGCAGCCCTGCGCGCACGGCAGGAATCTGGGTAGCGCGATGCATCTGGTAGCGCCATGGCGGTTGGCCACCCTGACGGGCGGCCATCGAGTAACTGAACGCCACCGCGTCACGATCGAGGTAGCGGTCAGCACGCTCGAACCAGGCCATGCTGGTGCGCGCCCCGGCTTGGATCGGCCGCAGCGCGGCGCGGCCTCGCCGGTCGTAGGTTTCCAACGCGGCGGTGACCTCGTCGTGGTCATACAGGCTCTGTGCCAGCATGACCGCGTCGATCATGGCCAGCCTCGTGCCGGACCCTAGGGTGAAGTGGGTGGTGTGTGCGGCGTCGCCCGCGAGCACTAGCTTGCCGTGGCACCATGTCTTGTTGGTCACCTGGGTGAAGCGCTGCCATCTGGCGGGCTCGCCGCGGGACTGGCTGATCAGTGTGTGACCCTCGATCGCGCGCTCGAAGATCTTCTCCAGCAGCCCGATGCTGTCCTCGCTGGTCAACGAGTCGAACCCGAGTGCCTGCCAGGTCTGCTGGGTGCACTCCACGATGCAGGTACTGATGCCGGCGCTGGACGGGTAGGCGTGGAACCAGATCCATCCGGCTGAGGTCTGCTCGAAAGCGAACGTGAAGCTGTCGAAGACCTTGTCGGTGCCCAGCCAGATGTAAGGGTTCCCGCCGACATCGACGCGAGCGCCGAAGGCTTCGCTGTGGTGTTGTCGCGTCCGGCTGTTCGCGCCGTCGCAGACCACGACGAGGTCAGCATCGGCCATTTCCGGGACAGCGCCGTCGACCTCGCGGCGATAGTGGGTATCGATCCCGAGTTCCGTGGCGCGCTCGGCGAGAATGTCGAGCATCGTGGCCCGACCGATGCTGAAGCCGTATCCAGATAGGTAGGCGGTCTGCTCGCTGCGCAGGATGATCCGCTGGTCCTGCCACAGCGCAGACTCGGCTCGCAGCGCTCTGGCGCTGTCGGGGTCGTTGCGGAACAGAATGTCGAGCAGATCATCCCAATACACCACCCCCCAGCCGTACGTGGCGCCGGGTGGATCACGTTCGATCACGGTGATGTCGTGGCCGGCATCACGTAGCTTCGCCGAGATCGCAAAGTACAACCCGGCCGGTCCGCCGCCTACGCACACGATTCTCATCTGGACGACTCCATGGATCCACTCGGATTGGGCGGTGACTTTCACACCCGTACTCGGGATGGA
>DATELN010000004.1:0-9008 GCA_035276605.1 Pseudonocardiaceae bacterium | reverse complement strand
ACAGCTCACTTTTGCCGATCATGGTCGCTGGGCCAGCGATAAGGCCGCCATCAGCGACGCGCCGCGCGGCGGGGTGCTGACGGAGGTGGCACCACTGGTCCACAGTCGCCGTCGGGGGCGTCGTCGAGGTCTACGATGACCGGGGCGTGGTCACTAGGGCCGCTGCCCTTGCGGGCCGCCCGGTCCACCCAGGCCGCGCAGGTTCGGGCCGCCACATCGGCGCCGGCGAGCACCAGGTCGATGCGCATGCCCAGGTCCTGGTGGAACATGCCGGCGCGATAGTCCCAGTAGGTGAAGATCCGCTCATCCGGCCAGCGTTCCCGGACCAGGTCGTGCAACCCCAGCGCGCGCAGCGCATCGCGTTCCGGCGGGGTGACGTGGGTGGAGTGGGCATACGCGGCCGGGTTGTAGACGTCGGCGTCGCTCGGTGCGACGTTCATGTCCCCACACACCACGGTCGACGCAAGATCCCCGGCCGCCACGGTGGCCCGCAAGGCCGCCAGCCAGTCCAGCTTGTAGCGGTAGTGCGGGTCGTCAGGGCTGCGGCCGTTAGGCACGTACACCGAGCTGATCCGTAGCCCGGCGCAGGTCGCGGTGACCGCCCGGGCCTCGACCTCCGGGTAGCCGGGCTCGTCGAGCAACCCGGGGACGACGTCGTCGAGGCCGATCCGGGAGGCGATCGCGACCCCGTTCCACCGGCCATCGCCGTGATGGGCCACCGCGTACCCGCGCTCAGTCAGCGCGGGCGCAACCAGCTCGTCGAAGGCGTCGGCCGGCAGCTTGGTCTCTTGCAGGCACACCACGTCCGGGGCGCGGGAATCCAGCCACGGCAGCAGGCGAGGCAGCCGCGACCGCACCGAATTCACATTCCAGGTCGCCAGCCGCACATCTCTACGCTATCGCGACGCGGGTGGGTCGCTGATGCAGCACGAGCTCGCGGAACTGGTGCAGCACGGCCGCCGCTGGGGCCTGCAACCACTCGCCGTGCAGCGGCAACCGGATCATCGGGCGGTCAACGTCGGCGCTGGACACGAACACCGGCTCGACATCGAGGTCAGCGAACCGAACAGCGACCACACCGCCCATCTCAGCGCCACCAGTCTCTGCGTGCGCACCGGCCCACAGCACGACTGGAGTGATCACCCGCCGGTCGACCTTCGGATCGTCAAGGAGGTAGTCGTCGAGCAGCCCGAGCACCGACTCTGGCGGCAGGTTGATCCCGAAGTGATCGGCGAGTTGCGTGCGAGCCGCGGCGGATACCGACTCCCAGCGACCAGCCCACCGTCCCGGTAAGGCAAGTTGCCCGGCGTGTGTGCTCACGGCGTCGGGGCGCCGGGTCAGCAACACGGCCGGGCCGTTGGGTGCGATCACCACCGTGACGGCCATCGCGGCCCGTTCGGCCCCCCATCGCCGCAGGCGGCGACGCCTGAAACGGCGCAGCGCCGCCCGGAGCTCCGGCGGCGGGCTCACCCGGCAGCTCCCAGGCCGGCGAATAAGTCGCTTTCCCAGTTATGCGGTCCCGCGCCCGGGCCGCGGTCGCCGCGGACCAGCAGGTAGTGCTCCACCGCGAATACGGGCAACCTGATGATGGTGGCGAAAAACCCTTCTTCCAGGTTCATCTGGCTGCGATAGGCGCGCAGCGCGGCCACCTTGGTGCTCAGGTGCTCCCGGCCGTCCACTACGGCAGTGATCTCCTCGTCAGTCGACGAGTGGGGCATGCCGTCCAACGACGACAGCAAGCCGGCGTCCACTGCGGTCTGCAGGGCGGTGCGGGACAGCGTGATCCAGTAGACCTTGGACACCTGCCAGGGCTTGCCCAACTCAGGCGCGAAATCAGGGTCCGCGGCGGGATCTAGCGCGGCCATCGTCACCCGATGGGTCTGGACGTGATCGGGGTGCCCGTACCCGCCGCTGGGGTCGTAGGTGATCACCACCTGCGGGCGCTCGGCGCGCAAGATCTCGACCATCGCCCGAACTGCCTCGTCGGGATCGGCGGCAGCAAAGGCGTCGGGATGATCTTCAGCCGGAATCCCGCTGTCCCGCCAGCGACGACGCCCGCCCAGCCAGTGATGCCGCGCGGTGCCCAGCACCTTCAGCGCCTCGGCCAGCTCGGCCTCCCGGTGCCGGCCCAGCCCGTCGGGGTCGGCGTCTCGCAACCCAACCAGGTCGGGCGCGACTATCTGGCCGACTTCGCCGCGGGTACACGTCACGAGCACGACGGTGGCGCCCTGCCGGGCATAGTTGATCATCGTTGCGCCGGTCATGATCGACTCGTCGTCAGGGTGTGCGTGTACCAACAGCAACCGACGGTCATCCATCCGACCACCCGTCCCTTCCGGCCGTCCGTCAGCCGAGGCCGATTCTGCACCCACACGGGGGATGCCTGGCCGACCCGGGGGGTCACCGCGGCAGGCTGTCCCAGAACAGCAGCTCGTAGGCCTGCAGCAAGCGGGCTGCCCGGGCGATACCGGCTGGCTCGGCTCCGTTGGCCAGCCCGGCATCGATCACTGCCAGGCTGGCCTGCTCCAGCTCGGTGGTCGGGCCGGCGAAGTGCACGAAAAAGGCACAGTCCGCCAGACTGAGCTGGTAGTTGGCGAGCAGCGCGTCGGCCATTCGCGCGCAGCAGCTTCCCCAGGCGCCCAAGTTCACCAGAAAGGCACCCGCGACCTGCGCCGGGACGCCGTCGCGGGCCAGGCGAGCCACGTAGGACGGGTAAACCTGGCAGCCTGGCACCGGCTCGTAGTCCTGCCGCGCCGCATCGTCGAAGCCCACCGCGGTGGCGAAGGCCGCCAGCGCACCGAGCGCAATCCGCTCACTAGCGGCCATGCCAGCCAGGTAGCCGTGGGCCGGCTGCGCGTCAAACCGCTGCGCGAGCATCTCGAAGCTGCGCAAGTCGCTGGGGATGATGTGATGTTGCTCTCCGGCGAAGGCCCGCAGCGCCCCAACCGACAGCCGTCCGGCCGACAGCTCCGCCAACCAGGCGTTGGCCTTGATGCGGTCCTCGACATCGGTCAGATCTCGGCGAATCCCGGCACACAACGCCTGCGCATCCATCGTGCGTCCCCCTTCTTGTCCTTTCTGGGCGCATCCGTTTGCCCGTCTGGGGCAGCTCATTAAAAAACCGCGCTGTGCGTAACCTGCAGACCTCACCCCCACGGGGTATCATGTCAACCCACCAGCTCAAGATGCTAGGGAACGGCTTCTCGTACCCCGGGGAGGGATCCGGCGCGGTCCGGACTCCGCGCCACTGGAGGCCGCACCCGAACTAATAACGACTTGGTAACCCGCTGAGGTAATCTGCGAATTACCGCAGCTGGGTGCACGTCGTCCCGATGCGTGTGCGAGTGAGTAAATCGAGACGACGGGAGGTGCTCGTGAGCGCTAACCACCTGCCAGGACGGTCGGGCCCCCGCCAGCAAGGTCTTTATGACCCCGCATACGAACACGACGCCTGCGGCGTCGCCTTCGTGGCCGACCTCGCCGGGCGCCGAGACCACGCCATCGTGCGCAACGCGCTCACTGCGCTGCGCCACCTGGAACACCGGGGCGCCCGCGGCGGCGAACCCGATACCGGTGACGGTGCCGGGATCTTACTCCAGGTGCCCGACGGCTTCTTCCGGCAGGTCGTCGACTTCGAGCTACCCGAACCAGGCCACTACGCCGTCGGTACCGCTTTCCTGCCGGATAACGATGGTGCCGCCGACGTCATGGCAGGCATCGAGGCTATCGCGGTGCAGGAAGGCATGCGGGTGCTGGGCTGGCGCGAGTTGTCCGTCAATCCACAAGGAGTGGGACCGACCGCCCGGTCGGTGATGCCCCAGTTGCGTCAGCTGTTCGTCGCTGGCTGCGGCAACCAGGCCGGGCTCGAGCTGGAGCGGCTGGTGTACTGCGTGCGCAAGCGCGCCGAGCACGATCTTGACGTCTACTTCCCGAGCCTGTCCGGGCGCACCATCGTCTACAAGGGAATGCTCACCGAGGAACAGCTGGTCAGCTTCTACCCCGATCTGTCCGACGAGCGGGTCACCAGCTCGCTGGCGCTGGTGCACTCTCGGTTTTCTACCAACACGTTCCCGTCCTGGCCGCTGGCCCACCCCTACCGCTTCATCTCGCACAACGGTGAGATCAACACTCTGCGCGGCAACCGAAACTGGATGCGCGCGCGGGAAAGCAAGCTGGCCACCGACCTGATCCCCGGTGACCTGGAGCGGATCTACCCGATCGCCACCCCGGACGCCAGCGACTCCGCGTCGTTTGACGAGGTGCTCGAACTGCTGCACCTGGGCGGGCGCCCGCTGCCGCACGCGGTGCTGATGATGATCCCGGAGGCCTGGGAGAACCACACCGAGATGGACCCGGCCCGCCGGGCGTTTTACGAGTTCCACTCGACGCTGATGGAGCCGTGGGACGGGCCCGCGCTGATTGCGTTCACCGACGGCACGGTGATCGGCGCGGTGCTAGATCGCAACGGCCTGCGCCCGGCCCGCTACTGGGTCACCGAGGACGGTCTGGTGGTGCTGGCCAGCGAGGTCGGCGTGCTGGAGATCGACCCCGCCACCGTGGTGCGCAAGGGACGGCTGGAGCCCGGTCGGATGTTCCTCGCTGACACTGCGACCGGCCGGATCGTCAGCGACGAGGAGATCAAGGGTCAGCTCGCCGCCGAGCATCCCTACGCCGACTGGGTCGCCAGCGGCCTGGTGCAGCTGGAGGAGCTGCCCGAGCGGGAGCGGGAGATCCCGACCCACGCCTCGCTGGTGCGCCGCCAGCAGTCGCTGGGATATACCCAGGAAGAGTTGGCGATACTGCTGGGCCCGATGGCGCTGACCGGCGTGGAACCGATCGGGTCGATGGGAAACGACGCCCCGCTGGCCCCGTTCTCCGAGCAACCCCGGCCGCTATTCGACTACTTCACCCAGCTGTTCGCGCAGGTCACCAACCCGCCGCTGGACGCGATCCGGGAAGAGCTGGTGACCTCGCTGCAGGCCCAACTCGGCGCGCAGCCCAACCTGCTGGTAGCCGATAAGGACTCCTGCCGGCGGATCGTGCTGCCGTTCCCGGTGCTGGACAACGACGAGCTCGCCAAGATCGTCCACATCAACGATGACGGCGAGTGGCCGGAGTACCAGGCCCATACCGTCAAGGGCATGTATGACGTGCACGGTGGCGGCCCGGCACTGGTCCGCCGGCTGGATGAGATCCGCGCGGAGGTCTCCGCCGCGGTCCGCGAGGGTGCCCGGCTGATCGTGCTGTCCGCCCGGGGCGTCGACACCGATTATGCGTCGATCCCGTCGTTGCTGCTCACCGGCGCGGTGCACCACCACCTGGTGCGCGAGAAGACCCGCACCCAGGTGGGGCTGGTCGTGGAAGCGGCCGACGCCCGCGAGGTGCACCACATCTCACTGCTGATCGGCTACGGCGCCGCGGCCGTCAACCCGTACCTGGCGATGGCCACCGTGGAGGACCTGGCCGAGCGGGGCCTGCTGGGCGACATCGACGGCAAGACCGCAACTCGCAACCTGATCAAGGCGCTGGGCAAGGGTGTGCGCAAGACGATGTCCAAGATGGGCGTGTCCACGGTGGCCTCCTACACCGGCGCGCAGATCTTTGAGGCGATCGGGCTGGGACCGGAGGTCATCGACTCCTGCTTCACCGGTACTACCTCCCGGCTCGGTGGGGTCGGGTTCGACACGCTGGCCGAGGAGGTGGCGCGCTGGCACGGCCGTGCCTTCCCGCGTGACGGGGTGCACGCCCCACACCGGGAGCTGGCGCTCGGTGGGGACTACCAGTGGCGCCGCGAGGGCGAGGCGCACGTGTTCAGCCCCCAGACGGTGTTCAAGCTGCAGCACTCCACCCGGACTGGCCGCTACGAGATCTTCAAGGAGTACACCCGGCTGGTTGACGACCAGTCGCAGCGGCTGATGACCCTGCGCGGGCTGTTCACCTTCCGGGAGGGGATCCGCGAGCCGGTGCCGATTGAGGAAGTGGAGCCAGTCGAATCGATAGTCAAGCGGTTCGCGACCGGCGCCATCTCCTACGGCTCCATCTCCAAGGAGATGCACGAGGTGCTGGCCATCGCGATGAACCGGTTGGGCGGCAAGTCCAACACCGGCGAGGGTGGCGAGGACCCCGACCGCTACACCGTCGACCCCAACGGCGACTGGCGACGCTCGGCGATCAAGCAGGTGGCCTCCGGGCGGTTCGGGGTGACCAGCGAGTACCTGGTAAACGCCGACGACCTGCAGATCAAGATCTCGCAGGGCGCCAAGCCCGGTGAGGGCGGCCAGCTACCCGGCACCAAGGTGTACCCGTGGATCGCCAAGACCCGGTACTCCACGCCGGGGGTGGGGCTGATCTCACCACCGCCGCACCATGACATCTACTCCATCGAGGACATCAAGCAGCTCATCCACGACCTGAAAAACGCCAACCCGCGGGCCCGGGTGCATGTCAAGCTGGTCTCCGAGGTGGGGGTCGGCACGGTGGCCGCCGGGGTGGCCAAGGCGTACTCCGACGTGGTGCTGATCTCCGGGCACGACGGCGGCACCGGTGCCTCGCCGCTGTCGTCGATTAAGCATGCCGGTACCCCGTGGGAGCTGGGGCTGGCCGAGACCCAGCAGACACTGATCGCCAACAAGCTGCGCGACCGGATCGTCGTGCAGACCGACGGCCAGCTCAAGACGGGCCGCGACGTGATGATCGCCGCCCTGCTGGGTGCCGAGGAGTACGGCTTCGCCACCGCGCCGCTGGTGGTGTCGGGCTGCATCATGATGCGGGTCTGCCACCTGGACACCTGCCCGGTGGGGGTAGCCACCCAGAACCCGGTGCTGCGGGCCAAGTTCACCGGTAAGGCCGAGTTCGTCGTCAACTTCTTCGAGTTCATCGCGCAGGAGGTGCGCGAGTACCTGGCCGCGCTGGGATTCCGCACCCTCGAAGAGGCCATCGGGCGCACGGAGTTCTTGGACACCCGCCCGGCGATCGACCATTGGAAGGCTGCCGGGTTGGATCTGTCACCGATCCTGCACGTGCCGCCCACGGCCGATTCCGAGGTTCCCCGGCATCGGATCAGGGAGCAGGATCACGGGCTGGACAAGGCGCTAGACAACACCCTCATCGCGCTGGCTGAAGGGGCGTTGGACGGCGGCGAGTCGGTGCGGCTGGACCTACCGGTGCGCAACGTCAACCGCACGGTGGGCACCATGCTGGGCCATCACCTGACCCGCCGTTGGGGCGGGGAGGGGTTGCCCGACAACACCATCGACATCACGCTGACCGGTTCGGCCGGTCAGTCATTCGGGGCCTTCCTGCCTCGCGGGATCACGTTGCGGCTGATCGGCGACGCCAACGACTACGTCGGCAAGGGCCTGTCCGGCGGGCGGATCACCGTGCGCCCGCACCCCGACGCACCGTTCGCCGCGGAGCACAACATCATCGCTGGCAACGTGATCCTCTACGGCGCGA
Source organism: Pseudonocardiaceae bacterium (assembly GCA_035276605.1). GTDB lineage: Bacteria > Actinomycetota > Actinomycetes > Mycobacteriales > Pseudonocardiaceae. The sequence goes on along the minus strand of DATELN010000004.1, from coordinate 1,553 downwards.
CCGGCGGGGAGTTGTTCCTGCGCGGGATCGTGGGGGAACGGTTTTGCGTGCGCAACTCCGGCGCGCTGGCCGTCGTCGAAGGCGTCGGCGATCACGGCTGCGAGTACATGACCGGCGGCCGGGTGGTGGTGCTCGGGACGATCGGGCGCAACTTCGCGGCCGGCATGTCCGGCGGCATCGCCTATGTGTTGGATATGCCGACTCATCGGGTCAATCAGGAGATGGTGGATCTGGATCCGCTGACTGACGAGGACCGCGCGTTTTTGGCCGACGCGGTGGCGCGCCACCATGCCGAGACCGGGTCTGCGGTGGCGCACGCGCTGCTGGCCGACTGGGACACCGCGGTGGACCGGTTCGGCAAGGTCATGCCCAAGGACTTCAAGCGGGTGCTGGCCGCCCAAGCGGCGGCACAGCGCGACGGTCGCGACGTCAACGAGGCAATCATGGAGGCAGCTCATGGGTGACGTTAAGGGCTTCCTCACCACCCCTCGGCAGGGTCCGCCGCGCCGGCCGGTCGAGCTGCGGTTGCGGGACTGGCGCGAGGTCTACGAGGAGATGGACCGCGGCACGGTGGAGGCGCAGGCCGGCCGGTGCATGAACTGCGGAATCCCGTTCTGCCATCTCGGCTGCCCGCTGGGCAACCTGATCCCGGACTGGAACGACCTGGTGTGGCGGTCCGATTGGGCGCAGGCCATCGAGCGGTTGCACGCCACCAACAATTTTCCCGAGTTCACCGGAACGCTGTGCCCGGCGCCCTGCGAGTCGGCCTGCGTGCTGGCCATCAACGACGACGCGGTGACCATTAAGCAGGTCGAAATCGAGATCATCGACCGGGCCTGGGACGAGGGCTGGGTGCACCCGGTCAAGCCTGAGGTGCGCACAGGCAAGAAGGTCGCCGTGGTCGGGTCCGGCCCGGCCGGGTTGGCCGCGGCTCAGCAACTGACCCGGGTCGGCCACGACGTGGTCGTCTACGAGCGGGCAGACCGGATCGGCGGGCTGCTGCGCTACGGCATTCCCGAGTTCAAGATGGCCAAGCACCGGCTGGATCGGCGATTGGACCAGATGCGTGCCGAGGGCACCGAGTTCCGGGCCGGCGTCAACGTCGGGGAGGACCTTAGCGCCGATGAGCTGCTCGCCGGCTTCGATGCGGTGGTGCTCGCCGGTGGGGCCACCGCCTGGCGTGACCTGCCGGTGCCCGGTCGTGAGCTGACCGGCATCTACCAGGCGATGGAGTACTTGCCGCCGGCCAACCGGGTGCAGGAGGGCGATCTTTCGAAGTCCCCGATCGATGCTGCCGGCAAGCGTGTGGTGATCATCGGTGGCGGCGACACCGGAGCCGACTGCCTCGGCACCGTGCACCGCCAGGGCGCCGCCTCGGTGGTGCAGCTGGAGATCATGCCGCTGCCCCCGGAGGTGCGTCCGGAGCATCAGCCGTGGCCCACCTACCCGATGATCTACCGGGTCTCCTCCGCGCACGAGGAGGGCGGAGAGCGCGTCTACGCCGCTTCCACCGAGGAGTTCCTCGCGGACGCCTCAGGCGCGGTCAGCGGGCT
>DATELN010000003.1:0-2591 GCA_035276605.1 Pseudonocardiaceae bacterium | reverse complement strand
GATGTGCAGGTCACCGTCGCTCATGCGCAGATCGCGGGTAGGGACGACCATGTCGAGCTTGGCGTCGTGCTGGCGCTGCAGCAGCGCCACCCTGTCACACAGGGTGGCGTTGCGGCTGGTCAGCATGGATTCCTGTGTGGTCATCGCGGTGGTTCTCCTTCGCACGTCGTGGACTGGCCCGAGCGGGTCGGCACGCACGCGCACTGATCGGCGCTGGGGGTGGCGAGGCCGCCGTCCGGGGGGAGGTGGATGTCCCCGCCGGTGGGTGGGGACGCGACTCAGCAAGGACCACCGGAGGGCGGACCGGCCGGGGCACCGCGCTCGCCCGACCGGCGTGATCCGGTCACAAGGTGATCCGGTCACAAGGACTTTCGCCTAGGGAAAGTGGTCGGGGTGCCCGGATCACCCGGCCGAGCCGGGCTGGTGGGGCATCGGGCGCAGCCGCCGCGGTGATCCAGAGTCGCGCGATCACCACCCCCGGGGATCCTTTCACCCGCGGGTTAGGCCTCTGCATGATCGGAACGGGCGTGAGTGATAACGGGTCGAGATCGGTACCAGCAACTGCGCACCCCAGGGAACAGTGCCAAAACACCCACACCGCCGTTGCGGTCCCAGTGGGCAAGCCACGAGCGCGCTTTCAGAACAGCGGCTCGAGCTCGGCGACCGTGCTCGACATCGGCGTCAAGGCGGGTGGGATCAGGCCTTGGGAATAGAAGCAGTTGGTGAGCTCATCGTCGATGCGGCGCTGGTAGGTGACGTATTGCCCGTCCGACATCCGAAAGATGCGGTCCTGGTGGAGATGGCAGGGAACGGTGACTGTGGACTGACTGTGCGTCAGTGGTGGCGGTCGTCTCGGCTGATAGCAAGCCGGGATCGGTGTTCGCTGATGATCTGCGCTAGCTGTATGGGGTCTTCAGACAAGCGCGACACGTCGCGGATCAAGACGAGGTCGGCCAGGCCGGCGGCGACGTCAGTCAAGACCTGTTTGCACCGCCGTGATGCTCGGACACCGATCGCGACCTCAGCGACGGTGTTGATCGGCACAACACCAGCGCGGTCACACCACTCCTGTAGTTCCCGCACCTGCCGGTCGAGGTTCTCGCGACGGTTGGACCGGGCATAGAGGATGGCCGTGCGCGGCATGCCGTCAGTGTGACCAGCGACCGGGGCTATGTCGAGGGTCCTAGAATTTGCCCGGAGCCATCGCATGTGGGGCAGAGCTCCGTGGTGGCGATTTCCTGTTCGTCGCCCACGTCAGCCCGTTTCCATTTCACAACCACCTGGGAGCCGTTACATTGCGGGCAGGTGTAGAGGCGCCGTTCGTCTTTGCCCACAGCTGCTCCCGACCGTCTGTGAAGCGATCGTGCGTTAAGTATTCGCCGATCGTGGGGTTATGGGCACTCCTCACCTCTCCCGCGGCACGGGCCTGGCTTCGGCGCTACGCCGATCCCACCGCTTATCTGATCATCCGCTGGGCGCGCGGCGCAGAGCTGTCTCTTGCGCGCCGACGGATTCCCGGAATCCAAGTCGCGATATGACGTGGCCAGGGGCGGGGTGAGCGGGTTACCGCGGTATGCGACGCTGCGTCCCCTATTGACCACAGTGGGTGTGCGACAGGTGGTGGGGGAGAGCGTTGGTGCGCAGGCCGCTGCTGTGGCTGGTGCTCGCTGGTGGTGCAGTGGCGATGGCGTTTGTGATGGTGTTGTTCGTCGCGGTGGCAGCTGATCAAGATGCTCGAGCCGATGATGGCCTGTCCGGGGTGGTGTGCGCGCCACCGGGCCCACCGGGGGCGGCCGTGGTGGGGTTCGCCGGTCGGCAGCTGGCCAACGCGGGTGTGGTGGTCGCGGTGGGCAAACAGTTGCGGTTGCCGCCGCGGGCGTGGGTAGTGGCCACAGCGACCGCGATGGCCGAGTCGCGCCTGCAGATATTGGCCAACGCTGGGGTGCCGGAGTCGTTGACGCTGCCCCATGACGGCATCGGGGTAGATCATGATTCGGTGGGGTTGTTCCAGCAGCGCGCGTCGTGGGGTTCGCTGGCCCAGCGGATGGATCCCCGCGGCTCCGCCCGGCTGTTCTACGCCCGGTTGATGGCGGTCCCGGGTTGGGAGGCGATGCCGTTGACGCTGGCCGCGCAGCGGGTGCAGGTCTCGGCGTTCCCCGATGCTTATGCCCGGTGGGAACAACCCGCCAACGCGGTCGTCGGATCGGTGCAGGGGATCGCGTGCGGGCCCGGGGTGGGGCCCCCGCAGCCCGGCCAGCGGGTGGTCCTGCCGAGTAATCCTCGGGCCGAGGTAGTGGTGAATGCGGCGTTGTCGCAGCTAGGGGTGCCCTACGCGTGGGGTGGAGGTGATACCCACGGGCCTACGCGCGGGATCTCGGACGGGGGTGGGGCGGCGGACCGGGCCGGGGACCGCTACAAGGTCGGCTTTGACTGTTCAGGGCTGGCGTTGTACGCCTACGCCCAGATCGGCGTGACGGTGCCGCACCAAACCCAGGCGATCTGGGCACAGTTTCAACCGACGATCACCGACCGGGCAGCGATCGCGCCGGGGGATCTGATCCTGCTGTCGGACAACGGCCGCGCCAGCGGCA
>DATELN010000002.1:0-18227 GCA_035276605.1 Pseudonocardiaceae bacterium | reverse complement strand
TGCCCGGCTGCTGGACACATTGGGAGTGGGCTTCATCGAAGGCGGTTGGCCCGGCGCGCTGCCCAAAGACACCGAGTTCTTCGACCGAGCCAGCGCCGGCGAGCTGGATCTACAGCACGCCGCCCTGGTGGCCTTCGGCTCCACCCGCCGCGCGGCGCTAACCGCCGACCAGGACCCGCAGGTGCAGGCACTGCTGGCGTCCCGGGCTCCGGTGGTGACAGTGGTCGCCAAGTCCGACCGCCGGCACGTGGAACGGGCGTTGCGAGTGGACGTCGCGCAGGCTTGCGCGATGGTCTCCGACACCGTGGCGCTGCTGGTCGGCGAGGGCAGGAGGGTCTTCCTCGACGCGGAGCATTTCTTCGACGGCTACGCCTACGATGCCGACTGCGCGCTGCGGGTGCTGGAAGCAGGCGTCACCGCGGGTGCCGACGTCGTTGTGCTCTGCGACACCAACGGTGGTCAGCTGCCGCTGCAGCTCGCTGAGACCGTCACCGAGGTGGTGGCTCGCACCGGCTTCCGGGTCGGCATCCACTGCCAGGACGACACCGCCTGCGCGGTGGCCAACACTGTCGCGGCCGTGCAGGCCGGAGCGACTCACGTGCAGTGCACCGCCAACGGCTACGGCGAGCGGACGGGCAATGCGGACCTGTTCGCCGTCATCGGCAACCTCGCCACCAAGCTGGGGATGCCGGTCCTTCCCGAGCACGGGATGACCGAGCTGACCCGCGCCTCGCATGCGCTGGCCGAGATCGCCAACCTCGCTCCCGACACCCACCAGGCCTACGTCGGCAGGTCGGCCTTCGCTCACAAGGCGGGGCTGCACGCGAGTGCGATCAAGGTAGATCCGGAGCTGTACAACCACCTGGACCCCGCGGTGGTCGGCAACTCGCAGCGCGTGCTGGTGACCGAGATGGCCGGCCGGGCCAGTATCGAGCTCAAGGCAGGCGAGCTCGGTCTGGACCTGGCCGGCCGCTCGGCCGAAGTCGGCGTGATCACCGCCCGGGTGAAGGATCTCGAGTCGCGGGGCTGGTCATTCGAAGCCGCCGACGCATCTTTCGAACTCCTGCTACGCCACGAGGTCGACGAGACGCCGCCCACGCCGCCGTTTGCGCTGGAGTCCTACCGGGTGATCATCGACCACACCATGACCAGCATGGTGGTCGCGCAGGCGACGGTGACGGTGCACGTGGCGGGGGAGCGCGTGATCGCTACCGCAGAAGGCAACGGACCGGTCAACGCCCTCGACGGTGCGCTGCGCCAGGCGCTGGGCGCGCACGTGCCGTGGCTGGACACCGTGGAGCTATCCGACTACAAGGTCCGCATCGTGCCCGGCACGTCTGGCACCGACGCGGTGACCCGGGTGCTGGTGGACAGCAGCGACGGCAGTGGGACCTGGACGACCGTCGGCGTGCACGGCAACGTGGTGGAAGCCTCCTGGCTGGCTTTGCTGGATGCGATGACCTACGCGGCGCTGCGTCATCACGGGGTCGCCAGCACCGCCTGAGTGCCGAGTTTAGGCCGGCTTACCTGGGGGAAACCGGTGTGCGCCAGACAGCTGCCGCCGCCGCTGGAGTGGCGTCGGTGCAGCCGCGTCGCCGAGCTGGCCCGCGATGAGTGCGACGACGGGAACGCCGACCGATGCCCAACCAACGCGAACTCGACAGCAAGCACCCCGACCTACCCGAAGATGCCGAAGTTTTCGGTCTCGGTCTCGAGGACGACAGCAACCTGGGCCGCGCGAAGCTCATCGCCGGGGTGGTGTCGATCGTGGCCCTGATCGGGATGCTCGTCACCTCGCTGTTTCGGTCGCCCAACGATGAGTGGACCGCCTTGCTGGCGGTGGTCGCGGGTGGGCTCATCGCCGTGATGAGCACCCAACTAGCCCGGCAGCGCGCCGAGCGGCGGCGGCGCATCGACCGATGAAACCAGCGCAGGCGGGATCTGCCCGCCGCTCGGAGGCCGAACAACGCCACTCCGGTGGTGGGGAGAGCACCCGGACCGTCGTCGTCGCGTTGCTGGCCAACGCGGCGATCGCGGTGATGAAAGCCATCGCGGGCGTGTTGACCGGATCGGCCGCCATGCTCGCCGAGGCGGCACATTCCGTCGCGGACACCACCACGGAGGGCCTGCTCCTGGCCGCGCTGCGGCACTCGGAGCGGCCAGCCGACCAGCGCCACCCGTTCGGTTACGGCAAGGTGCGGTTCTTCTGGTCGCTCATCGCCGCGGTATCGATATTCGTGACGGGTGCATTGTTTTCATGGTTCGAGGGCGTACGCACCATTCTGGGGTCGGGTGAGGACCAGACCCTGGCCTGGGTGGCGTTTCTCGTCTTGGGGCTGTCGTTCCTCATGGAGGGCACGTCCTGGGTGCGGGCAGTGCGCCAGATCCGCCGCGAGCAAGTCAATGAGGGTCAGCGACTGCTCGAGTACCTGCGCGTCACCGACGATCCCACCGTAAAAACGGTCTTTCTGGAAGACACCGCGGCGCTGGTCGGTCTGCTGCTTGCCTTCGCCGGCGTCGGGCTGCACCTGCTCACCGGCTCAGCTGTGTGGGACGGGCTAGCGTCACTGCTGATTGGTGTCCTCCTGGCGGCGGTGGCCTACCTGCTGGGCCGCACCAACATGCGGCTGCTCATCGGGCAGCAGGCCGATCCGCGCCTGGTCCGCGCGGTATACGCCCGGCTGAGCGCGGCGCCGGAGGTCAAGCAGGTAGTTGATCTGCTCACCATGCTGATAGGCACGGACAAGGTGCTGCTCTGCACTCGCGTAGATTTCGCTGCTTCGCTGTCAGCCGACGAAGTAGAACGGGCGTGCGTGCGCCTCGACGACGAGCTGCGCCGCGAGTTCACCGACCTGGAGGAAATCTTTATCGAGCCGGTGCCGCGGACCGATCCTGCGCTGCGGGAGCGAGTGGTCAACCGGTACGGCGCTGTGCTGCACGACCTTCGTCCGTATTCAGCCCCGCCGGCGTCTTGAAGGCGGCGATATAACTGTGACCCGTACAACGACCCACAACACGGTTCGTCAAACCGTGCGTCCAACCGAAACCCTTCACCCCCGACGCAACGGCAGCCCGCGAGGCAGAGCCCCGCGAGGCGACATCCCGTCGGCCATCCCGCGTAGCCTCATCGTCGCCGCCGCCTGGTCGTGGCGGCTGCTGCTGGTAGGAATCGTGGCCTACGCCGCGGTGCGGGTGCTCGCGCTGCTGTCGCTGGTCGTCATCCCGATGGTGGCAGCACTGCTGCTGGCGGCCTTGCTGCGACCGGTAGCGAGCCTACTGCACCGCCGGCTGCCCGGACCGCTGTCTGCGCTGCTGACGTTGCTGCTCGCGGTGATCGTGCTGGGTGGCCTCGGGTACCTGATCGGCGCCCGCTTTGCCCAGCAGTTGCCGTCGTTGCTCCAGCAGCTGGTCGGCACTGTCCACCAACTTCGATCGGAGTTCGCGGGGACCGGAGTCGGCCAGCTCCAACTCGACCAGGTCGAGACGTCCGTCATCGACTGGCTGCAACGCCATCGCAGCGAGACCGTTGGCTACCTGACCACCGGAGCGGGTTATTTCATCGAGTTTGTTACTCTGCTCGCCCTCACCCTGTTCATCACCTTCTTTTTGCTCTACGACGGCGAACGGATCTGGGGCTGGCTGGTCAGCGCACTGCCACCCCGTGAGGTACGGCGGGTCGATGCGGCCGGGCGGGCTGCCTGGGCCACCACGACGGGTTACGTGCGCGGCACCGCAGTCATCGCCACCATCCACGGCGTCGTGATCGGCCTGGCGATGTTCCTGTTGGGTGCACCGCTGGCGTTCCCGTTGGCCGTGCTGATATTTCTGGGCACCTTCATTCCTTTCGTCGGGGCGCTGATTGCGGGCGGTTTGGCGGTGCTGGTCACCTTTGGCACCCAGGGGTGGCTCATCGCGGTGATCCTGCTGGGCATCCTGATCGTCGAAAGCCAGCTTGAAGCCCACCTGCTCCAGCCGTTAATCGTGGGACGCTACGTGCGGCTGCACCCGCTTGCGGTCGGCCTGTCTTTCGCCGTGGGGACCGTGCTTGCCGGGATTGTGGGTGCCATCATCGCGGTGCCCACTGCCGCCGTCATCAACCAGATCTGGCCCTCCTTCCGGGGGCACCGCCGGCGGTCCGCCACCAAACCGCACTAATGCCGGGCGGCGTGGTTTGATCGTGCGGTGGGGAGACGCGGGCTGCGACTGCCGGTCGCTGAGGCGGTGGTGTGGGGGATCTTGCTTTTCGTCGGCTACCTGGTGTTGGTGTCGCAGCGTTCCAGCTCGGAAATCATCCTCGGGGCTTTGCTGAGTATCACGGCGGGCGGCGCGGCGGTGTTCGCACGCCGGATGACCGGCTCGTCGTTCGCGGCACCGCGGGGTTGGGTAGCGGTGCTGCTCCGGCTGCCGGGCGCTGTGTTGGCTGACACCTGGTTGCTGGTCCGGTTGATAGGGCGCCGGCCGAGCGGGCGGTCGTCGCGGGTAGGTGCCCTGCGGACGTTGGAACTCGCCGATCAGCCCGATGAGCGTCGCGAGGCGAGCTGGCAGGCGGTGGCCGGGTTGCTGCTGAGCCTGAGCCCGGGAAGCTTTGTAGTAGACAGCACAGTCAGTAGCGATCAGGCTTCCGCCCTGGTGATACACGGCATCCGCACCGACTACGGTCTGCTGGAAGGGTCGATGCGGCGGTGAACGGCTGGCTGGTGGGGGCGGCGGTGCTGCTGGTCGTAGGGATGCTACCGGCGGTGGTGGTGGCCAGCCGCGGACATGTCCTGGACCGGCTGGCCGGTCTGGCGATGGCCGGTATGGTCGCCACGTTGGACATACTGCTGCTATCCGAGGGATACCAACGCAGCTCCTACGTGGATGCCGGTCTGGTCCTGGCCGCGCTGTCGTTGACCGGCTCGCTGGTGTTCGCCCGCTTGGTGGTGCGGCAGTGACACCGCTGGAGATCGGGTTGCTGGTCCTGGGCATCGGGGCAGTGGCGCTAAGCTGCCTCGGCCTGCTGACGGCCCGCGATACCTACCTGCGCCTGCATTATTTGGGCCCGGCATCGTCGCTCGGCACGCCGCTGATCATCGCCGCGATGGTCATGCATGAAGGGTTGAGCTTCTCGGCAGTCAAACTGGTCTTGATCGGTGTGCTGCTGGTCGGCAGCGGGGCAGTGACGGTGGCTGCCTTCGGCCGGGCGACCGCGCAGCGCCAAGGACTGGTCGAGACGGATTCACCGGCATGATGCTGCTGATCTTGCTGGCGCTCGGGCTGGTCGCGGTGACCGGCACGATCGTCGTGCTAACCCGAGAACCCGCCTGTCAGGCGGTCACGTTGTCGGTGTTCGGGCTGACGCTATCGATCTTGTTCATGACCATGCAGGCGCCCGATGTGGCCCTGTCACAGCTGGCGATCGGCACCGCCGTGGTGCCACTGATGATCATGCTGACAATCCAGAAGATCGGCGGACCGCGGTGACCCACCGGTGGCGGCTGGTGCTATTCGTCGTGGCGGCGCCGGCCTTCGCGGTGTTGTTCTTCCTCGCGGCCCGGGGCCTGCCAGTTTTCGGCTCCGAGTTCCATCCCTACGGTGACCGCGCCGTGGAGATTGCCACCCGGCAGCGCACGACAGCCAATGTGGTCTCGTCGGTGAATTTCGACCAACGCGCGATCGACACCCTGGGGGAGGAATTCATCCTGTTCGGTTCGGTGATCGGCACGATCGTGCTGCTGCGCCCGGCACCGGAGGAGCGGGAGGTCGGGCGGCGGCCGGCTGGCGGGGTGTTGCCCACGACCCGGTTGGCCGGGTATTTGCTGTTGCCGGTCAGCGTGCTGGTGGGGCTGTATGTGATCGCCCATGGACAACTCAGCCCTGGCGGTGGCTTCCAGGGCGGGGTGGTGCTGGCCACCGGCTGGCATCTGCTCTACGTTGCCGGACGCTACGCCGCGCTGCGGCGGGCCGCACCGCCAACGGTGATGGAGATCATCGAATCGGTCGGTGCGGCCGCCTTCGCCGCGGTCGGTCTGGCGGGCCTGGTGATCGGCGGCGCCTTCCTGGTCAACTTCTTGCCGGTAGGAACTTTCAACGACCTGATCTCCGGCGGAACGGTGCCGGTACTCAATGGGGCGGTGGGCATGGCGGTGGCGGCCGCGATTGTGCTGCTGCTGTCCGGATTTCTGGAGCAGGCGGTTGTGTTGCGGCGTTCCCCGGAACCGCGTGTGGATTCGAGCATTGTTGCGCGCAGTAAGGAGCACCGGTGACCACGTTGCCCTACCTGGTGGCTGGCTGGCTGTTTCTGGTCGGCTGCTACGGCCTGGTGACCAGCCGCAACCTGGTGCACACGGTGGCCTGCCTGACCGTCGCCCAGTCCGCCACCTATGTGCTGTTGCTCGCCGTCGGCTTCCGATCCGGCGCTACCGCACCGGTATTCGCCGACGTTCCGGTGGGCACCCGGGTCGTCGACCCGGTGGTGCAGGCGTTGAGCCTGACCGACATCGTGGTGTCCGCGACGGTCACCGCGGTCCTGCTTGCGTTGACCATCCAGATCCACAAGCGGCACGGGACCGTGGATCCTGACGAGCTGCGCGCGCTGCGGGATTGACGGGTGTCGCTGACGGTGCAGGCGCTGCCGCCGCTGCTGGTGGCGGTGCCCCTGCTGGCGGCAACGGTGCTGGCCGCCAGCGGTCGGTTCCTGCCCCGGCTGATAATCGACGCGGCATCGATGCTCAGCTGCCTGCTGGTGCTCGCCGGGTCGGTGATGCTGCTCGTGGCCACCGGTTCCCAGCGTGTGGTCAGCTGGCTCGGCGGCTACTCGCCGGTACACGGGTCCAGCGTCGGAGTGGTCTTCGTCGTCGACCGGATCGGCGCCGGGCTGGCCACTCTGATTGCGGCGCTGGTCACCGCGGCGCTGACCTACACCTGGCGTTACTTTGACGAGGTCGAAAGCTACTTCCACGTCCTGATCTTGCTGTTTCTCGCGGGCATGGTCGGTTTCGCGCTCACCGGCGACTTGTTCGACGCCTTCGTGTTCTTCGAGCTGATGGGCGCGGTGGCCTACGCCCTGACTGGTTACAAGATCGAGGAAGCCAAGCCGTTGCAGGGCGCGCTCAACTTTGCGGTGATCAACTCGTTAGGCGCGTACTGCTCTCTGCTGGGCATCGGGCTGATCTACGGGCGCACTGGTGAGCTGGGTTTCGCCCAGATCCAGCGCGCTCTAGCAGGGCAACGCACTGACTGGCTGGTGCTGGTAGGCGTCGCGCTGGTGTTCACCGGGTTTTTGGTCAAGGGCGCCGCGGTGCCGTTGCATTTCTGGTTGGCCGACGCGCATGCCGTCGCACCGTCACCGGTGTGCGTGTTGTTCTCCGGCGTGATGGTCGAACTGGGCCTGTACGGGGTGGCCCGAACCTGGTCCGCCGCATTCTCGCCGGTACTGCCGGCCGAGCGGCTCCGACCGGTGCTGCTGGCCGCCGGCGTGGTCACCGCGGTGATCGGCTCGGTGATGTGCCTCGTTCAATCCCACCTCAAACGGTTGCTCGCCTTCTCCACGGTGGGCCATGTTGGCATGTTCCTTGTTGCGCTCGGTGCGCTGGAGCCCGCGGCAATCGGCGGCCTGGCGGTCTATGTCCTCGGGCACGCCGCGGTGAAAGGCGCGCTGTTCCTCTGTGCGGGAGTCTTGCTCAATGCTCGGGGCAGCGTCGATGAAGCCGATCTGCACGGCCGAGGCCGCGACCTGCCGGTCACCCGAATCTGCTTTATCATCGGTGGCCTGGCGCTGGCCGCGCTGCCCCCGTTCGGCACCTGGCTGGGCAAGACATTGGCAGAAGACGGCCTGTCCCATGCCGGCTTCCATTGGGCTGGTTATTTGTTCGTGGGCGTATCCGCGGTTACCGGCGGGGCCGTGCTGCGGGCTGGGCTGCGGATCTTCTTCGGGATAGGAACACCGCCGGACACCGAAGGCGACACCCGGGGCTCCGAGGAAAAGCCCGAGACCACCGGCAACGTCGGCGGGATCCCGGTCACCATGTTGGCGCCCGTTGTGGTTCTGCTCGCCGGTGGGCTCACGCTGGGCCTGCTGCCCGGGCTGGCCACGCTCGCGCATGACGCCGCCCAGCAGCTGCTCGACCCCACGGGATATGCCGCCGCGGCCTTGGATGGAGCCCGCGCCGTGGCGCCACCGGCGCCGGCCGAGAGCTGGACGGTCTCCGGTCTTGCGCTCGGTCTGCTGTCGGTGCTGCTAGCGCTGGTCGTCGCGGCCCTCGGGCTGTACAGCGACCGGCTTCCGCAGCTGCTTCGCAGGGCCGCGGGCGTCGCGACCCTGCCGTTTCACGCGGTGCGCACCGCGCACTCAGGCCACCTCGGTGACTACGTGGTCTGGCTGCTGCTCGGCATGACCCTGCTAACCCTCGGCGTCGCCGCCACCTGACCCCCCGCCGACCGCCCCAGCCCGATGGTGCCGAGTTGACGGCACGGGAGTTGGGTACTCCCTCCTAGGCGAGGATTGAGCAGGAGGTACACCCGTGCTTGTCAGCACCTGGCGACCGGGCTTCGCCGTGAACACCGTCCCTCCCGACCCGGAGCCCATACCGGATCCAGGGCCCGTGCCGCCGCCGCCCCCAGAACCTATCCATCCGGAACCGGATCCCTTCCCCGTGCCACCGCTGGAGCCCCCGCCACCTCCGCAACTTGCTGCTCCAGCGCGGAGGTTGTAACGCATCGGTTTGGGGTATGCGGCCAGCGTCACTGGGGTCGGGACCTCACGCGGAGGTGTGCGGCGGTGAAAGCAGTGGTGTGGCAGGCGCCGGGACAGATCGATGTGCAGGAAATACCCGACGCGCGAATCGAGCAGCCCAGCGACGCCGTGGTGCGGCTGACGATGAGTGCGATTTGCGGCACTGACCTGCACATGGTCCGCGGCACGATGCCCGGCATGGTGCCCGGGACCGTGCTGGGCCACGAGGGTGTCGGCGTGGTCGAGGCGGTAGGCGAGAATGTCCGCGGATTCGTACCCGGGGACCGGGTGGTGATTCCTTCCACGATCTGCTGCGGTACCTGTGTCTACTGCCGCGCGGGATACACCTCGCAGTGCGACAAGGCCAACCCTAACGGGCCGGCCGCGGGTACCTCGTTCTTCGGTGGGCCCAAGTCCACCGGCCCGATCAACGGGCTGCAGGCCAGCTTCGCGCGGATTCCGTTCGCGGCGGCGAGTCTCATTCCCCTGCCCGACGCGGTCTCCGACGAGCAGGCCATCGTGCTGTCCGATATCTATCCCACCGCCTGGTTCGGTGCGCAATGCGCCGAGGTATCCGGCGGTGACACCGTGGCGGTGTTCGGCTGCGGCCCAGTGGGCCAGCTAGCGATCGCCTCGGCTTGGCGGATGGGCGCGGGCCGGGTGATCGCGGTGGACAACGTACCCGCTCGGCTGGAGGGGGCCCGCTCCCAGCACGCCGAACCGGTCGACTTTGGCAGCGAGGACCCCGTCGCGGTGATCCGCGAACTCACCGGCGGCACTGGCGCCGACCGGGTGATCGACGCGGTAGGTGTCGACGCCTACTCCGGCAGTGGCGAGGAACGCACCGACGAAATTAGCGAAGCCGCTGGCGGTGGCGGCGCGACGTGGGGGCATGGCACCGCTCCCGCCCAGGCCGCCGAGTGGGCTGTCGAGTCAGTGGTCAAAGCTGGCAGCATCGGCATCATCGGTGTCTACCCGCCGAGCATGCAGACCTGGCCGATCGGCGCGGCGATGAACAAGAACCTCACGGTGAAGATGGGCAATTGCCCACACCGCGCGATCATCCCGCAACTGGTGGACCTGGTGGCCAGCGGCGTCGCCGAGCCGGCCCAACTGCTGACCCAGATCGAACCGATCGACGACGTGGTCACCGCCTACCGCACCTTCGACACCCGCGAGCCAGGGTGGGTGAAGGTTGCGCTGGCTCCTGTGGCGTGACCGCCATTCCATCGTGACTGCGTAGGGAGGTTCTCTGTGGCAGCTGTGCTTCCTCCACCCACCAAGCCGTTACCTCGACCCACTACCGCGCCGATCGGTTCGCAGCTGTTGGCGTATCTGCGCACTACCGACCACAAGCAGATCGGCAAGCTCTACATTGTTACTACCTTTGGTTTTTTCCTTGCCGCCGGCGCGATGGCGATGCTGATGCGGGCCGAGTTGGCGCAGCCTGGGCTCCAATTTATCAATACTGAGCAGTACAATCAGCTGTTCACCATGCACGGCACGATCATGCTGCTGCTGTATGCGACTCCGACGGTGTTCGCGTTCGCGAACCTAGTTATGCCGCTGCAGATCGGTTCTCCGGATGTGGCATTCCCGCGATTAAACGCATTTTCTTACTGGCTGTTTCTGTTCGGCGGTATCATGATGCTGTCCGGATTCCTCACCCCGGGCGGGGCGGCGGATTTCGGCTGGTATGCCTATAGCCCACTGACCAGCGCCCAACACTCACCGGCCGTAGGCGGGGATCTGTGGATCATGGGACTGGTGGTGTCTGGCCTAGGCACTATCCTGGCTGCGGTCAATATGATCACCACGATCATCTGCCTGCGGGCACCGGGTATGACCATGTGGCGCATGCCGATCTTTACCTGGAATATCCTGTTCACATCCTTGCTAGTGTTGCTCGCTTTCCCGATCCTGACCGCGGCGCTGCTGGGCTTGGAGGCTGACCGGCAGCTAGGGGCGCACGTGTTCGATGCTGCCAATGGCGGTGCCGTGCTCTGGCAGCACTTGTTCTGGTTCTTCGGCCACCCGGAGGTTTACATCGTCGCGCTGCCCTTCTTCGGCATCGTGACCGAGATATTCCCGGTATTCAGCCGGAAACCACTGTTCGGTTACAAGACCATGGTCTATGCCACCATCGCGATCACGGTTCTGTCGATGCTGGTGTGGGCCCACCACATGTTCGCTACCGGTGCCGTGCTGCTGCCGTTCTTTTCGTTCACCACCTTCCTCATCGCGATACCTACAGGTATCAAGTTCTTCAACTGGATCGGCACGATGTGGCGGGGCCAGCTCACTTTCGAGACTCCCATGCTGTTCTCGATCGGCTTTTTGTTCACCTTCCTGATCGGCGGCTTGACCGGAGTGCTGCTGGCCTCCCCCGCACTCGACTTCAATCTTGAGGACACCTATTTCGTGGTAGCGCACTTCCACTATGTGCTATACGGCACGATCGTGTTCGCTACCTTCGCTGGGCTGTACTTCTGGTTTCCGAAGATCACCGGACGGATGCTCGACGAGGGGTGGGGCAAGTTCCACTTCTGGACCACGTTCATCGGGTTTCATCTGACGTTTTTGGTGATGCACTGGTTGGGCGCCGAGGGAATGCCCCGCCGATACGCCGACTACTTGCCCACCGATGGCTTCACCACAATGCACATGGTGTCTTCGGCCGGGGCCTTCCTGCTGGGCGCTTCCACGCTGCCGTTTCTCTGGAACGTGTTCCGTAGCTTGCGCTACGGCGAGGAGGTCACCGTCGATGACCCGTGGGGATACGGCAACTCTTTGGAATGGGCAACCTCCTGCCCGCCTCCCCGGCACAACTTCACCGAACTACCCCGCATCCGCTCCGAGCGACCGGCGTTCGAACTGCACTACCCACAGATGTCGGCTCGGATGCGGGAAGAGGCCTACGTCAACCCGTCGATCGGCCAGAAGGTCTACGGCACGCCATCCGCGGTCGACCGCCAGCAAGATCAAAGGTCGTGAGTGGGTAACGGTGTTATAACACCGTTACCCACTCACGAGCCGTCTCGAGCGGCGTCCAACGCGGCGGTCTCCTCCGGTGGATCGGGGCGGTACAACGAACCGGGCAGCGGCTTGCCGGCCATACCCAGCTGGTTCATCCGCTGGGGCACCGTTGCCCCCTGGTAGGGCAGCGGGATCGGATGGCCGTGCTCATCTATGCCACCGAGCGGTTGGTGCACCTCGATGAACGCGCCGTGCGGCAACCGTTTGATGATGCCGGTCTCGATACCGTGCTCGAGCAGCGCCCGGTCGTGGCGCTGCAGGCTGAGACAGATCTGGTAAGTCAGGTAGTAGGCCAGCGGTGGCAGCAGTAGCAGGGCGATGCGCGCCAGCCAGATGAACGCGTTGATCGACAGGTTCAGGGTGTAGGCGATGACGTCGTTGCCGCCGGAAATGAGCAGCATCAGGAAGAAGGTGATGGCCATCATGCCCAGCGAGGTGCGCACCGGCGCGTCGCGCGGTCGCTGCAGCAGGTTGTGCGAAGCCTCGCTGTGGGTGAGCTTGCGTTCCAGCGCCGGGTAAAACAGCAGCAGCATGGTCATGATCCCGGGAATCAGCACCACAGCCCAGAACACCGGAGGGACGTCGTACCGGCCGAAGATGAAGATCTCCCACGGTGGGAACAGCCGCAGCAGGCCCTCGGTGAACCCCATGTACCAGTCCGGCTGCGATCCGGCCGAGACCTGCGCGGCAACGTAAGGCCCGTAGTTCCAGATCGGGTTGATCTGGAACAGCCCGGACATGATGGCCAGCACCCCGACATTGGTGATGAAGAATCCGGTTGACTTGAGAGCGAATATGGGCAGGATGCGGACCCCGACGACGTTGCGCTCTGTCTTTCCGGTGCCAGGAAACTGGGTGTGCTTCTGGTACCAGACCAACGCCAGGTGCACGCCGATCATCGCGGCCAGAAGCCCCGGGATCAGCAGGACGTGTGCGATGTAGAGGCGTGGGCTGATTACTCCGGGCCCGGGATATTCGCCGCCCCACAACAGCCAGTGCAGCCAGGTACCGACCACCGGGATGGACAACACGATGCCCGAGCCGATCCGCAGGCCGGTGCCCGAGAGCAGGTCATCGGGCAGGGAATAGCCGATGAATCCTTCCAGGATGCCTAGGATCAGCAGCACCACTCCCAGCGCCCACGTGGTTTCCCGGGGTTTGCGGAACGCTCCGGTGAAGAAGGTGCGGAACATGTGCACCGTCATCGCCGCGATGAACACTAGCGCGGCCCAATGGTGGATTTGGCGGATGAACAGGCCGCCGCGCACCTCGAACGACAGGTCGATCGTGCTCTCATACGCCTTGGACATCTCTATCCCGCGCAGCGGGACGAAAGAGCCGTGATACCTGACCTCAGCCAACGACGGGTCGAAGTACAGCGCCAGGTAGGTACCCGATAGCAGCAGCACGATGAAGCTGTAAAGGGCAATCTCCCCGAGCATGAACGACCAGTGGTTCGGGAAAACTTTGTTGATCTGGCGCCGCAGCCCAGCCGCGAGATGGAACCGTTGATCCAGCTCGTCGGCCGCTTCGGCGGCCCTGGCCGGCAGGTCTGGCTTACTCATAATCCTCCCCACCGCTACCTCACCGTTACCGCGCGTCCGTTCAACCGCGTATCACGCGGGGCCGGACTACCCAGGCGCGACCAGAACAAATCAGCATCTTCGACGAAGTCTGCGGCGGTTCGCGCCGGTTCAGTCACACCTGGCGTCCGCGTTTGCGTACGCAGCGAGGAGGGCACCCGGTAGCACCCACCGCGCCGGAAAGGAGTCAGCAAATGGCGGACACCACGTTGCACGACGACGAACTGTGGGCTGAGTTTCACCGCGTGGTGAACATGTCGTCGCGTGAGCTCGCCGACTGGCTGCGCACCTGCTCGGCAAGCCCGCAAACCGAGCGCCTCCCCGACCACGCCGGAACCCCGACCGGGCAACAGGTCCTGCACATCCTCGGCAAGCGCCGGACCGACCTCAACGCACAAGATGTGCAAGTCATGCGCCGGGTGATCCGGTGTGTCCACACCGAGCGACGAGGCGATCGGGACGCAATCGCGGGCAACTTCGGTTGGCGGCACCGTCTGATGTCGCTGGGCCACGACCCTCTCAAGCCGGCTTGAGGCTGATTACTGCCTCATTGCCGCCTCAACGTGTGCTGTCGCGATCCACGATCGGCTTGCGAGAGTTGAGCACCGGGTCGTCGTCGGCCGGCGGTTCCGGGTCCTTCCACTCCTCGGCGTGGGTTGGCCCGGTACCGCGGATCATGCCCTCGACATCGCGGGCTAGCGCGTCATCCTGGCGCGCCCCGTGTTTGTCGCTACCTCTCTGCATTGAATGTCCCCTCTCTATGACGGGGCGGTGAACCGCAACAGCGCGGCAATGCCGTCAGCGAGTTCTGGCTGCTCGCCAGGCGGAGACACACCGCCCGCTGCGCTGCCCGCCCGCTCCGGCTCGGTGCTGGAGCCGGGATGTGGCAATAGCACCAACTCGGCACCGGTGCCGGCGATGGCACGGATCAGCGCGGCATCTGCCCGGTCCGGCCCGAGTACCGGTGCGCCGATCTCCCGCAGCTCGTCTTCGGTAAGCGCGAGCTGCGCGGGTTCGGGGCCGATCCAAAGTCGCAGCTCAGAAGACGGGTCATCGCGCAACAGCAGTGCGCTGACCTGGTTGCGCTGCAGCGCCAGGATCACCGCCGTCAGGCCTTCCACGGCCAGGCCCGCGCCGCGCCCGCGTTCCTGCTCGAACTTCGTTATCAGCTCCCCGGTTCGTTCGGCGGCACGGTCCGCCGCCATGTGGCGCACCTGCTCGTCAACGGAGTGATCGGTGGTCTGGTCGTCGGGTCCTGGACCCTCTACCTCCTCGACGATCGTGCGGCTGCGTTCTCCGAGCGCATCGCGCACCAGTTTGCGGGCGCGGACGTCCCCGGTCAGCACGATGAGCTCCGCGTGCAGTGTGGTGACCGCACGTTCGACATCAGCGGCGAAGGAGCGAGCGTTGCGGGCCCACACCTCCTCGGTCCGGTGCTGCATGCTGTAGTGCGCGGTGCCGCCGGCGCCGGCTTTGTGCGCCGGATGGGTTTCGCCTTCCTCGACTTCCCAGCGCACCTGCTGGCCGGTGCGGTCGAATCCCGTGATGGTCGCCGCCGTCCGGCCCAGCGCAACCACGATGTGCGGCACGTACTCGGGAACCTGGGCCAGCAGCGGCAACAGGTGCGGCAGCGTCGCCCAGCGGGCTAGCTCGCGCCTGGGTGGGCTGGGCAGATCGGCCTCATACAGCACCTGGCCATCGCCGGCGAAAACCGCCCGCCCCGCCGCGCCGGGTTGGCCGTGAGTCTGCATCGCAGCTTCACCGGCTGCGTCGATGGTCTTGTCATCCGCGCCCTGCTCGCGCAACTGTCCGGCCAGCGCCTCCCAGCGTAGGCGCACTTCGTGGGGTGCCCCGCCGCGATTGCGGCTGACGTCCAGGTACGCCGAGGCCACCCAACCGTGATGGGTGGCCAGATCGTGTGGAATTTCGGGTAGCACGCTATTGGGTACCCGCGATCGGGCTGAGCTACCCAGCACCACTGTCCCTACATGGAGACATATCGGGGGCCTACCGTGGTCGCCAATCCCCGATATGTCGCCGTGTCGGTGGTAGTCGTGGGGAAACAGAAGTCCGCACCGGCGGGTGGTCGCCGGTGCGGACTTCGGTGCTGTGCTGTTCGAGCCGACGAGATTACACCGAGCGGGTCATCATCCGGCCCAGTGCGATCCCCGCCAGTGCCGTAACCAGCGCGCCCAGGCCGTAGAAGTACCCGAGTTGCTCGAGCACCTGCAGCACCTGCGCGCCCGCCGGGGTACCGATTGGTGCTGCCAGGCCGCCGCCAACGCTGAATAGTTGGCTGACCACCGGCCCGACGATGAACCAGATCCCGCCAATCAGGGCCAGCCACGCCCCGAGGCCGCCGCTGGCGCGGTTGGCGCTCGGGCCAAGAATCAGGCCACCAAGGAACACGGCGATGCCTGGTAAGACGCTCAGCCATAACCGGTCATAAGTGAAATACCACGGCGTCGTCACACCAAAGGCGTAACCAAAGTACGGCCCGACGAACGGGATGATGGCGCCCCAGATACCGAGCAGTACGAGCAGGAACCCGCTCGTAGCGCCACGGCTGCGCTGCATCGCCAGGGCCGACCCATTGCGAGCGTACGCTCCACCACCTACTGAAGGTTTTGTCGTCGACATAGCACTCTCCTCGTCAGGCCCTGGAGAGAACGATTCGGTGAGTTTCTCCCGCCGGCCCGATTCGTTTCCGCATCAACCAGTATCAATCGCTTACCCGCACTCTCGCGAGCCAAACTCACCGAAACCACTAGGTCGGTTGCCGATGCACCCGGCCGTGGCGCTACCCATCGGTGAGGACGACCACCGCGTCGGGCTCGATGACGCGGAAGCTGAAGCTTTCTTCCAGATAAAGCGTCACAAGCTCGGCGTCGTGCCGGCTATAGCCGATCGAAAAGTCTTGACCCACATCCAGGATGAAGTCGCCGCCGCGCCTGCTCACCACCAGCGCTCCGTCGAGTCCTGGCGCCCAGATGACGTCTCCGCCGATGATCCGGCTCAGGTGCTGCTGGAGGGGATAGCCCCCGCGCTCGGTCGTCGCCATGATGCGGGTGTAGCCCTCTGGGCCGATAACCAGGCAGTACGGTTCTTCGATACCGGCCTGGCGCAACACATCGGTTGCTTTGGCGACGGCTTGGGGATACCCGTCGACGTCCTGTCCCCAAGCCAACGAGGGATGCGCGCTGGACTCGGTGAGTCCGCTGATTCCCGCATCCGCCCAACCGTGAAACACAGCCCGGTTTTCAATCAACGCGGCGTCATAGGCGGCGCGGTCGAGATCGGCGTAGTCCACGTCGTTGGCACCGCGTTCGGCGTCGTGCAGCCCGGAGCATTCCACCGTGAAGCTCACCCGGAATTCGCTCAGCGGCAGCACCCGCCGCTGCCGCGCGATGGCTGTTTCAGACTTCGTGCCCGGTGGGGTGGTCTCTAAAAGCGCCGTCCGACCGAGGTTAGTAGCGGAATGCGTCCAGCCGTGCGGCCCAGACCAGTCAACTATCCGCCGTGCGGCAAGCCTGGGGGTCAGGCGAGATTTCGCTTCGTCGTCGATCTGCTTCCATCCCGCAGCGGGGATCGGTGCATATGAACGTAGGAGGTGATCCGTCACTGTCAACGCCCCTTCACAGTGCCGATGCCCAGCTAGCTGGTTTCACCCTGGAGAAATCTGCGCCTGTCCTACGCTGATCTTGTGTCGGGTGGTTATGTACTGGGATCGGCATGGTTGGTCTGTACAAGTAGCCAAATTCGCGCCCCCAGATCTTCGTCCAGCGCAGCGACCGGCCACCGAAGGCCGCCATGGTCGTCCGGAGCGGCGGCGTGATGTCCACCATGGGATCTGCGCTCCTTCGCGCCGCGGCAGCAACCTCAGCTGCACCAAGGTCACGCTCGACGAAAATTGAGTACCCGCCCGGGTGCGGGCTACACCTCGCATCGAGATCGGTAATCCAGGTTTGACCGGTTGCCGCCCTGCCCGCCTGGGTAGCTCGGTGACATGTTCTTCCAGCAGAGAGGCAGCCCAGTACACCGCCGTCCTGAGCCCACCTTGACGCCGATATGTCTCCATGTCGGGGACAGCGGGTGCACACTCAGGGGGTGACGGGTGCTGGGGTGCGGGGTCGGGTGAGCGCGTGGCGTTATGCGCTGAACACCACCAACCCGCCGGATGGTCCGATTGACGCGGTGACGCGCTGGATTGTGGTGTCCCGCGCCGCCGTGCTGCCGATGACGCTGGTCGCCGGACTGGTGGCCGGGTTGCTTGCGGCTCGCGCGCCCGGCGTTGACTGGCGCTGGCTGGTCCTGGCCGTCCTCGGGATCACGTTGGCGCATGTGGCCAACAACTTGATGAACGACCTGTACGACACCACCACTGGTTCGGACACCGCGAACTACCCGCGGGCGCTGTACGCCCCCCACCCGACCCTATCCGGCCTGGTCACCCGGCGCGCGTTGGTTACCGCCGCGCTGCTTGTCAATGCCGCCGACCTGGTGATCCTGGTGGTGCTAGCGGTGGCGCGGGGCTGGCCTGTGGTGGTGTTCGCGCTGGCCGGTTTCATCCTGTCGGTGGCCTACGCCGCACCGCCACTGCGGCTGAAAAAGCGCGGTCTGGGCGAGCCGGACGTGCTGGTGGTGTGGGGACCACTGATGGTCGGCGGGACGTACTACACGGCGGTCGGATCGATCACCTGGCAGGTGCTGCTGGCGTCGTTGCCCTATGCGTTGCTGTGCACATCGGTGCTGATGGGCAAGCACACCGACAAGATCCCCTACGATGAGCCGCTGGGCATCCGCACCCTGCCGGTGCTGCTCGGCGAACGGCGGGCGAGGGCCGTCACGCTGGCCCTGATGGCAGGCTTCTATGTGCTCATCGTGGTCTGTGTGCT
>DATELN010000001.1:0-11499 GCA_035276605.1 Pseudonocardiaceae bacterium | reverse complement strand
TAATACTGGGTGTGCGCGAGCTCCAGCCGGTCCGCGCCGAGCGAGGCGGCCAGATCGGCGATCGCTTCGATCCGGCCGATGTTCGCCCGGTGCAGCACGACGTTGATGGTCAGCGGCAGTCCCAGCGCCGTAATTGCCGCCGCAGCGGCCATCTTGTGTCCGAAGACGCGAGCACCTGCCGTCTCGTCGGCCGCGGCGCGGTCGGCGTCTTGCAGGCTCAGCTGGACATGGTCGAGCCCGGCGTGCGCTAGCTCACTGGCTCGCGCCTGGTCGAGACCGACCCCGCTGGTGACGAGACTGACGTAAAAGCCCAACTCGCGGGCACGCGCGACGAGCGCGGTCAGGTCAGGTCGAACCAGCGGCTCGCCGCCGGACAGGTGCAGTTGCAGGACCCCGAGCTGGCGAGCCTGCTCAAGCACGCGCAACCACTCGGGCAGGGCCAATTCTGCGGAATCGCCGACCGTGACGGGGTTGGAACAGTATGGGCAATGCAGTGGGCATCGGTAGGTCAGCTCGGCGAGCAAGCCCAGTGGCCTATCCACGGCCGACTGCCATCAGTCGCTGTGCGACAAGGTCCTGCAGGCATCCGATGACGTCCTCGAAGGTCACGTCGTCGTAGGTGTCGCTGAGCGCGTGGACCACGTCGGCGACCGTACGGTTGCCGTCGCAGTGGCTGATCACGGCAGCCGCAGTTTCGTTCAGAAACAGGATCCCCTCGGGATATAACAGGATCGCCGTCGTGCTGAGCGGATCGGTGCTGGCGCGCACCCCGCGGCGCAGCCGGGGCCGGTCGGTGGGCAACACCGACGCCGTCACCGCAGCGCCGATCGGGAATGCTCGATCGCGTCCAGCATGCACCACAAGACGTCCGTCTTAAACTCCAACGCTCGTGCGGCCGCGTCCTGGCTGTCTGCCGACGCACAGTACGTCAACACGATATCCAACGCGTCCGCACATTCTTGACGAGCCCGCGGTATGCGAGCCTCGAAATACGTCAATGCCGCATGGTTAAGCCACGTGTAGTGTCGTTTCCACGCTGCGATACGGGTGGCCATTGCTGCTGGCGCGAAAAGCTCGGTCAACGATGATGCGACCCCCTCGATCCACGGCCGCGTACGGGCGAAGGTGACATAGGAATCGACCGCGAACCGAACGCCCGGTAATACGTGCCGCTCATCGGTAACTTCAGTGCGGCTCAATCCGACCGCCTCGGCCAACAGCAACCACCTGGCGCAGCCCCCATCGCCGTTCGTGGTGCCGTCGTGGTAGGAGATTCGTGGCAGCCATCGCCGGCGAATCTCGGGTAACGGGCAGTTCGCCACGATGGCGGCGTCCTTCTGCGGCAGACTTCGTTGGTAATACCACCGGTTAGCTACCCAGGCCCGCAAATCGTCGGGGCCCAGCTCTCCGGCGTCCATCCGTTGGTGGAAGGGATGCTTGTCCCAGTAACTGCGTTCAACGGCGCGCAACAGGCCCTCGAACTCGGCACGACTGCGCGCCGGCCGATCTTCGCCCATGAAGGCCTCCTACTCTAAAGTTCGAATTCAACGCCGTCGTGTGCCACGGTTACGCCGGCCGCGGCGAGATGTGCCCTTTCGGGGGCGTCTTCAAATAGAATCGGATTAGTGTTGTTGACGTGCGTGTACACGATATGCGTATCGGTCAGTTGGCGAATCAGCGCTAGGCTGCCGTCCGCACCGGCGATGGGCTGGTGACCCATCGATCGGGCGGTGGCGGTGCCGCGCCGACGGCGGTGCAGCTCGTCGTCGGTCCAGAAGGTGCCGTCTAGCAGAAGGAGCTGGGCCCCGTGCAGGTGAGCCAAAAGGCGCTCGTCGAGGGCGGCCACCGACGGCAGCAACACTGCGACCCGATCGGTGCGCGCATCGCCGATCCGGTAACCGACGACCACGCCGGAGTCAGGCGGGCTAGGCCGGGCATCGCTGGTTCGGGCATAACGGGGGAGCCGGCCGCTGGTGGCATCGAAGGGCTCACACCATAGCGGTGACGGCACACCGTAGCGATCGTGCAGCGCACATCGTTCGCCTGGCCGGATTTCGTGCCAATGCACGACCGTGTAGCTTTCCAACGTCGGCAGCACCCCACACTGGTAAAGCAGAATACGTACCGCTTCGGTGCCGTACACATGCAGCTCGGCAGACTGGCGAAGCGACAACAAACCTAACGTATGGTCGAGCTCGGCATCGGTGAGCAAAACCCCATGTATTGGTGCCGTAGCCTCATCCGGTTTCGGCCATAACGCAGGGCACTCGCTCAACGCAACATTGAGCTCTGGGCCGGCGTTGCCCAGAAACCAGGCGCCGTTGTCGTCACCAATGGCAATAGCGCATGACAGCCGCTTTGTCACCGGCCGCGATTCTGACCGCGCGGCGACGCAAACGGGGCATCCGCAGTTCCATTGTGGTACTCCGCCGCCGGCCGCGGAACCGAGGATGCGAATGCGCATCTGCCAGATGTGCTAGCGCTGACCCGCGTACATCGTGATTTCCATAGGCGTGTCCAGCCGTTCCCAGGCCGGTGCCACCCACGGCTTGCGCATTTGCGGCATGCTCTCGCCTTGATTGTCGGTTGTCGACTGACGCAACGGTGTGCCGGCAACGCGACTGGGTCGATCGCTCATAATGGTCATATTCGACCTCCGTTGGCCTAGAAGAACCCGCATGCTCGCCAGAATCACGGTGACAGAGCGCATCGACCGGTGTCAAGCACAGCGATGCCGGCTAGCCGCTGTGGGCTTTGCGGGCGCGGGCGCGCCCGCCGGCTCGCCGCCATTCGGCTCGCGCGCGCTGGGCATGCCAACCAGCTCCGCACGTCTCGGCGATGCGCGCCGCTTCTCTGAGCGCAGCGCGCGCCCGAAGGCTGTCACCGCCACGGCTCAAGAAAGCGCCATAGTCGGTCAGTGTCGTGCACCGGGCCAGTGGCATGGGCAGCTCATCGTGGAGCTTGAGGGCCTGGACAAAGTAGCTGTCCGCGCGTGCCCGGTCGCCGCGGCGCTCGGCGAGAGCCGCCTGTCCAGCGGTTACGATGATCTTCGGCCATTGGGTGGGGAGGGCAACAGCGCGCTGCGCGACCCAGTCGATGACATGTCGCGCATCGGTGTCGCGGTCACAGGCGAGGTAGGCGGCGACCGCGTCGGCCGCCCAGAGCACGAATGAGGGGTCCGCTTCACCGGTGCGGTCAGCCCACTCCTCAAGCGCGGCGAACAGCGAGCATGCCTTCGGCGCATCTCCTTGCCGGTAAGCCAGCGTTCCCTGGACCTGAAGCTGCATTCCGTCGGTGCGATGCAGGCTGTAGCGGTCGTGATGGAGTGCGGTCGGCAATTGCGCGCAACACATAGCCGCCTGCTCCAACTGCCCGAGCTCTAGCAGGACCAACGCTTGGTAGGTGAGGGCCAGCGGTACCCCATAGGGAAACAGCTCGACAAGCTCAGTGAGGCGCTCGACCGCGGGAACGGCTTCCGGCAACCGGCCCAGCCGGCACAGGCATTCGATCCAGGCCATCGCTGCCAGGAGCAAGGTGAGTGGTTCACATCGGCGTTCGGCTGAGCTCAGAATGTCGGTGAGCAGCCGTTCGGCGTCGGCGAACTGTTCGGCGTGCACGGCCACGACGGCATAGCTCAGGGCAGGGTCTCGGTATCCCTTCCGGTTCCTGGACCGGATGGTAGGGATGGGGTCGACGGGTGACGTGGCGGCGCGCGCAGCCGCCGCAAGGCCGTCGGGATCACCACAGCGATAGGCGATCGCACCCCATGCGGCTTGTGCCGATGACTGCATGACCCCGCTGGCGGCGGCCAGTTCCGCGGCTCGGCTGGCCGACGGAAGTGCCGACCTGGGACCGAACAGCGCCTGATGCTGAAAGGACTGATCGAGCAACACTCCGACGGCGAGCGCGGGATAGTCCTGCTCGGCCAGGCCGACAGCTGATTCGTAACATCCCGCGGCGCGCTCTACCTGGCCCATGACGAAGCTGGCCTGACCCAGGTCGCGCAAGGCGGCGATGCGGTCAGCAATGGACAGCTCGGGCAGGCGCAACAGCCGTTCGTAGACGGTTATCGCTTCGTCGCTGGCACCGCTTGCGGCGAGAGCAGTAGCGAAGTCAAAAAGCAGGCCCACTGGCGCGGTCTCACCCGCCAGCCGCATCCCGTCGGCCAGGTGCTGGCGGGCCGCACGGACCGCGCCGACCCGCAGCGCTGCGCGCCCGGCTTGAGTCACTGTGGCCACTGCCCCGGGGTCACCGGTCAGCTCAGCGGCGACCGCGTGTTCGGCTGCTTCGGCTGGATGAGCGCCCGCAGCGACCAAGGTGCGGAAAGACGCCGCATGCAGATCTCTGCGCAGGGGCGGCGCGATATCCGCATAGATGCCTTGCCGGATCAGCGCGTGGGTGAACCGCGCCCAGCCGTCATCGGACTCGTAGAGAAGGCCGCCGCGGAACAGACCGTCGATCTCAGTGCCGGCGTCGGCAGCCGACAATCCCGCCACCTTCGTCGCGACGTCGGCCCGGAACCGTGTCCCCAGTACGCTGGCTGCCTGCAGGAAGCGCTGCCCGCTCGCACCGACGCCGACGAAGCGGGATAACCAGAGCTGGCCCTGGGTGAGCTTCCCGCCTCGGCGTAGTTCGAGGGCGACCTGTTCCACCAGCAACGGATTGCCGCTGCACATCTCGATGGCCTGGTCCACCACCACGGCGGGGACCGTGTCGCTGAGCCGGTCACGCAGTATCGCCTGAACGGCCACGGTACTCAGCGGAGCCAGCGGCTCGATCTGGGCCAAGCTCTGAGCCGCCAGCTCCCGCGCCGAGTTGACCGCCTCCGCGGGCCACGGCCGAGCGGTGGCGATCAAGGCGACCGGCAGGCTGGCCAGCCGGCGGCAGATCAGGTGAATCGCGGTCAACGAGTCTGGATCCGACCAGTGCAGGTCGTCGATGGCCAGCAGCAGCGGGCCGTTCGCCGCTTGCCGCACCTCGCGGAGGATGCCGTAGAAGCGGGCCTGGGGCGAGATGTCGCCGGCCTCGCCGCCGTGGCTGTCCAGTGCCATGCTGCCGCCAAAAAGCTTGCCTTCAAGTAGCTCACCGAGTGCCTGGCCGATCAGGCCGAATGGCAGCACCGCCTCTACCCGATCACCACGCCCAACGCCGACGGCAAACCGCGCTCTCGCCATGGTGATCGCATATTCGAGCACCGTAGTCTTGCCCAATCCGGCAGGTCCGACCACGAACAGTGCCCCACCCTGGCCCTCGGCGGAGTCATCGAGAAGCCGCTCCACCGCCTCCAGCACATCCCCGCGCTCAGCCATTGAGGTGGTCGCCCGCCCGTCGGTGCCGGTGGTGACCATAAACACTTCTCCTCTGCGTCCAGTACGGATCGGGCTGGGCCCGGTCGGTGGCTAGGAGGGTTCGTGTTGCCTGATAAGTACCTTCGCCCAATCGCCGATCGTGTGAACTTTGCGTGGCTGACTGAACACACGAGTCAGTGTCCGGTGATCGCCTGCAGCAGGCGTGGCACGAGCGTGCCCTTGGTGGACTCGTGCCTGCAGCGCGCCGCCAGCACCCCGCAGTCGGCCGATCGGCACCAGTCCCACCAGTAGTTCAGCTGCGCTTCGGTGAGCGCATCGGCTGCCACCACTGCCGGCCAGGCCCACGTTGCGGCCTGCGCGGTGACTTTCGCACCGCCGGCGATCGGGTCGATGGCCAGCGCTGGGATCCCGTTCTTCAACGCCAACACCAGTCCATGCATGCGGGTAGTGACCATCACATCCAGCCGCCTGATCACCGATTCCAGCTGGTCGGATGTGCCGGCCAGCCGCCAGTCGTGGCTATCGAGCCGGGTGTCGAACGGCAGCCGGGCGCAATTTTGCCGGCCCAGCCAGGAGGTCAGCATGGCATGGACGTCGCCGTGGCACTGCCGGTTGCCGTACTCGTGCTGGGCATGCGCTAGGACCACTCCGACCACCGGTACCTGACCACAGCGCGGGGCTGCGGCAAGGTCGCGGTGCGGCCTGACGCCATCCCCGTCGCGGGCGATGACCTGGTGGAATCCGGTGACGGCTGGGTCGTCGGCCATTACGACGGAGACTCCGACGGCCAACCGCCGGCAGTGTGCGAACCGTTCATGAAGTTGGCGGACTTGCCGGCCGTGCGCGGGACCGCAGACGAACAGCAGGTGAGTGTAGGTATTCGGGTCAGCGTGTTCCAGGCTCAGGCCATCGGCACGCAGTCGGGGACTCCAGGCGACATCGACACCGAGTCCGGCTTCGAGCAGCGCGTCCCGCACGGCCTCCATGCTCAGCACATCGCCTGCGGTGGCCTCGCCGTCAAGAAAGGACGACCAGCCGGTCACGAGTACCCGCATCACTGCGCAGCGTAATGCCGCCCTCCACCATCCGCCCGCTCAGCGCGCTTCACACCGCCCTCGGGGATCTGATCACACCGACGGCAGCCGGGTGACGCGCAGGAGTTCGGCGACCGACCAGGCCTGGAACGGGCAGCCGGTGGCCGCGTGTGGTGGGTCACCGTCAGCGGTTTCGGAAACTGAGCCGAGCCCCCACTCGCCCAGGTGCCCGGACAGGCCGGCGAGCACTCCGTCGGTGGCGATACCGGCGCGTCGGCAGGTGTCGAGGTACGGCCCGATCAGCCACGGCCAGACGGTGCCCTGGTGGTAGGCGCTGTCCCGATCCCATGGCCCGCCACGGTGCTGGCCTCGGTATCCGGCCGAGCCTGGTGTGAGGCTGCGCAGCCCCAGCGGGGTCAGCAGCGACCGGGACAGCGCGCCGAAAGCACCAGGCACCGTCAGCGGCGCGTGCGGCAACGAAAAGGCGAGCAACTGGTTGGGGCGCACGGTGTCGTCATCACCGGTGGGGCCGTCCACGACGTCGTAGAGCCCGCCGCCCGGACTGGGAAAGCGGGCGGCGAAGGACGAACGAGCGCGCTCGTGCAGAGCGGCGGTCTCCGGTGAATCCCCGCCGAGCCGGGCGTGCAAAGCCTGCAGCGCCGCAAGACCGTTCACCCACAGCGCATTGATCTCCACCGCCTTGCCGATCCGGGGCGTTACACCGACCCCGTCAACCCGGGCATCCATCCACGTCAGCGCGTAGCCGGGTTGACCCTGAGTCAGCAGCCCATCGGCTGGATCGACGCCGATGCCGTACCGCGTGCCCTCCATGTGCGCCTTGATCACGCCGTCCAGCACCGGAACGACACTCGCGGCGAGATCGAGGTCACCGGTGACCCCGACATGACGGTCGATGGCATGAATGAACCACAGCGTCGCGTCGGCGGTGTTGTATTCGATCGCGCCGGTGTCGGCGGTGTTGGCCAGCATGCCTTCGGACACCGTCGCGGCGTACGCGCGCAGCAGTGCCCGACCCTCCTCGGCGCGACCGGTGGCCAAGAACAGCCCCTCGTAGGATGTCATGGTGTCGCGTGACCACGTGCCGAACCACGGGTAACCGGCGACGACGTCCGGCGAGGTGGTGACGAACGCATCGGCGGCCAGCACCAGCCGCGCCATTACCTCGTCGGTCGTGCCCACGGTGTTCACCAGAGCGCGGGCCCGATTCCGGGCCCCCGTCACCACGTTGATCGCTGGCGGAGGCTCAACCGCGAGGTCGCCGGCCCAGGCCGACACCGCCAGCGTGTCGCCGGCGCTGGGCAGCTCGGCGGTGAACCGGCCGGCCAGCCACACGTCCTCGTCGGCGGCCAGGCCGCGGTCTGCCTCCAGCCGGGCGTGTGCACCGCAGTACCAGTTCCCGGCCGGGGCCCAGCCGGGCCCGCGCAGCCGGAATGATCCCTCCACCACCGCTCCGCCATCATGATGCTCGACGGTCGGCGGCTGGCCGGCGTAGCGCTCGCCGTGCGCGTCGCGCCAGGTCACCAGAGCTTCCAAAGCCAGACTCACCGGTCCGCCGGCGAGGAGCCGATGCACCACGGCCACCGATGCGCTGCCGTGGCGCATCGCCAACTCGCGTTCGACCACGGCGTCACCGATCCGCCACCGCCACCGGGGCAGGCCCTCGTCGAGATCGAACGACTCGAGCAGCGTATGGCCGGCGGGCGCTAGCGCCCCGCCGGCCCACTCGTGTACCCCGAGCCGCACGGAGGCGCCGGAGGGCAGCGTCAGCACGGGATCCAACGCGACCAAACCGAGCCGGCGCGCCGAGGCGCCGGCCACGGCCGGCACCAGCAGGCCGTGATAGCGCCGGGTCCGCAGCCCGCACACCGTGCCCATCGCGTACCCGCCACAGCCGTCGGCTACCAGCCATTCTCGGTCACCGCCCTCTGACAGGGAGGTGCACACGGCAGGACCGAATGCGATGCGCAGCGGGAGCATCATGCTCATGCAGGGTCTTCTAAAACGGTCGAACGTAACGTCCGAAGGCAGTTACTGTACTGACCACCATGGCGCAGACCACATCCGCCGAGCAGACCAGGCTCCAGCAAGCAGATGACGGCACGGCGGCCTGGCGGGCCTGGGGACCGTATCTGTCCGAGCGGGCCTGGGGCACGGTTAGGGAGGACTACAGCGCCTACGGCGAAGCCTGGGACTACTTTCCGCACGATCACGCTCGCTCCCGGGTGTACCGCTGGAATGAGGACGGCATGGCGGGGATCTGCGATGAGCACCAAACGTTCTGCCTGGCACTGGCGCTGTGGAATGGCGTCGATCCGATCCTCAAGGAGCGGATGTTCGGGCTGACCGGCCCAGAGGGAAACCACGGCGAGGACGTCAAGGACTACTGGTGGTACCTGGACTCCACCCCCACCCATTCCTGGATGACCTGGCGTTACCACTACCCGCAGCGACGCTTCCCCTACGCCGACCTGGTCGGCGAAAACCGCCGCCGGGGCAAGGACAAGCCGGAATACGAGCTGGTCGACACCGGCGTGTTCGCCGAGGACCGGTACTGGGTGGTGACGATGGACTTCGCCAAGGCCGCCCCCACGGATCTATGCCTACGGATCACCGTGGACAACCGTGGCCCGGAGGCGGCGACCCTGCACGTGCTGCCCACGCTGTGGTTTCGCAACACCTGGGCGTGGGGGCTGCCCGGTCAGCAGGACGTGCCCCAGGTTCGAGCCGGGGAGGGCTCAACGCTGATTGCGCAGCACAACCCGCTGGGACCGCTGGTCCTTGCCGGCGACGGTTCGGCCCAGGCGCTGCTGTGTGACAACGAGACGAACACCCAGCGGCTCTACGGCATGCCGGGCCGGTCGGCTTATCCCAAGGATGGCATCAATGATCATGTCGTGGCCGGCGCGGCGACCGTCAACCCGGATGGATCCGGCACCAAAGGCGCCTTGTGGTATCGGCTTGACGTGGCCGCCGGTGCCCAGGCGGTGATCCGGCTGCGGCTGACCGCAGGGACGCGCTCAGGTGCCTTGGGAGCCGAGTTCAACGACGTGATGACCGCCCGGCGCGTCGAGGCCGACGAGTTCTACCGGGCGCTGGGGCAGGCGGGCGCAACCACTGAAGCCTCCGATGAGGATGCGATGGTGCTGCGGCAGGCGATGGCCGGGATGCTGTGGGGCAAGCAGTTCTTCCACTACGACGTGGCTCGCTGGCTTGACGGCGATCCAGCCGGTCCGCCGCCGCCCTCGCAGCGCCAGCACGGGCGTAACGCCGCATGGCGCCACCTCAATAACGCCGATGTCATCTCGATGCCGGATCCGTGGGAGTACCCCTGGTATGCGGCGTGGGATCTCGCTTTTCACTGCGTGCCGCTGGCGCGGCTGGACCCGACCTTCGCCAAGAACCAACTGCTGTTGCTGCTGCGCGAGTGGTACATGCATCCGGGTGGGCAGCTGCCTGCCTACGAGTGGGCCTTTGGCGACGTCAACCCCCCGGTGCACGCCTGGGCCGCGTTGCGGGTCTTCGAAAACGACGGCTCGCGTGACTATGACTTCCTGGCTCGGGTATTGCACAAGCTGCTGCTGAACTTCACCTGGTGGGTCAACCGCAAGGACAGCGAAGGCAACAATGTCTTCGAGGGCGGTTTCCTCGGCCTGGACAACATCGGTCCGATCGACCGGTCTGCGGCGCTGCCGCTGGCCGGGGTCCTGGAGCAAAGCGACGGCACCGCCTGGATGGCGATGTACTGCCTGAACCTGCTGGAGATGGCCTTGGTTCTCGCCCAGCACGACCGGACCTACGAGGATCTGGCCACCAAGTTCTTCGAGCATTTCGCGCTGATCGCCGCAGCGGCCCACGACGGGCTGTGGGACCCGACGGACGGCTTCTTCTACGACGTGCTGTCGGCAGCCGACGGGCGACGAATCCCACTGCGGGTGCGCTCGCTGGTGGGGCTGCTGCCGCTGTGCGCGACCACGACCCTAGGCACTGCCATCATGCAGCGGTTACCGGATTTTGCGGAGCGGGTGCGCTGGTTTCTCGCCAACCTGCCGCAGTACGCCGGCGTGGTAGGGGAGACCCACGTTCGCGATGGCGCAGAGGGCCGGCTGCTGTCGATGGTGGGTCCGGCGCAGCTGCGACGCATTCTGGAGCCGATGCTGTCCGAGCAGGAGTTCCTATCTCCCCACGGGTTGCGCTCGGTGTCGCGCCGCCATGCCAAGGCGCCGTTTGTGCTCGACCTGCCCGAGCTGCACGCGTCGGTCGACTACGAACCCGCCGAGTCGACCAGTGGTCTGTTCGGCGGCAACTCCAACTGGCGCGGGCCGGTGTGGTTCCCGGTCAATTATCTGGTCATCGAGGCGATTGGTCGGTTCGCCCGGTTTTTTGGCGACGACTTCGTCGTCGAGCACCCGACCGGTTCCGGGGTGAAGCTGACGCTGGTCGAGGTCGCCGCCGACCTGAACGACCGGTTGATCAAAATCTTCCGCAACGACCCCGCCCAGCGCCGCCCGGTTTTCGGTGGCTACGAGCTGTTCCAGACCGACCCGCATTGGCATGACCAGCTGTGGTTCCACGAATATTTCCACGGGGACACCGGAGCCGGGCTGGGGGCGTCACACCAGACCGGTTGGACCGCCCTAGTCGCGGCCTGCCTGCTGCACCGCCCCGATTCCGTCGCTGAGTAGCCGCGGCACCTGCCGCTTGCCCGGCTGGCCGCCCAGGGCCACCAACCGGCATGTGAATAAGGGTCTACGGTTGTCGCAAACGATCAGCGAAGGAGACAGGCCATGCTTGTAGATGAGGCCCGCAGGATCGCCGCCGAGATCGGGGAACGCCTCAACGCCAGCGGTTGCCAGGGAATCGAGGCCACGGTCAAAGCCGACGAGGTGAGCCCTAAATCAGTTCCGGCCGGTGCGGGGCGTCCCACCTTCATCAGCTACTTCATCCGGATCAAGGATGACACTCGGATGGCGGAGCTGACGTTAGGTCAAGCGGCCGGGTTGATCGACGATATCGAGCCGGGGTGGAATTCCGACCAGCTCTTCGACGCGATCCGGGCCATGGATGTGCCCATCGAAGAGAATCCTGCCGGTGAATGATCGAGATACCCAGATGATCCGCTGATGCCTGGACGACCG